>JBDSOC010000214.1:0-21761 GCA_039915085.1 Chitinophagaceae bacterium
GCAGCCTGGATGAAGATGCCCAAAGCCGCTATCCATAAACCTATGGCGGTTGTTTTGCTACTGGCAAATACCAATGATTGGTTTTTAAAAGAATTGCCATGTATTGTGTCTGATGATTTCATATGCATAATTTATTTTGAATTTGATGTTATTATAACCAGCATAAAGCTACTAAGGTGACTATTGGTTTACAGGGCAGAGTAGACAAAACAGGTAATTGGGGAGACAAAAAATACAATTGTATCGATTTGAAAAACAAGCGGGGCCTATGTAAACATGACAATACCGCATTGAAGAAAAATAAAAAACCATCGCGCTGTTGCGTGATGGCTTTTTATTTTTTCCGAACTTTTTTTGGCGATATCAAACTTCTTAACATGGGCTATACCCGTAAAAAAGCACAGGTAGAATGCCCCTGCTGGAATACGTTCAATCACTGTACTACGTCAATCCTATTTCATAGTGCTGTTCAGGTATTTCAATATCCGTAAAGCCCTTTTTAGCCAACCGTTGCTTAAATGCCTGTTGTACATCATATTCACCATGAACAAGAAATAACTTCTTTACTGCTTTGGCATCCTGGCAGGCAAGAAACTGGCTCAGATCTTCATAATCGCCATGCGCACTCATGCTCCGGATGGCTCCTATTTCTGCATGCACTTCATGTTTAACACCATAAATGCTTACTTCTTTTGCACCTGCAATTAACCTTCCGCCCAATGAATGTGGCTCGCAGTATCCCGTCATTAAAATTGTATTGTGGCTGTTTTCAATGCTGTTGCTGATATGATGTTTTACGCGTCCGGCGTCTGCCATACCGCTTGCTGAAATAATTACACAAGGGTCCGTAAAATAATTCAATGACTTTGATTCGTCTACTGTTTTAATATACCGCAATCCCCCAAAACCAAATGGGTCATTATCACTTTCCATTATCTTCTGGATATTCCTATTAAAATAGCGCGGGTAGTTTTTCATAACCTGGGTTGCCTCTATACTCAGCGGACTGTCTATAAAATACGCAACAGGTGGCAGCCTTTTTTCAAGCTCCAGCTGGTTTAAAGAAAATAATAATTCCTGCGTACGGCCAACACTGAATGCAGGCATAATCAATTTACCTTTTTTCTGCAGGCAGGCTTTTTCAATCCACTGTAACAGCTGATCTGGTGTAGTTGAAACATCCTCATGCAGGCTGTTTCCGTAAGTAGATTCAAGAAGAATGTAATCTGCCTGTGAAAAAATTTCCGGCGATCTGAGTATTACATCCCTGTACCTGCCTACATCGCCGCTAAAAGTAAGCCTGGTTGGTTTTCCGTTTTCTGTAATTTTTAAATGTACCGCTGCGCTTCCGATAATATGCCCGGCATCTGTATATTGCAATGACACCTGCTCATCAATAGCGTACCAGTCACCGTATTCTACAATCTTAAACTGATCAAAACATTTTTTTGCATCTTCAATTGTATACAAAGGGCTCAGGTAAGGCAGGTTATTTGCCGCTCTTCTTTTATTAGAAAATTTCACATCGCCTTCCTGTATTTCTGCAGAATCCAGCAACAATATCTGTGTAAGTTCTTTTGTTGCCGGGGTACAAAAAATTTTACCCCTGAATCCGTCTTTTACCAGTTTTGGTATCAGGCCACTATGATCTATGTGTGCGTGGGATAAAACAAGAAAATCAACTGTTGCGGGATCAAAACCCCAGTTGCGGTTAAGGTTATCAGTATCGGGTCCCATACCCTGGAACATACCACAATCAAGCAGGTATTTTTTCCCATTGGATAAAGTAAGCAAATGTTTTGAACCGGTTACAGTGCGTGCGGCACCATGGAAAGCAATCTTCATACTTCTTAATTTTGAGATTTTGGAAATTTGTGATTGTGAAATTTGAAATGCAGTGATATAGTGCTTATGATCATCGTTGTATTGAAAGAAATCACAAAATCTCTCAATCCCGAAATCCGCAATTTTTTTTATCCTGACCTCGCCTTAAAAGACCATGTTATAAAAAAATCAGCAATCTTTTCTCCTTGTTCATTAACACCAGAAGATGTAGCGGTAAATGACTGTCCTTCTCCTGTTGCAATGGCTTTTTCAATGGTGGCTTTTAATTGTTCACCGTCTGCACAAGTGAAGATGGTGAGCCCTGTCGCTTTTTTAAAATATACCGCTTCCAGTTTTACCACCAGCATTGAAACTGCAGGTTTTCTTTTATGAATATGCATCATGCCAAGTGAACCGGTAGTCATTTCCGCTGCCATGGCCAGGCAGGCAAAATAAGTTGACCTGAACGGATTTTGTGAGAACCATTTATAAGGTATGGAAACAATACACTTGCTTTCATCTATATTTTTTATTCTTACCCCGCTGAAAAACGCAGCAGGTAATTTAAAAAAAAGAAACATCCTGAACTTAACAGGATGTTTCATTAATTGTATAAATTCTTGTGTTGTACTGCTCATGTAATCTTAGGTCAAAGTTGAAATAACAAACTTGTTTTCTTAAAAACAGTTCAGAAACCGGTGAAGACTGCAGCCAGGATAATCATTAATTCTTATCAATTTCCACAATGCATGCTACTACATCATTATCTGTGCCGTTTGTGCTGAAACCCATGCTTCCTTTTCCGCTGCTTTGATAGCGCACCCCTTTAATAAGCTGGCTGCCCAGTGCTGTGTTTAACCTGGCCGCATAATCCTGCGTTGGATTCTGACTTATTTGCTGATTTAACCTGAACCAGTCCAATGGCTTTTTGCTAACCACTACCGCCATCATATCTCTTGTGCCAATGCTATCTGGCGTAAGACTTTTGTCTTTGGGAAATAAACGGTAGCCGGCAATGCCGCAGAAAGGAGCGTATTTTGTTTTAGTGGGATCATCGGCCCGTGGATAAGGAAACAATGTATAGCTGGTACCATCGGTTTCTTTACCAAAAACATACACGTAGCATTCTGTACTGTTTTTTACTTCCATTTTAAACTTACTTGCCTTTCGTACAGGCGATACAGTTATAAATTTATTATCTCCGTTTGTACGCAATGGAATGTATCCTTTGGAAATTGTTTTTCTTTGTGACGCATCATAATCTACCTGCACAAGGCCGACTTCACATTCAAAAGCCTGGTTGGCAGCTGTGCCTACCCGCTGCATAGGTTCCAGTCCATACGCTTCCCGGACAAAATATTTAAAAACAGGATACTGCACCCACGCAAAACCGTTAGTACCCCATTCCGGTCCCCAGCTGTTCATTAGTAAAAAAGATCCGCCGTATTTTTTATCGTCATATCCCACTACGCACATTGCGTGTCCGCCAAAACCCTGCATACTTCTGTCACCTGCTTCTGGTTGCCAGACATCTTTGCCCATCATATTCTGCATAAAACTCTGTCCCACCATCATGCCAATGGCTACCGGCGCACCCTGGGAAAGATTTTGTTTTATTGCATTCAGATCAATTACATCATTTCTGTCGCCAAGACTAAGCCTGTTAAATCCGCGCATTTTATATTGAGACGCCTGCTGAACCAATTGCTGACCTGGCTGACTGCTGCAATCATGTTCATTATACGGGAATGCATTATAAGGAACAGATCCCTGTTTTGTCATGTATTCCATGGCCCTTTCAATATAAGAACCCTGGCAACCATCAAGCCCGATTTGATTGTATAAAAAAGATGGGCTGAATTTTACATTATCCGCTGCCTGGCCCGTACGGGCAGATTCCAGTATTGACCTTGCTGCATAAGCGCTGCTCCATGCAACACAGCTTCCCTGTTGTCCCTGGTTACCAACTGAAGGTGCAAATTTTTGCAGATTAGCACTTTCCGGCAAAGGATTTTTAGAATTATCATCGGAAAGTGGCTCATAAATACTTGCTTTCTCAAACTGTTTAGGATCCAGCATGCCACCCGTTGCCAGCTGACTGATATTGTTCAGAACGCCGCCCCCGCCCATATTGCAACCACCTCTTCCAAACATAAAATAGGCTAAACCGCCTATTATCAGCACCACGATTCCTATTTTACTGCGGAACAATCCAAATACTAAAGGAAGAAGGCCAAGCAAACCACCGCCGCCGCCACCTCCACTACCACCCCTGTCATCATTGCTGTCATACTGGGGTTGGTCTTCCTGCGGATCATCCGTCATTCTTATGGGCATAATAAAATTTTAGCGGTTAAGGAATACCAGTACAAGTTAAGTAAAAGGATTAAAACACACTGATGTCATCAGATGAAAAAAACATCTGCCCCGTTGCAGGCATCTTGTTGTTTTACTGCTGAATTAATATAATAAAAACTACCGTAAAGTGGTATTGCGTGGCTCCATCTATCTGTTAACTTGCACCAGCAAATAATCACATTAAAAAACTATTCTATGCCTGTAAAAAAGAAAAAAGCTGCTGCAAAAGTTAAAAAAGCAGCCCCTAAAAAAGCCGCACCGGTAAAAACGAAATCAACAAAATCAAAACCAGTCAACAAAGGACTTTTTCCTTTACCGGTAAAAAAGGCCAACACTATTTATATTGAAAGCACTGCTTTTTTTCCGCCCAGCAGTGCTGATGGATATGTTGATCTTTTCCAGGACGGCAGGCGCACTGCTGTAGCCGGCAAATCACTTTCTACCGCCATTGTATTGCCCGTAGGTGCCGTACTTAAATCTATCTCTATACACTATAAAAATACCACCCCCAATACTGTTCTTTCTTTCTTTTTACGCAAACATGCAGACCGGCATTCTCCATCAGGAGAAATTGAAATGTCTTTTATTAATCTTCCTCCCACCTCTCTGCCACCAGATAATTATCTAACGGTTACAGACACCAGTTTTCCTGACGGCGGTGTTATACAGGACAGGTTCCTGCATTATATTGAAATTCCCGGTACCGGCGATTTTGGTGCAGGCGGACTGTTTACGGTGAGGGGTGTAAGTTTGGTGTACACTTATTAAATCGTGAAACGTAAGGCGTGAGTTGTAAACATCGGCTGTAAGCGCAGCGTGGAGAAAGCACTCACGTCTTATGACGATATCTCTACAATATTTCTAAATAAATCTTCCAGCCCGTCTCTTCTCCGGATGAGATGGGCTTTACCATCTTTTACAAGCACTTCAGCAGGTTTAAACCGGCTATTGTAATTGGAAGCCATTTCAAATCCATAGGCACCCGCATTTTTAAAAACCAGGTAATCCCCTTCGCGCACTTCATTTAACAACCTGTCTTCGGCAAATGTATCGGTCTCGCAAATATTGCCCACCACATTGTATCTTTTTTCTGTTCCTGCTGGATTAGAAATATTATCAATAACATGATAGGCCCCGTAAAACATGGGTCTGATAAAATGATTAAGTCCGCTGTCTACACCTGCAAATACCGTGGTTGCTGATTCCTTAATCACATTCACTTTTGTAACCAGGTAACCAGCCTCGCTTACAATAAATTTTCCCGGCTCAAACCAAACCTGCATGTGCCGGTCATATTTCTCTTCAAACCATTCCATTTCTTCTGCTACTTTTTTACCCAGTAAAGATATATCGGTTCCTTCCTCACCTGGTTTATACGGCACTTTAAACCCTCCGCCAAAATCAAAGACCTGCAATTCCGGAAATTTCTCTGCTATTCCAAACAACACTTCTATCCCTTTTGCAAAAACTTCCACATCTTTAATTTCACTGCCGGTGTGTATGTGCAGGGCATGAATAAACAGGTTGGTGCGCTTAACAATTGAGAGCACTTTATCTATTTGTTCAAGTGGTATACCAAATTTGCTTTTTTCATGACCGGTAGAAATTTTTATGTTGCCACCTGCCATAATATTGGGCCGCAGACGAATACCTACCGGGTAACTATGACCGAATTTTTTGCCGAATTTTTCAAGGTTGGATAAGCTGTCTATATTGATATTTACGCCCAGCTTCTGCGCGGCTTCAATTTCTGAAAAAGCAATGTTATTGGAGGTATATAAAATCTTTTTGGGATCAAACCCAGCCTTTACCGCCAGCAGGACTTCATTAAAAGAGCTGCAGTCTATATTACACCCAATGCTTTTTATATAACGCAATACATTGAGATTGGTCAGTGCTTTACAAGCATAAAAAAAACGTGTATCAGACGTTTTAAAAGCAGCCTGCAATTGCGCGTATTGTTCTTTTATTCTTTCTGCATGATAAACGTACACCGGCGTTCCAAACTCGCTGGCTATTGCCGTTAGTACAGCTGTTGATAATTGTTCTGCCATAGTTCGCGAATATACAATATTCATTATTCAGTACTTCGTATTCAGATATGACGGTGGCTTACGGTTTCGCGAATCCAGATTTGCGCTGGCCTCCTGTATGAATATTAGTACTGTTATATCAATACTAAAATGCAAGATGCGCCACAACTTTTGGCTGTGGCGCATCTTGCAAATATTTTAGCTCATAGTGAATCTATTCCTGCCCGTCTTCTTTTTTATCTTCTTCATTCTCATCATCCTTTTCCGGTTCTTCCCCGGTTCCGGATTCTTCCTCAGTTTCCGTTTCCCCTTCAACAGCAGTGATCAGTTCCCCATTGGGTGTAACTGCCAGGAATTCCGCCGTGTCTTCTTCCGCAATCATTTCTATTGTTGTTTCATCTGTAACTGCCTCTTCACCCTGGCTGGTACTGTTGTTTATATAGGTAGCTTCAACTGCCTGCTCTGACAGTATTTCCCTGATCTTTGGTAAATCCTCCGCCGAATTAATACCAAAATAATCCATAAAGGATTTTGAAGTAGTATATATCAATGGTTTGCCCGGCAGGTTTTCATTACGTCCTGTAATAATTACCAGTTCTTTTTCCAGTAAACGCTGTACCGCATAATCGCAGTTAACACCACGTATCGCTTCTATTTCACTTTTAGTAATGGGTTGTTTGTAAGCAATTATAGCAAGCGTTTCCAGTGCCGCAGAAGAAAGTCGTTTTAAAAATTTATCGCCATTTAACTGTGCAATGGTTTTATGGTAATCTTTTTTTGTAAGAAACTGCCAGCCTCCACCGCTTTGTCTTATTTCAAACGGGTAAAATTCGCTGTTGTATTTTTCGATAATCCCTTCAATGGCAGATTCAACCTGGTCAAGTACAATCTTGTCCTCCATAAAGCCAAAAGCATTATTAATGATCTCGGTAATTTCAAGTGAGGTCAGCGCCTTGTCACTGGCAAAAATGACTGCTTCTATATGAGGTATAATATTTCCTATTTCCATGCGGGAAGAAATTATAGTTAAGCAGCAAATCTAAACTTTAAGCATTGTTTCAATAATCAGTGCCAATCCTACTTATCCACAACTTACTACATCTGGTTATTGCATTTTTTATCAAAGAGGTACAGAAGGTTTTCACAGAGGTAAAAGAGGTGGTACATTCAGGATAGGACTATCATATCCCAGCATCCTATTAATCTTATAAATCCCGGTTCAGATAAAAAAACCCTTCAGCAGAAGGGCTTTGGATATATGTATAATTATTTTAATTGCGGGCACTTTCACAATCATCACACTTACTTTTACCCCTGTAATGCCGCAGCACCACTTACAATTTCTGTAAGTTCCGTTGTAATAGCTGCCTGGCGGGCGCGGTTATAAGATATTTTGAGGCTTTTTAATAATTCATTGGCATTTTCGCTTGCTTTGTCCATGGCCGTCATACGTGCACCATGCTCGGAAGCATTGGCATCCAGCACTGCTTTAAACAATTGCGTGTTTAAAATCTTAGGCATCAGTTCGGTAATAATTTCTTCTTTTGATGGTTCAAAAATGAAATCATTCTTTTTCTTATCCCCGGCGGCTACAGGTGCTTTGGGAATGGGTAAAAAACGTTCTACTGCAAAACGCTGGGTAGCAGCATTTTTAAATTCGCTGTATACCAGTTCTACTACATCAAATGTTTTATTTTCAAACGCCTTAACTGCTGCCTGTGCGCAGGCCTGTACATTTTCAAAACTCAGGTTCAAAAAAATATCTTTATAGGCAGCATCTGCATTATAATTGCCTTTTATAAAAAACTCGTACCCTTTTTTACCAATGTTCCAGACATGCACATTGCCCTTTGCAAACTGGGATGCATATTTTTCAGTAATAGTAAGCTTTGTTAATTTAATAACATTGGAGTTATAAGCACCGGCGAGGCCACGGTCGCTGGTAATAACAATAAATAACACTTTTTCTATAGGACGTTCTGCAGATAAAGAACCGCCTGCGGCGCTGTCAGCATCGCTTACAATATTGCTCAGCATTTCCTGCAGTTTACGGGCATACGGACGCATCTGGGTAATAGCGTCCTGTGCACGGCGCAATTTGGCAGCACTTACCATCTTCATGGCTTTTGTTATCTGCTGCGTGCTTTGTACTGATTTAATCCTGTTGCGGACCTCTTTTAATGCACCACTCATAGCGTTGAAAGGTTGATAATTTGAATAGGAAAGGATTTGGTTCCTTTCCGTTACTTTTCAGGCCGCAAAGGTATAGGAATGAACCTAAAATTCCAGCGGATTTTTTGCCCTCTCCGAACAATAAACCGGGAGATTTTACTGCGCTATTTGACTGATCCTGTAAATTTCAGCGCTATGCTGTGCCACCCTGTCCTGTTAGTTGATAAATGCCTGTTAACCAAAAACGATTGCCTTTTAAACTACCGGCTGATTGCTTACCTTTGCTGCCCCCGCTAAAGCGGGGCAGGCTCTGTCAATTTGGCTATGGGGCGCATTCTGCACCATATTTGACAAAAGAAATTCCAGATATCTAAAATAACCTTTTAACCAGTGATTTATGATGGGTTTTATTTCGAAAATTTTTGGAGGTAATAAATCGGAGAAAGACGTAAAGTTAATTGAACCGGTGGTTGTTAAAATAAACCAGTTTTATGCCTCTTATCAGTCACTTACCAATGATCAGCTGCGTGCAAAAACCGTTGAATTTAAAGACCGTATAAAACAACATTTAGCAGAAATTGACGCTGATATTGCAAGACTGAAACAGGAAGCCGAAGCCATGCCGGTGAGTGAAATGCAGAACCGCGATGTGGCCTACCAGGAAATTGATAAACTGATAAAGGATCGTGATAAAAAAATTGAAGAAATTTTAAAGGAAATTTTACCTGAAGCTTTTGCAGTTGTAAAAGAAACTGCCCATCGTTTTAAAGAAAATGCAGAAATAAGTGCAGCTGCCACGGAACTGGACAAAACGCTGAGCGTTAAAAAAGAATATGTACGCATAGAAGGTGAAAACGCCATCTACAAAAACAGCTGGCCTGCAGGTGGTGCCAGTGTAACCTGGAACATGCTGCATTATGATGTGCAGCTAATTGGTGGGGCCGTACTGCATTCCGGAAAAATTTCTGAAATGGCTACCGGTGAGGGTAAAACGCTTGTCTCCACTTTACCCGCTTACCTTAATGCACTTGCCGGTGAAGGCGTACACATTGTAACTGTAAATGATTACCTGGCCCGCCGTGACAGTGAATGGAACGGAACTATTTTTGAATGGCTGGGTCTTACCGTTGATTGTATTGATAAACACCAGCCCAACAGCGAAGAACGCCGTAAAGCTTACCAGGCAGATATTACTTACGGCACCAATAATGAATTTGGTTTTGATTATCTCCGTGATAATATGGTGCATACACCCGATGAAATGGTGCAGCGAAAACATCATTTTGCCATGGTAGATGAAGTAGACAGTGTATTGATAGATGATGCAAGAACACCGTTGATTATATCCGGTCCTGTACCAAGGGGCGATGACCAGCAATACCATGTTCTTAAACCCCGCGTATTGCAGTTGTTTGATGCACAAAGACAGGTAACCAATAAATTTCTGATAGAAGCAAGGAAAAAATTTGCTGAAGGAATGGATGATCCCAAAGATGGCGGACTGGCATTAATGCGTGCATGGCGCGGTTTGCCCAAAAGCAGTGCATTGATTAAGTTTACAAGTGAACCGGGCATTAAAGTAAAATTGCAAAAAACAGAAAACTATTACCTGGCAGATCAGCAAAAGGAAATGCCGAAAGTTGACCAGGAACTGTTCTTTAATATTGATGAGAAAAACAACCAGGTAGATCTTACAGACAAGGGTCTTGCAATGATTACCAAAAGCGGGGAAGACCCTGATTTTTTCATCTTACCTGATATTTCATTGAAACTGGCTGCGCTTGACAAGGATACCCTGATGGATCCCGATGAAAAGCTGCATCAAAAAGAAGCCATTCTTAATGAATATGCTGTTAAGGCAGATCGCATACACACCGTACAGCAGTTATTAAAAGCCTATACATTATTTGATAAAGATGTTGAATACGTAGTAATAGACGGCCAGGTAAAAATTGTTGATGAACAAACCGGCCGTATCATGGACGGACGACGGTACAGTGATGGTTTGCACCAGGCTATTGAAGCAAAAGAAAATGTAAAGATTGAAGCTGCTACGCAAACCTACGCCACCATTACACTGCAAAATTATTTCCGCATGTACCACAAACTTGCTGGTATGACGGGTACAGCAGAAACAGAAGCCGCTGAGTTATGGGATATTTATAAACTGGATGTTGTTAATATTCCCACCAACGTGCCGGCAATAAGAATAGACAACCAGGATTTGGTGTATAAAACCAAGCGTGAAAAATATGGCGCTGTAATAGATGAGATTGAAAGGTTGCGCAATGCAGGCCGCCCGGTGCTGGTAGGTACTACTTCCGTTGAAGTAAGTGAGTTACTAAGCAAGATGCTGAATGGCAAAAAAATTCCGCACAATGTATTAAATGCAAAACAACATGCCCGTGAAGCGCAGGTAGTAGCAGAAGCAGGTTTGGCTGGCGCAATTACCATTGCCACCAATATGGCGGGTCGTGGTACAGATATAAAACTGGGACCAGGTGTAAAAGAAGCTGGGGGTTTGGCCATTGTGGGTACGGAACGTCATGAAAGCCGTCGTGTAGACAGGCAATTGCGTGGCCGTTCGGGCAGGCAGGGTGATCCCGGTACTACGCAATTCTATGTGTCACTGGAAGATGAACTGATGCGTTTGTTTGGCAGTGAGCGCATAGCAGGGTTGATGGACAGGTTTGGTTATAAAGAAGGTGAAGTGATACAGCACAGCATGATCACCAAATCTATTGAACGTGCACAGAAAAAAGTAGAAGAAAATAATTTTGGTATACGCAAGCGCCTGCTTGAGTATGATGATGTAATGAACAAACAGCGGAAGGTAATATATGAAAAACGCAACCACGCTTTGTTTGGAGAAAGACTGGCACTGGATTTAGACAATGCTTTTTATACTGTATCTGAAGGCCTGATTAATTCTTTCCGTGAACAAAATGATTTTGAAGGTTTTAAACTGGCAGTCATTGTAAATTATGGTATGGATACCACCATTGCCAAAGAAGAACTGGAAAGAAGTAACGCAGCTGAAGTCACAGAAAAATTATACCAGGAAGCCATTGGCAATTACCAGCAGAAAATGAAAGATTTGGCCATACATTCTATACCGGTTTTTAAAAATATACGAACCAGCCAGGGAAACCATATTGAAAATGTGATAGTTCCTTTTAATGATGGACGCAAATCCGTACAGGTTTTGGCTAATATGCAAAAAACGCTGGGCACCGATGGAAAGGAACTGGTAAATTCACTGGAAAAAACCATTACCCTTGTAATTATTGACGACGCCTGGAAAGAACACCTGCGCAGGATGGATGATCTTAAACAAAGTGTGCAGACGGCTTACCTTGAGCAAAAAGATCCGCTGGTAATTTATAAAGTAGAAGCATTTGATATTTTCAGGCAGATGGACAGCGAAGTAAACAGGGACATTGTAAGTTTTCTTTCTCATTGCGACATACCAAATGAGCAAAATAACAATGCGCCTATAAAAGAAGGACGCGAACAAAAAACAGATATGAGCCGGCTTTCTGCAAACAAAGAAGCCATTGATGCCGCAGGCGAAGATTACGGAGCCAATGAAAAAGATTATTACGATCCGTCAGGTCCTGCTGTAAAACAAGAGCCGGTAAAAGTTGGACCGAAGGTGGGGCGTAATGATCCTTGTCCTTGCGGCAGTGGTAAGAAATATAAGAATTGCCATGGTAAAGATGCCTCCTGACCCAACCGGTAGTTTACATAAAGAAATCTTAAAAAGCGTTCATCCGGGTGAACGCTTTTTTATTTGTGCTTCCATTGGCTTCTTTTGCCAAAAGGAGTATGTAAATTATACCCAGTACTATTATTATCAATATGAGGTCAGCGGCATTATCAGTATTAATCGTTATTACCACGTTGTTATCCGGCTGCAATAACAGCGCTGATATTTTTTCTGTCCATCAAAATAAAAAAAAGTATATCGGCATACAACCCCTGGGGGAGTGTAATAAAGAACGGTTAGATTTTGTGCGTGCTCAAATAATGCACTTCTATAAAACACCGGTTATCATGCTTCCCCCCATTGCGCTTCCCAAATCATTTATCAACAGGCAAAAAGGAGAACGCTATTGCGCTGATTCAATTTTATTATTCCTGAAGACATTAAAAAACGACAGTATGGTGGAAGTAGTAGGCTTTGTACACAAAGACATTTATACCACTAAAAAGGACCGGGATGGAAATATTCAGCACCCCGTTGCTAAATATGCGTTTTGGGGGATTTGTGGTTTGGGTTATTTACCAGGAGATGAGTGTATCATATCAGATATAAGGCTAAAAACAAAGGACAGCACCATTTTTAATCACCGGCTTAAAACTGTGGTGTTTCATGAGATTGGCCACAACCTCGGTCTGCCACATTGCAAAGTTAAGGGCTGTATTATGTCCGATACCAATGGAAAAATGGCCACCCTTGACAACAGCAGGAACGACTATTGTGAAGAATGCAAGCTGAAATTAAAATGGAAGTTTTAAAAAATCAAAAGCACCGGCCAGGGCAGGCGAAATAATCCTTGTGACAGTGACAAGAAATATACATTATAAAAGCATTCATGAAAGTGGATGCTTTTTTTGTAATGTATCGCCAGTTCCAAGTGGAGATCATGCGAATAGAGCGGGCGCATTGTTTTGCAACCCATACTAATTTTTACTGTAAATTTTACTTTAGCTTATCACAAAACGCCATAACTTCCAGTATGTCTTCCGGTTTATTAAAATTGGTGTGCCGATCTTTTATGAACTCCCTGACCTGGGCTTGTTGTCTTTCAAAAAATCTTAGCAGGTGAGCTTTATTGGCTACTGTAAAAGAACCATATTTGTCTCCAAAATAGTAGTAAAGTGTTGTATTAATAACACCAACCCGGCCATCATCAAGGATAATTTTCTGGCCATTGCCCGTAAAATATCCTGCGCCATTATTATTTTTACTTTGCATACTAACGCTATTAGAATAAAGCGCCCGGCTAATTATTTGTACACTGACCAGTTGCGTAAATGCCAGGGTTATACCAGCTTTTGTTTGAACCTCCTGCATCCACCGGTTCTTATCGTAGAAAAACCGGCTTTGACCAATCCGGATAGAAGAAATAGTAAGCGGCTCTGCCACGATAAGCGTATCATCGTTTTCATTTATAAAGTGTACTTCATCCCTCGCAACATTATAATTTAGCCGTAAGACTGCGGTAGTACCATTGCGCAAAAAAATTGTGCCGTTTGCAAATGCCGGAAACTGGTAGGTGGTATTCAGCGGCAATACAAACCTGCTATTGTTACCATACTGCAAACTAACTGCTTCCTGCGCTGCAACACTGAATTCCAGGAACATCAGTGAGATAATAAAAAATGGAAGCAATCGCATATAATTTTTTTTCATAAATCCATCTTTGTTAATAATGCAAGACCTTAAACTATCAACCGGAAAAAGCATTGCCTTAGTGTTTTGGAAACCGCCTGTTTTTAAGAAGCTATTTTTTTGCAAAACTGCATCAACCTTTCTAAATCTTTAAGGTCATTAAAATTGATGTGATTGGTTTTTATGAATTCTTTGAGATCTGCCTGGTGCTTTTCAAAATGATCATAAATAAATTCTTTACCTGCCTTTTTAAAATGACCATATGCATCTCCAAAAAAATAATTTTCGCGGCTGGTAACTTTTATTTCCTCATCTTCTCCTAATTTGTATCTCTGCCCGTTTCCGGTAAAAAAAGTATAGTTCCTTATTCCTTCATGCGGCGTTGTCATTCCATAAGCCCCGGTTCGCATTTGCTGACTCGCTAAACTTTGTTTAAATGCAAGTATAATTGCCCCTGAAGTATCAATGGTTTGCAAATACCCTTTATCATAATAAAAGCGGCTGTTACCCGTACTGATAAAACTAATCGTAACGGGTTCTGCAACAGAAAGGGTATCTCCATCCTGATTTATAAAATGCATTTCATCCAGGGATACATTATAGTTAAGCCGGGCAGAAGAAATAATTCCATTACGGAAAACAATTGACCCTTCAATAAATGCAGGAAAACGGTAAATGCCCTTTTCGGGAAGCGTGCCCCTGATTTGAGGGGGTTGACCTTGCGCCTGTATAAATGTGTAGTTAAATGCAGTGATCAATAATAATAGTAATATACGGGTGGGCATAACAGTCATTTTGTGCAATCGTATGAACATTTGACCATTAAGTTACAAAAATGTTTTATAATACGCATCATTTACTGAATGACCTGTTTCTTGTCAGCACCGTTCATAAATTACTTACATTTATTACTCCTTTCGTTTCTAATCTCAATTTATCTCAACATGACAAACAGCAGGAGAAACTTTATTAAGACAACCGGCATCAGTACACTGGGCATAAGCTTACTGCCTGCATTGGGTCCAGCAGCCAACTTCTTTGACAGCAGTAATTTGCTAAACCTGCCGCGCAGCAGTCCTGAATCGCAGGGTGTTTCATCAAAAGTTATCCGCCAGTTTGTTGAGGCGGCAAACGCTTCGGGTATTGGCTGGCACAGCTTTATGTTTATGAGGCATGGCAATGTAATTGCAGAAGGCTGGTGGAAACCATTTGAACCTGCATTCAGGCATACATTGTATTCTCTTTCAAAAAGTTTTACCAGCACTGCAATTGGTTTACTGGTAAAAGATGGAAAGCTGGATATAGAAGATAAAGTAATTTCTTTTTTCCCGGGTGAAACGCCTTCAGTGCCCGATGAGAACCTGAAGCAAATGAAGATAAAGCACCTGCTTACAATGAATACGGGTCATGGAGAAGACACTATGCCTAAGCTAAGGGCATCAACCAATACCTGGACAAAAACTTTTTTAGCACAGCCCGTACAATTTGAACCTGGCACTCATTTTCTTTATAATACAGGCGCCACTTATATGCTGGGTGCTATTGTTCATAAATTAACCGGCGAAACACTTGCCACATTTTTAACGCCACGCTTATTTGAGCCACTGGATATAAAAGGATATGATTGGGAAACTTCACCACAGGGATTAAATACTGCAGGATACGGCCTGCGTGTAAAAACTGAAGACATTGCAAAATTCGGCCAGCTGTATTTACAAAAAGGGAAATGGAATGGCAAAGAAATATTAACGGAAAGCTGGGTAAATGAAGCTACCAGTTACCAGACAAAATCACAGGAAGGAAACGGTGATTGGGCACAGGGATATGGCTACCAGTTCTGGCGCTGCAAGCCCGGTTTTTACAGGGGCGATGGCGCCTATGGACAATTTTGCATTGTAATGCCGCAACACGATGCGGTACTGGCTGTTACGAGTGAAAGCTGGGACATGCAAAAATCGATGACCACCGCCTGGGAAAATTTATTACCTGCTATACAAACGGCAGTGTTGGCCGAAGACAAAACAGAATGGGCAGCATTAAAAAAAGACTTATCCAGTCTTGTTCTCCCTGTTCCCAAAGGTTCAGTCACATCAACGCTTTCTTCAAAGTATGATGGTAAAAAAATCAGGCTGGACAGCAACGATTTTGCCGCTACTGAAATACAATTTGATTTTTCAAAAGACGGTTGCCGGATGACCACCACCACTGCCAAAGCAATAACTACAATGAAATTTGGCTGGGAAAACTGGTTTCTGAACAAAGATTCTGTTCTTTATACCTTTCCTGTTGCCGGGCGCATTCATGTACCATCAAAAATGGCGGGCACTGCTACATGGATCAACGACAACACATTACAACTGAACGCACGTTTTGTAGAAGCAATGCACGGAGATAAAATCATTTGTAGTTTTGATGGAGCCAAAATATCTGTTACATTTCTTAACAGCGTTTCAGAAAATTCAAAAACGGATATGGAGAAAAGAATGAAATTAACCGGAACAATCTAAACATCAATGCAGTTGCCCGCAATATTGAATCAGTTTAACCAAATCATCTTCCTTATTAAAATTGGTATGATTGGTTTTTAGAAAGGTCTTTATTGAATCCTGTTTCTTTTCATAATGCAGCAGAATAAATTCTTTATTTGCTTTTGAAAAATGACCGTAGGAATCGCCAAAATAATAAAACTCCCTGGCATCAAGCATCGTTTCCTGGTTATCTGAACCATATCGCTGTCCCTTCAGGGAAAAAAAACTGTAGGTCGTTGCGCCCGGGTGGGTGGTGGCTATACCAAAAGCACCTTTAGTAGTTTCCTCAGCTGATATAACTTGTTTAAATGCCAGTATTATCCCAGCTGATGTTGTTATGGTTTGAAGATAGCCTTTATCATAATAAAAACGATAAGGGCTGATACTGATATAATTAATAATGGGCGGATCAGCAACGGCAAGTGTGTCTCCATTCCCGTTGATGAAATGCATTTCATCCATGGTGATATTATAATTAAGTTTCACCGCCATGTTACCCCCGTTTCTGAAAACAATCGTTCCTTCGGTAAAAGCAGGAAAACGATAAATACCTTTTTCTGAAAGCGACCCATTTTTTGCATCGCCAGGATTTGCAATATCCTGTGCAGCAATATTTTTACAAAAAGCAAAACAGACAAATAAAAAAATTAACCGCATAAGAAATCATTTTTCCGGCAAGCAGCCATGGATAGATAAATACCTGCGCAAATACGGTATTAATATACTAAAAATAACAGAGCGCCGCATCACATCGGTATCTTATATTTTATTTCACCCCTTTTTCGGGATCCCATTTACCTTGTAGTTTCCTTACAAAAATGATTTGGCCGGTATGGTAAGCATTGTGTGTACTGATATTGGCAATAGTGCCGTACCAGGATTGCAGTTTAGCATCATTGGCTTCGCTGATTGCTTTTTCCAGTTGCGTTAAGATATCATCCAGTTTTTTAACGGATGCTGTCCAGCTATCTGCGGTAAGCTTATTATCAAAAGTTTCTTCATTATTTCCGCTAAAAGCATCTGGCTTTGCTCCCTTAAACTTAGCCAGTTGCTGTGCATTCCAAAAAATGAGGTGGTTAACCAGTTGACCAACAGAATGATTGCCGCTGCTGTCTTTCCACATGGCTTGTTCTGCAGTCAGCCCTTCTACAGCTGTATTCGCAGGCACAAACCATTCTTTCTTATTGTGTGTGGTGGTAAGTTGCTCCAGCAAAACTGATTTTATTGTTGCAACAGGTTTGGTTTGCGCAAAAGAATAAGCAGGAAAACAAAATAACAGGGCAATTAATGATTTTTTCATACACTTAGTTTTACTGTAAGTTAGAAAAATATAATCAATGATTATGTCCGCTCATATAAAATAGTAAAGGCTCCGTAAATGGAGCCTTTACTATTTAAAATTTATTTCAACCCAGCATTTCAGCCGGTTTTTACTTTTTTCTTTTAGCTAATTTGGCATTCATAGCTGCAATATCCTTTTTTAATACCGCGATTTCTCTTTTAAGCTGCTTAATTATAACAGCAAGCTCTTCCAGGTCACTTTTGGTAGCATACCCGTAATCTTTAAAGCTTTCTTCAACATGCCATGGCTCGTGCTCTTCCCTGAAAAAATAGGTCACATTCACCCCAAGCTTTCTACCCAAAAATTGTTCCTACGGAACAAGAAACAATTTTCATGTGTGATTTAGTTGCCTGCCCAGGTTTAATTTCAAAAGCTTTCGCAGGCCGCGTTTCCAGCGGAACATAAGAAAACAATCTGAATGCCTTATTTCAACACGTCAAAAATGTTCAATTTTTCAGAAGACTTTGCATATAGCAGCTTGTTTCAGCGGAACAAAAAAGATAAACCGCATCTTTAATAGATGTATTTCACAACTTATATTTATCCAACTTTATTGACTAACAGTGTTCCAGCGGAACACCTTATGGGTAGAAACAATTAGTGGGTTACATGCGTTCTGTAGGAACGCTTTATGCTTATTCGGGGTTTTTAAAAATATATTGCTCCTCATATTCAATTTCGAAGACTTGTAAAAAATGCCGGTATTCATTCAGGAACGTTTGTTTTTTATGATGCGCTTCCTGGTTTTGAATATAACGAATAACATTGGCTACATGACTTTTAGAGTACGAGAATGCGCCATAACCTTCCTGCCATGCAAAAGCTGACGAACAAAATTTCTTCTCTTTAATCCATTTACTGCTTTCAGTTTTTATATTTTGTACCAATGAAGAAATAGATTGTGCCGGCCGCAAGCCAGTTAAGATATGAATATGGTCTGGCATGCCATTTATCTGCAGCATTTTATGTCCATTTGAATTGATAATGCCGGTAATGTATTTGTGCAGTTCATCTTTCCATTCTTTCTGAATCAGCGTTGCCCGATATTTTACCGCGAATACAAATTGAATATGAAGCTGTGTGTACGTATTTGCCATATTATTAGGATAAGATTACTAAATATACAAAATGGTATCATTTATTTTTGCAAAAACAATTTGCTTTTGATTCAACTATAGCACAAAACGTTCCGATGGAACGTTAAATAATTTTTCATCTCGTTTTCTACCCACAGATTGTTCCTACGGAACAAAAAAGATAAACCGCATCTTTTATTGATGCATTTCACGGCTTATACTTATCCAGCTTATTGACTAAACAGTGTTCCTACGGAACATAAAACAAGCTTCGCGTGCTATTTAACCTCGCCTGCATGTTTGATTTTTCAGAAGACTTCCCAAACCGCCACCGTGTTCCAGCGGAACACCTCGTGGGTAGAAAACATTATGAATGTTGCAGCGCGTTCCGTAGGAACGTCTTGTGCCCGAAAAACGCGTTACGATTCAATTCAATGGTATTGGTTTCCAGATTTGGCAATAGCACAAAACGTTCCGATGGAACGTTAGGGAATTTTGATATATATTCTACCCACAAGGTGTTCCTACGGAACAAAAAACAATTTGCATGTGTTATTTAGCCGCGTACTTATATCAATTTTCAAAAGCTTCGCAAGCTTGCCGTATGCTCCAGCGGACAAAAGAAAACAATCTGAATGCCTTATTTCAACACGGCAAAAATGTTCAATTTTTCGGAAGACTTTGCATATTTCAACTTGTTTCAGCGGAACAAAAAAGATAAACCGCATCTTTAATAGATGCATTTCACAACTGATACTTATCCAACTTTATTGACTAAACAGTGTTCCAGCGGAACACCTTGTAGGTAGAAAACATTATGAATGTTGCGGCGTGCTCCGTAGGAACGCCTTGTGCTGGAAAAAAATCCAATACGATTCAATTCAACAGCTATATTTCCAACTATGAAAATTGCACAAAACGTTCCGATGGAACGTTAGGAAATTTTGATATATATTCTACTCACAAGATGTTCCTACGGAACATAAAACAAGCTTCGCGTGTTATTTAACCTCGCCTGCATGTTTGATTTTTTCAGAAGACTTCCCAAATCGCCGCCGTGTTCCAGCGGAACACCTTGTGGGTAGAAAACATCAACAAATTGCGGTGCGTTCCGTAGGAACGCTTTGTGCGGGCAAAAAATCCAATGCCGGATATTTTATAATTCAATCCAAAGTAATTGCAACAACAAAGCCCCGGACTACTCCAGGGCTTACTGCTTTTTTAATACTGTTTTATTTCAACCCATATTTATACTTATACCTTTCATATAACTGCTGTTGTTTGTTATCCAGCGAAACAAGCCTGCCCTGTATAAAAGCATGTGTAATAATGCTGCTTTTCATGTCAAGCAAATCGCCTTCACTTACTATTATGTTGGCATCTTTACCTGCTTCAATGGAACCTGTTTTATCTGCTACTCCCAGGATTATTGCGGCATTTAAGGTAATCGCCTGCAATGCCTGCTCTTTTGTTAAACCATAAGCAGCAGCGGTACCTGCATTAAAAGCCAGGTTACGGTAACGGCTTTCTTCGTGATCATCATTTAAGGCAAACAGCACACCTGCCTTTTGCAGTACTGCCGGTGTTTTATAAGGCTGATCCACATCATCATCTTCTGTAGCTGGCAGACTGTGTTCCTGGTTAAGGATGACAGCAATATTATTTTGTTTCAATAAATCTGCTATCTGCCAGCTTTCACTCGCCCCTACCAGTACCACATCAAACCCAAATTCTTTTACAAAGTCAATGGCTACCAGTATTTGTTTTACCTGGTCGGCATGTATAAAAAGTTTTTGTTTTTTATCAAATAAACCTTTTACTGCTTCATATTTAAGGTTGGTTTCTTTGTGTGCTGGTTCCTGCAGGTATGCTTTTGCCTGCATAAAAAAATCCTTGATATCAGCTATTTTATCCAGCGCTTCTTTTGTTGGATCTGTTGGTGGTTGCGCACCTAAGCCAGGGAAGCCGCCACCCCTTCTTCCAAAACGAACAATAAAACTGGGCATATTCAGGTGAATACCGTTTTCCATTTTATACGCCGCGTCTTCCCAGTTCCATGCATCAAACTGTACAACTGTAGAAGAACCGCTGATAACACCACCTGCCGGAACAATACAGGCCAGTAAAATACCATTTGCCTTCAGGGTGTTGATTATTTTAGAATCTGTATTGTAGGCAACAATAGAACGTACACTTGGATTGTATTCTCCTATCTCTGTATAATCATTGGAACCACGTACACCACTGCCTATCTCTTTTAAACCTACATCTGTATTGGGTAATATCATACCCGGATACACCTGCTTTCCTTTTACATCAAACACTTTTGCATCTGCAGCAATGGGAATATTGGTTCCTACCTGTTCGATTTTACCGTTGTTGATTTTAATCGTTCCATTATTAATTACCTGCCCGTTGCCTACATGTATTGTAGCATTGGTTATAAATACAAGACCTGCAGATGCATGAGCGGGATATACATCCTCTTGTGCAAAAGCGCCGGTTAATATATGAACAAAAATTGTTATAAATAAGATCTTTTTCATTTTATGTTATTTGACTTTTAAATGAATTGTTTAAAGTTTAATGGTCTAAAGTTTAAAGTTCTTTAGTTGTTACTTTTTTTCTTATACCGTTGATATCACTTTGTTGCAGGTACGTAATCAATTTCTGAATTAAACCACTTATCTGCATAACCTCCGCTTTTAAATCTTCGAATTCTTTATTATTAATGTAAGACCGATCCAAGGTCCGGTATAACTGAGAACGAACTTCGCCGCAAGATCCTTTTGAATAACCAAGGAATTGAATAAATTCGGCTCGTGTGCCTCTTTCAAACCCTTCAGCTATATTATCCATTATTGAACCAGATGAAGCTTCTATCTGACTGATCAACCGGTAACTCTTATTAAACCTTCCTGCATCTATCCATCCGCCAATTGTTTTACAAACTATCCTGGCTTTTTTCCAGCTTTCTATATCTTCAAAACTTTTAATAGTCGCCATTTGATAATATTTAGTTCCGGATGA
>JBDSOC010000076.1:0-21516 GCA_039915085.1 Chitinophagaceae bacterium
ACTATTTAGTCAACCCTCAAAAAGTCTAAAACCTTTGCTGGTATTGTTTATTCTTTCATATTGCATTTAAAAAATGCCGGTTTATTACAGAATGGGTATGAAATCTTGCAAAATCATCTTATAAAATGTGGCTTTGGTGCTTTTTTTATGGAAAAAAAGTACCGCAAAAAAGCCAGTCGAAATCCCCGCCTGAATGACCAGTCGGGCAGGGAAAACAGCCCGATTTCGACACAGTTCCCTGATTAGGCTTTTGTACTACTGTGACTCAGCTGCACCAATCCTGCCTTTTTAGGGGCGACTATTTATTTGCTTTTCTTGAACGCATCCAGTCCGCATTGCAGCCAGCTGGTATATTCCTTTATATTGGGTGTGTAACCTACCGGCAGGGTTAATACTTTTTCCTGCGGTGATATAACAGCATACAATGGCTGAGACGCGTTTTTAAAATTTTCTGATTGCAGGGTGATAAATTTATCGCCCACTGTTTTGATGGGTTTCTTTGAGCCATCGCTGCTGATAAATAAAAATTGCTCTTCCTCCGGCAATTTTTTTCTGTCATCTACATACAGGGATACAAGAATAAAATCTTTCTCTATCAGGGCCTTCACCTTTTCATCGGGCCATACGTTCTCTTCCATCTTGCGGCAGTTTACACATGCCCATCCGGTAAAGTCTATCAGTATTGGTTTATTTTGTTCTTTAGCCAATTGCAGTGCCTTATCGTAATCATTTATTACGTTTGCTTCTACCCCTTTTCCTTTGGCCGATCCGTGCCCATATACACTATAACTTAATGGCGGCGGAAACCCGCTGATGAGCGAAAGGTTGGCGTATTTTGTATTGGTGAGACCGGGCACCAGGTACAAGGTAATGGCTAAAAAAAACAGGGCAAACCCTATCCTGCCTTTACTTAATTTTTTAGGCGGCGGATCATAACTGAATTTCAGTATACCCAGTAAATAAAGTACGATGGCTATTCCTATAATTATCCAGAGTGCAAAAAACACTTCCCTTTTTAAAAGGCCCCAGTGTTCAACCAGGTCTGCATTGGAAAAATACTTGATGGCGAAGGCCAGCTCAAGAAAACCAAAAACAATTTTTACCGTATTCATCCAGCCACCAGATTTTGGCAGCGAAGAAAGCCAGTTGGGAAACGACGCAAACAAAGCGAAAGGCAGGCCCAATGCCAGTCCGAAACCACCCAGGGCTACGGTTAATTGTACAGCACCTCCATTCTGGTTTAAAGCGCCTACCAGTAAAGAACCCAATATGGGACCGGTGCAGGAAAAAGAAACAATGGCGAGTGTTAATGCCATAAAAAATATGCCACTGGCGGTTCCCACATTTGATTTGGAATCTACTGAATTGGATAAATTGGAGGGCAATCCTATTTCATACAAACCAAAAAATGACAAGGCAAACGCAACAAAAACAATTGCGAAGAATATATTCAGCCAGGCATTGGTAGAAATATTATTCAGGATGTCTGACTTACCTGCATCCAAAAAATAAAACGGAACACTTATCAGCACATAAATAAGAAATATAAAAAAGCCATACAGGAAAGCGTTCTTAATACCCTGCTCTTTGCTACCCGATTTTTTTGTAAAGAAAGAAACAGTTAATGGAATCATGGGAAAGGTGCATGGCATAATCAAACCAATCAGCCCACCAATAAAACCCAGCACAAAAATACCCCATAAACTTTTTTTGCTGCTGTCTTCGCCGCCTGTGCCTCCACAGTTGTTCACAGGGTTACTAACGTCAATGGCGCTGCGTTTTAATAATTGAGCAGCGTCTTTGGATTCAGCTAAACCAGCTTGCTTTGCAACAAGGTTACCAGCTGCATCAAAAGAAAAACGAAACGGCACTTCTTCCGGCCCAACCACGCTATCGCCCCTGATAGCCATATAAGAAATGACCCCTTTTATATCTTTACTTATATCGTTTACCTGTACCGTTACTTCAATACCGGCATTTTTTTCAAAATAGCGGATGGGCATATCTCCCAGTAAAGGTTCTTTAGCAGATTTAAGGTCACCAGTTTCTTTATTATTTATAACAGCAATAAAAGCCAGCGCAGATGAGTCTGGTTTTATGCGTGTATTGGGTTCATCATCCTTCATGGTGGTAGAAAACAATTTCCACCCTTTTTCTATTGCCGCTTTAAATACAAGTGTATATGTTTTATCTGCTGATTTTACAGCCGTAAAATTCCAGGTGGTTGGTTTGCCGGTACCGGTATTATGCTGCGCTGCAATACCAAGCACCAGCAGGCACAGACCAAGAGAAAGAATAAAATGTTTCATTACTTTTTGTTATAAAACCAACGGGCTCCTTTTGCAAAGAACCCGTTTTTATAAAGAAGATGTATGCAGCACAAAAAACTATCCCCCAATATTAACTTTAATATCTACAGTGGAAGGTGGTAAACACTGGCTTTCATTGCACACAATAAATTCAACAGTTCCGGCCAGGTTGGTTTTTATATTCCCTCTTAATTTTACTACCTGTACAAAGTCAACCGTCTTTTCATAATAATTAACCGTTCCGGGCCATGCCGACTCATATTTTTTTACCAGTTTACCCACTTCTTTCACTTTGCCATCTGTTGCTGCAATAGGATTGGTGGTAAATTTAAATGTGGTGGGTAAAGGACCATCAACACCCGCATTCTGCGAATACATATGATAGCTGCCGCCAATGGTTGCAGTCATGTGCACTTCGTAGACTTTGTCAGCAATTTTGTTTGCAGTATAGGACCATTGCACCTGTTTGGCTGATTGTGCATGAACTGCGGCGGTGAAAACTGATAATAAAACTAAAATGTAAAATTTCTTCATAAATGCTGGAATGATTACACAAGAACGTAAACAAAGACTGTAAAGTTCTATAATACTATCTTAAATAAAATGTAAAAAGCAACTCAGGCCAGTACTGACTGGGGGCTCATTATTAACGCTTTCATAATCAGGCGGCCATCTGTATTACCCAAAGCTGCCGTGCAGGCCCTTTCGGGATGTGGCATCATTCCAAATACATTGCGGTTGCTGTTGCAAATACCAGCTATGTTGCGTGTAGCGCCATTAGGATTGGCTGCATCTGTGATGTTACCCTGCTCATCGCAATACCGGTAAATTACCTGGTCATTTATTTCCAGCTCATCCAGTATCTTTTTTTCTGCAAAATACCTGCCTTCGCCATGGGCCACTGGTACTTTTAATGCTTTATCCGAACCAACACCTTTAATATAAATATTCTTACAAACAAACTGCTGGTTACCATTTCTTAATAAAACACCAGGCAATAAATGAGATTCGCATAAAATCTGGAATCCATTGCATACGCCCAGTACTTTGCCGCCTTTATTGGCAAAATCAATTACACTTTGCATCATTGGACTAAAACGTGCGATGGCACCGCAGCGCAGGTAATCACCGTAAGAAAAACCGCCTGGCAGTATTAAACAATCTTCGGTAGAGAACATGCTGACATCTTTGTCTTTGTGCCATAACATGATCACTTCCTGGTTAAGATCATGCTGCAGGGCATCCTGCATGTCGCGGTCGCAATTAGAGCCCGGAAATACTACAACACCAAATTTCATAGTAAAAATTGTTGGAAAGCGTAAAGATAGGGTAAGCGTTTGAAAAAGAAAAAGGATGAAGAGATGGTGAAAGAGGGTTTTACCGGGCAGGGCAAACAGAGAAAAAGTGGTGGGATCTCACGCTCCATTTTCAAAAACTGCAGAATTACAGCAATCGATTTACCTTTTATAGCATGCAACAAAGTAAACAGACAGTTTCAACCTTTTCCCTGTTAGCTTTTTGCGATCCTTTTCCCTTTTTTCTCTTTTAACCGCTTAGCTATGAACCGAATAATTGAGCATGATCACAAAAGCAAATATTACCCAGTGAAGTAAAGAAGGAAACCAGCGTCCAGGCAGGTAATAATAGGCCGCTGCATGAAAAATAGAAAGTGGTACTACTACCGGTAACCAATGCAGGTAATTATTGCCGGGGTTAAGCAGTATGATAAGAACAGAAACGATGAGCAGCACCAGCAATAAGCTCCAGCTTTTACGTATTTGTATCATCATTTTACCCAGGTTGGTTTGCACATACCAGGCGCCTATCAAAAAAGGAAGCACCATAAAAATAATACCACCTGTAATCCATAGGGAAGCCGGCAGCCGTGGCAGGTGAAAAGAGATAACCGGTATTACCTTGTGCCAGTTCCACTGGTTGGCCAGAAAAAGCACTACAAATAAAAAATAATAAGGTGTGGTAAAGCCAAGCAGGGCAACCATCCATTCTGTAATCCGGAAAGGCCTGGTAAGAATTAATGCAAACATTAAGATGAGCAGAAATACTACCGCCGGACTATAAATAAGTGGCAGAACGCCCACCAGCATACTAACATTAAAAATGGCGGTTTTAGGGCTGTTATGATTGTAAAGGTTGGTAAGGCGGTACCATATCCATATTAAAAGAGAATTGACCAGCAATGGTGCCGAAAACAGGTTCCACTCATGTACAAGTGATGTAATAAGTATGTAAGACATGCCAATTAAAAAATTGGATTTGGGAAGGAGCTTTAAAGAGTTACCAATACGGTTTAGCAGCGTAGCCTGCGTAAATAACAGGATAAAGGCCAGCACGGAAAAAACAAGCGGGCTGTTTGCAGTAAATGGTTCAAGGAACTTTACAATTATATTGAAAATATAATTATCTCCTTCATTTACCATGTGCTTTTCCGGGTGCAGAAAAAAAGGAAATTTAAGTACCAGCGCATATAGTAATAATACCAATGCATTACCGGGATTTTTTTGTTTAAAGATTCCGATCAAATTGTTGGTTTTTGGTTTGGTTGCTTAATATTCAAGTTTGGCAAAGCAAAGATAATTGCGGTAGAGACACGGCACAATCACTTGTCTTGCGGATACCTGTTTCCCGGACCGGGTCATAAACTCATATCCTTTATCAAGATTTTTTAATGTAGGGTTGCGTGTAATTTTCCCATCGGAAGCTATACTTTGATCGTTTAACATAATTGTTCTTTTTTCAGACATGTTAAACAGGAAATGTATATCTGCACCGGTATTGACCAGTTGAAACGAAATCATATTATCGCTTTCATCATCATACTGGCTTTTGGGTATTATACCGGACCAGTCAATGGAACCATCTTTATTATAAGAAAGTATCATTACGTTCTCCGCATTGTACCTCATATTCTGCATATTGTTCCAGCGGTTCCAGGGGCTTCCCCAATAACCATAGGGCGAATAATAATAATAGTCCACGGGAGACATCCATGGATTGCCATAACCCATATAATCCCACCGGTTAAAAGGATTTCCTCTTGAAGTATTGTATTCTGATTCACTTACAATCAGGTAACCGCCATCTTTTCTTACAATAATATTTTTTATAAAAAAATCATTGAATGCGGTTTTCATAGAAGCATCCTGGCCTTTTGCATTTGCCCGCAATTCGTCATTAAATAAACTGCTGATTTCCCTGATTTTTTTATTTTCAACCTTATCCCACAACAAAGAATACAGCCCTTCTATATTGCCGCGTTTCTGTTTGTAATAAAATGCGTTCAGCAGAATTCTTTTATTGGTGTTATCGGATTTTAATTTTATCTCATCCAGTATTTTCCCATCCAGCTCAACGTTATTAACAGACAAGCGGGCTGAATCGGGATATTTGATAACCATTGATAGTTTGGTTATATACTCATTATAATTCTGCCGTAAAAATTTACCGAAAACCAGTTCGCCATCATTGGTAAGCAGAAAATCTGTAAAAAAATCATTTCGCTCTTCCATGCCTAATCCCATGCGTTCTTTATTGCCGCGCAATTGAAGATCTTTATTGTAGAGCAATGTGGTAAAAACAAAATTATCACGGTTTTTGCTGTTTATTTTAAACACCATGATGCTTTGTTTATCATCACTGTTGATGGCAGTATATATTTTATTATTGGAAGCAAAACCAACCTGGGTGGTATCCAGTTCAATGGGATCTATTATTTTTTTGGCATTGGCGTCTAATTTGGCAGCTACGCAGTGTACAATGCCTTTTCTCTGAAACTCATAGATCATGTAAAAAAAATCGGGGTAGGCTACAAAATCTACATTGATCAGTTGCTGATCCGGTGTAAAATCCAGCTTCACCCTTTCCTTCAATTTCATGTCATTATCATAAATACAAATAGCATCGTCATTGTGGTTTGATTTATAAACAAGAAAGTTACCGTTCAATTTGCCAATGATTTCAAAATTGGTACGGCGGCTGTCTTCTTTTTCCGGTTCCGTATAAACGATTCTTGGTGCCTGGGCTTTTAACTGGCAGGCGGTAAAAAACAGTAATGTAATTATTATTAAGCTCTTATATGGCATACGATTTTATTTCTATTATTAAAATTACAGGTTACACCCCAATTTATGAATTGTTATTGACTCTATATAACAGATAAACCGGCTCAAAAGATTTGCCCATTTGTAATTATTACCAATTTTAACGGTCTGTTGATAAATAACCGGTGTGCGCAGTAAGCTGATTACATAAAAAGCTATGGAATTGTTTTTTCCGTATACCTTTGTGACGGCGCCGGGGTTACTCCCGGCGCAATTTAGTTATACCGGAACAATGATACGAACAGTTGATAGTAATTACAACAACATTCCGCATAGCGGGGAGAGAAGAAAGAATGACTGGAATTTATGCACTGCCTTGCCCGGGAAAAGGCAATTATTACATTTAAAAAACCTTCCTCTAATCCAGAACCCTGATTATTAATTTTCTTTATCGTGAGTAAACATCTTAACATTAACAAAGTAAGTGCGGCCGGATTAATTGTAGCATTGGGAATTATTTATGGCGACATCGGAACTTCTCCCCTCTATGTTCTTAATGCCATAACCAAAGGAAAAATTATAAGCGATCAGCTTATCATCGGCAGTTTGTCCTGCATTATCTGGACACTGACTTTACAGACTACCTTAAAATATGTTATTCTTACGCTTAAAGCAGATAACCGCGGTGAGGGTGGCATATTCTCCCTGTACGCATTGGTAAGGCGGCAAAAAAAATGGCTGGTATTGCCGGCTATGATTGGTGGCGCCGCCCTGCTGGCGGATGGAATGATTACACCACCTATATCTGTAACCGCTGCCATTGAGGGGCTCCGCAATATACCCCAGCTTAGCGGTATTCATACAAGAACCATCATCTACATCGTACTGGGTATTATTACCATCTTATTTTTTCTGCAGCAATTTGGTACTGCCTCCATCGGTAAAATATTCGGGCCTTTGATGATGCTGTGGTTTGCCATGATGGCCGTACTTGGATTTATACACCTGCACGAAGACTATTCCATTTTTAAAGCACTGAGCCCGCATTACGCCATTGAGCTGCTGACGCGCTACCCCAGTGGTTTCTGGATACTCGGTGCTGTATTTCTATGTACCACGGGTGCGGAAGCACTGTATAGTGATCTGGGACATTGCGGCCGCGATAATATACGCGTTTCGTGGATATTTGTAAAATCCTGCTTAATTCTGAATTACCTTGGTCAGGGCGCCTGGATATTAGCCAATCATAAAGGCATTGTTATTACTGAAAAAATGATTGCAGGCGGTTTTAACCCTTTTTATGGAGTGATGCCGGAATGGTTTGTAATACCCGGGATTATCATTGCTACCGCAGCGGCCATTATTGCCAGCCAGGCTTTGATAAGCGGATCGTTTACCCTTATCAGTGAGGCCATGCGCCTGAGCCTCTGGCCTAAAATGAAAGTGGTGTTTCCTACTGAAGAACGCGGGCAAATCTATATTCCGGGCATCAATTTTCTATTATTCTTTGGCTGCAGCGGCGTAGTATTATATTTCAGGGAGTCAACCAATATGGAAGCGGCTTATGGTCTTGCCATTACACTTTGTATGCTTGCAACGTCTATTCTGTTTGCCAATTACCTTATCACCAAAAGGGTGCCTTCTATATGGATTTATTTTTACCTGCTTCTCTATCTGTCCATTGAGTTTAGTTTTCTTTTTGCCAATTTAGATAAGTTTAAACACGGGGGGTATGTAGCATTACTGGTTGCCGGGGGTTTATTCTCTATTATGTACATCTGGTACCGCAGCAGAAAAATTAAAAACAGGTATGTTGAATTTGTCCGGCTGGAACATTACCTGCCGCAGATACAGGAACTGAGTAACGATAAAACGGTTCCCAAATTCGCTACCCATCTTGTATATATGACCAGTGCCAATAACCCTAAGGAAATTGAACACAAAATCATTTATTCCATTCTTAATAAAAAGCCTAAACGCTCCGATATCTACTGGTTTGTACATGTGGACACGGTAGACGATCCTTACACCAGCGAATACAATGTTGAGCACATCATACCAAATGATATTATAAGGATTGAAATTAAACTCGGCTTCCGCATGGAACCCAAGATTAATCTTATGTTCAGAAAAGTAGTGGAAGACCTGGTACATAATAAAGAAGTAAATATTACAAGCCGTTATGAAAGCCTGGAGCGTAACAATGTTGTAGGCGATTTCCAGTTTATTGTAATGGAAAAATACCTGAGCCAGGACAATGAACTGCCTTTCTTTGAAAGGGTAATCATGAAATTATATTTCTGGCTAAAAGAACTAAGCCTTTCGGAAGAAAGGGGGTTTGGTCTTGACCCCTCAAATGTAAATATTGAAAAATTTCCTTTGATTGTGGCACCGGTACAGGGCGTTAAACTGAAACGGGTATATTACGAGGAAGAAGAAGCTTGATGTGGTGTGTGGTGTGTGGTGTGTGGTGTGTAACAGATCACAAATCTGCACTGGCGGGTTGTATGGCCACATAAAATAGCAGAAATGTAATTGTTGCACTGCAGTACATGTACAAGCACCGCCGCGCAGTACTTTACACTCAACACTTACAACTTAACACAATCATTGAATACAACCATCCTTTATATCTTCATTGCCATAGTAGTACTTTCGCTGCTGGTGTATTTTTTCCAGGATAAATTTATTTTTAAACCTGAGAAATTGCGGCAGGATTTTGAATTCAAATACGATATACCCTTTAAAGAATTGTTTTTTGATATTGAACCGGGTGTAAGAATAAACGGGCTGCATTTTTACCGCGACAAACCACAGGGCCTGATACTTTACCTGCATGGCAATACACGCAGCATAAAGGGCTGGGCAAAATATGCCGTTGATTTTTACCGGTACGATTATGATGTGGTGCTGGTAGATTACCGGGGGTTTGGTAAAAGCACCGGTAAGAGAAGTGAAAAAGAAATTATGACGGATATGCAGTTTGTGTATTCAACATTAACTGCCCAATATCCTGAGCAACATATCCTGGTGTATGGCAGAAGCCTCGGAAGCGGATTTGCCAGCAAAATAGCCTGTGATAATAAACCACGGTACCTGATTTTAGATGCGCCCTTTTATAATTTCACCAGGGTGGTAGAACGTTTCCTGCCTTTTTTGCCCATAAAGTTTTTATTAATGTACCAGCTGCGCACAGATAAATGGCTGCGTCATGTTAACTGCCACACCTACATTATACATGGCACCAGGGATAGGTTAATACCAATCAGGCACAGTGAGCAGTTGCAAAAAATAAATCCGCATAAAATCACATTGATACGCATTCACGGCGGCGGACATAATAATTTACCTTCATTCCCTGAGTACCATAATTTTGTAAGAGACATATTGAAATATTAACACATTGCTGATTTAGAGATGCTGGAATTTCTGAGATTTCTTCATTTACTCCAAAAACAATTACCAATCCTTCAATTCCAAAATCCCGAAATATAAAATACAGAGATGTCAAAGAGAATCGTGTTCAGGTGGATAAAAATTATTTTAATAGTATATGGCCTGATTGGAATTGCTGTTTATTATCTGCAGAATTATATTTTGTTCCACCCGGAGAAAATGGCAAAAGATCATTCTTATAATTTTCCATTCCCGCACAAAGAAATAAATATTCCTTACAACGACAGTTCCAATATCAATATCATACAATTTACTGCTGCCAGCCCGGTTAAAGGAGTAGTATTGTATTTTCATGGCAACAGGAAAAACATTGCGTGGTATGCAAAATATGCGCCTGATTTTACAAAAAATGGATATGAAGTATGGATGATCGATTATCCTGGATATGGCAAAAGTACCGGTACCTTAACTGAACAACTTCTATACAGTTACGCGGAACAATTGTACAGACTTGCTGCTGCGCGGTTTGCAAAAGACAGCATAATTCTTTATGGCAAAAGTATGGGAAGTGGTATAGCGGCCTACCTGGCATCCAGGAAAAATTGTAAAGAATTGATTCTTGAAACGCCTTATTATTCCATCACTTCATTGTCTGCACATTATTTTCCCATTTACCCGGTAAGCAGCATGATTCACTATAAAATGCCTTCTTATCAATACCTGCAACAGGTGATAGCACCGGTAACTATTTTTCATGGCACATCAGACGGCGTAATACCTTATAGCAACGCCCAAAAACTGCGACCCTTTTTAAAACCTGCAGACGCGTTTGTTACGATAGAAGGTGGTAGCCATAATGATCTGAATAATTTTCCACTCTTCCATCAAAAACTGGATTCATTACTGAGGTAGATCATCAATTTATCCAAAATATGTAAATTTTGTTTGTCTATATGTAAAGTTTACTTTACTTTTGGTAAATAAAACTTTACAAAATGAAAAGCAGCCTTTTATTGCCCAATAGCTATAAACGTATCGGTCTCCTTATCTTACTGCCCTCGCTGCTATTGGGTATCCTGGTACGTTTTTTAGATTTTCAATTTTCTTTCCTGGCCCTGCCGTTTGGCAAAAGTGCTATTAATGGCAAAAATATTCACCTGGATGAAGATATAAATCTTACTGATGAACTTGCGCTTACCGGTATCATTACGGCGCTTTTATTTATTGCTTTTGCAAGAGAAAAAACAGAAGATGAATACATAGCCCATACCCGGCTTGAATCATTAAAATGGGCTGTATTGATTAACTATATTTTATTACTGCTGGCTACATGGCTGGTACATGGCCTGGCTTATATTGATGTTATGATGTATAATATGCTTACTGTTCTCATTATCTTCATCATACGGTTTCATTATACATTGAACAACAGCAAAAAATCGTTTGAGTAAACCGGCAACCATGAAAAATACAATAAGAATAGAAAGGGCTGTTATGAATATTACGCAACAGGAGCTGGCAGAAAAAATAGGTGTCTCCCGGCAAACCATCAACGCAATAGAAAGCAATAAATATGTACCATCAACAGTGCTGGCGTTAAAAATGGCAGGATTGTTTCAAAAAAAAGTGGATGATATATTCACGCTGGAAGAAACAGATTAAAAATTGAATTACCGGAAGTTTTATACAGGCGTCTCTTTGCAGGTATTAGCACAAATTGTAATTACACAAAATTTAAAAAATGAAAACAAAACAAATGACACCAACTGGTGTACCAGGAATGGTATGCCTGGCATTGATGCTGGCTGTAATTTTTCTGCCATTCATCTCTTGCAAAAAAAACAATACAGCACCTGCTCCGCCGCTTAGTTTACAAACCATGGCAGACAAGCTACAGGGCGAAATACTAAATGGCAGCTTGTCAACTGAAAGTGATGAAGATGGGATAGCGTTGTGGTGCAATGATGGAAAAACATTAATTGGTATGGAAAAAATACTAACACTTAAGTTTACTGATCCCGGAAACATCAGACATGCCAGGGTAGTTTATTCAAACTATGGCATTATTATCCGCGACATGGATTCCAATAAGCTTTGGTATTATATCCAGAATGATGATAAAAGTAAAAAGCAATTTGAAGAATTGCATCATCCCGGCGAAAGCCCTGTTATATCGCGTATTGCCGGAACAATAAAATTGAATCTTTCATAAGTAATAAAAATTGTAGTGCACACCTGCTTCCCGAATAACTGCTAACTGTTGAAAAATACAGTTAGCTTCCGGCGTTGGGGTATAAAAGGGTAGTAGATCCGGCACACGCTGAATTTCAATTATAACTTTACTCAACCCATCCCAGCACAAGAATACCTATCAACAACTTGTTAAAAACTTCAGCAACAAATCTTTGCTCAACAGGGCGAGAGTTTTTAATTTTGACAAATTATGTCAAAATACAATCGTTCAAAATGGACAGCTTAGGCGACACAATACGGAAACTTAGAGAGGAAAAGCAACTGCCCTTGCGGACAGTGGCCGCTTTTCTTGACATTGACCAGGCCATACTTAGCAAAATTGAAAGACGACAACGTAAGCCCACGAGAGAACAGGTAGTAAAGTTGGCAGTATATTTTAAAGTTAAAGAAAATGACTTGCTGGTTGCATGGCTTAGCGACAAATTGGTTTATGAAGTGGAAGATGAGGACATGGCTTTGAAGGCTTTGCAAGTGGCGGAGGAAAAAGTACAATATATAACCCAGCCTAAAATTAGTAAAACCAATATTATCAATCTAATAAAAATCATTTTAAAAAAAGATGGTCGGGTAGCCGCTGCGTGGTTGTTTGGCTCTCTTGCAAGAGGCGATGAAAAATTTAAAAGCGATATAGATATCATGGTAGAAATGAACAATGCAAAAAAATATTCCATGTTCGATTTATTGGACATTGCATTTATAATTGAAAATAAAATAAACAGAAAGGTTGATTTGGTAGAGAAAGGGTATTTAAAAGATTTTGCCATGAAAACAGCGTCCCATGACTTAATAAAAATTTATGGATAAGCCAACACCAAAAGAACGGGCTGAACATATATTAGAAGCTATAAATTTTATCAGGAATTTTGTAGCGGGTGTAGATGAAACAATTTTTTTAACCGATATCAAAATACAAAGTGCTGTACAGTACCAGTTTTTGATTATTGGCGAAGCAATCAGGTATATTGATGCTGATATTTTAGCCAGGTACAATTACCCGTGGCATATACCAAAGTCGTTCAGAAATTTTATCATTCATGTATATCATGGTGTAAAAATGGAAAGGATCTATTATGCCACACAGGATTTGAATGAATTAGAAAAGCAAGTAAAACTTATTTTAAAAAAGGAATTTGACAACTAAAAAATCATAGCCATCATTTCATCATACAAATCATATTTCAGACAATATGCCAACACTCCAGTTTAAAGGAAAAACAGTTGTGCATAACCATCATTTGGCGGTAAACAACTCCGGTGATCTCACGATTCACGTATAAATCCTCATGCTTACTCCTCCAGTGTAACTTTATTCTTTCCCACTTTTAATTTATAACCCACGCCTACTTTCAACGCATAATTTTCTTTACTGTGACTTACGGGAAAATTATAACATACCGGGTAGTCATATTCTTTCACAATATTCTGCACAATTTCATAAACAGTTTTACCAAAGGGCCGCTCTGTATCAGTCATGTCAGCAAAACCACCAATGATGAGGCCAGCCAGTTTTTTCAGTTTACCACTTCTTTTTAACTGGTACAGCATGCGGTCAATTTTATACAGCAGTTCCCCGGTATCTTCTAAAAACAAAATCCTGCCCTTTGTTTTTATATCTGATGACGTACCAACCAAATGAGAAACCAGTGTAAGATTGCCACCCAATAATTCGCCCACAGCTTCTCCCTTTCTGTTGTATTCATGTACTGCACATTCATATTTTGCTTTTTTTCCTTCTATCGCATTTTTTAAGGATTGAATGAATTCATTTTCTGCACCGCCATCATTAAAAGCACCCGCCATAGGTGCATGGAGAGTAGCAATTTTATAATTACTATAAATATGTTCATGCAAAACAGTGATATCACTAAAACCGATGAGCCACTTTGGTTTCTTTTTGAACAGTTCAAAATCTAGCTGGTCAATAATGCGCCCAAGTCCGTACCCGCCGCGGCCACAGAGTATCGCATTAATACTGTCATCGTCAAGCATGGCCTGCATTTCATCTGCCCGTTCTTCGTCTGTGCCGGAAAAATAAGTGGTTGAATCACTACCAAGTGTTTTACCGACCATTACATTGTAGCCCCAATCATGCAAAGTGTCAATACAGGCCTGGGCTTTTTCTGCAGCCATAAAGCCAGCAGGACAAGTAATACCAATTGTATCTCCTTTCTGTAAATAGGGCGGTATGGTGGTCATAATATTATTTTAGTTGTTTCTCCTCTTCTATTTCTTGTAAACTTACCTCATCCGTTTTTACTTCCAGCCGGTGGCGAATGCCGCATTTTAATGCAAAATTATTTTTCTGATGCCCTACCGGAAAATCAAAACAAACCGGGTAATTATATGCGGATACTTTTTCCAGCACTATATCCTGCAAAGTTTTGCCAAATGCTTCATCGGGACTATCATCCGGTTTAACTTTAAAACCACCGATTATAAGTCCCTTAAGGCTGGCCAGTTTACCGGTTCTTTTCAAACCCCAGAACATTCGGTCAATACTGTACATATATTCTCCCGTATCCTCTACAAATAAAATTTTACCGCCGGTAACAAGATCAGATTTGCTGCCTGCCAGTGATTCCAGTGTTTTCAGATTCCCTCCCACCAATATGCCATCTCCTTTACCGGTTTTATTTTTTTCGTTGGACACAACAGCATATTTCATTTTTTCTCCTGTTAATGCCAGTTTAATAGAAAGTACCGTCTCAATCTGTGAAGGTTCTGCTTTACTCCAGTCGTCCGGAAAGCTATTGCACATTTTTGAATGAATAGAGGCAATTCCATAATTTCTGTTAAGATGTGAATGTATTACGGTAATGTCGCTGAAACCAATAATCCATTTTGGGTGCATTGCCAGTTTGCTGAAATTCAGCTTATCAATTATACGAACGGCACCATAACCGCCACGGGCACACATAATAGCTTTAATGGAATCATCGTCCAGCATTTGCTGAAAATCGGCTGCTCTTTCCTCATCAGTTCCCCCAAAGGTAAAATCGCGTTTACCAATGCTGGTGCCCACTTTTATATTGAAGCCCCAGCCCTGCATTTGCAGTACAGCCGGTTGTATATCCTGTAATGTAATATAGCCTGCGCAACTGGTAATGCCAATTACATCACCGGTTTTCAGGTACCGGGGTATAATGAGCGCTTTTCCAGTATCGTCATCATCTTTGATGGTTGTTGCCAATGCAGGAATTGCAGCTCCGGCAGCGAGAACAGAAGAAAGAAAGTGTTTACGGTTCATGGATTAAAGTTATCGGAAATCAACCATTTTGGCGTTGGTGCAGATTAAGGTATTTTTGCAGACTATGCGGCACAGGGTCTGACGTCCCCGTCTGACCCACTCTTCTTAACACTGATTAAAGAACAAAAGATCGGACAATGAAAGATTACAAAAGAATATTGGTTACTGCAGCACTTCCTTATGCCAACGGACCGCTGCATATTGGCCATCTGGCGGGATGTTATATACCAGCGGATATTTATGCGCGTTACCAGCGTGCGCAAAAACGCGATATTAAATTTGTAGGTGGCAGCGATGAACATGGTGTACCCATTACCATCCGCGCAATGAAAGAAGGTATTACGCCACAGCAGGTAGTAGATAAATACCATGCACTGATTAAAGACAGCCTGCACCAGATGGGTATTTCATTCGATATCTATTCGCGTACTTCCAACCAGGTACACCACGATACGGCATCCGCATTTTTTAAAAATTTATATGATAAAAACCTGTTTGAAGAAAAGGAAACCGAACAATATTATGACGAGCAGGCAAAAACATTTCTGGCCGACCGTTATATTATTGGCACCTGTCCGGTATGTGCCAACCCCAATGCCTATGGCGACCAGTGCGAAAGATGCGGTTCTTCTTTAAGTCCCGAAATACTTATCAACCCCCACAGTGCACTCAGCGATGCGGTACCGGTAAAGAAAAAGACAAAGCACTGGTATTTTCCATTGCAGAATTATGAACCATGGCTGAAAGAATGGATCATAGAAGGTCATAAAGAATGGAAGAATAACGTATATGGACAGTGCAAAAGCTGGCTGGACAGTGGCTTGCAAAGCCGTGCCATGACCAGGGACAGCAACTGGGGTATAAAAGTACCGTTGCCGGATACAGAAGGAAAAGTATTGTATGTATGGTTTGATGCGCCCATTGGCTACATCTCAGCAACAAAAGAACTTACGGACAACTGGGCAGATTACTGGTGTAAGGATGATACCAAACTGGTGCATTTTATAGGAAAAGACAACATTGTTTTTCATTGCATTATTTTCCCGGCCATGCTGAAGGCCCATGGTAATTTTGTACTGCCGGATAACGTACCTGCTAATGAATTTTTAAATATTGAAGGCGATAAGGTGTCTACCAGCCGCAACTGGGCCGTTTGGGTAAATGATTATTTACAGGATTTTCCTGAACAACAGGACACGCTGCGGTATGTGTTATGTGCCAATGCACCTGAAACCAAGGACAATGATTTTACCTGGAAAGATTTCCAGGACAGGAATAACAGCGAGCTGGTAAACATCTTTGGCAATTTTGTAAACCGTGCGTTTGTGCTGATGCATAAACTATGCAATGGTAAGGTACCACCACTGCACAAAGACGCACTGGATGAAAAAGATGCAGTTATGCTGAATGATATTAAAGAAGCTGCAACAAAAACAGGAAACCTGCTGGAACAATATAAATTCCGCGATGCACTCTTTGAAATTATTGACCTGGCAAGAAAGGCTAATAAATACATGCAGGAAAAGGAGCCCTGGATTGTGGCAAAGCGCCTGGCTGAAAATCCCAAAGCGCAGGAACTGATTGATAACTGTTTGCATATTTGTTTGCAGTTAACCGCTAATCTTTCTGTTCTTATCAATCCATTTTTGCCTGCAACTGCAAAAAAAATGTTGCACATGATGAAGGTGGTGGATAAAATGCTGGAATGGGAAAATGCCGGCAAGACAAATTTGCTAAGCATTGGCTATAGTTTACGGGAACCGCAATTATTGTTCAGAAAAATAGAAGATGAAGAAATCAAAGTCCAGGTTGAAAAATTGCAAAAAAATAAGATAATGACTGAAGCTGAAAAACAACAAACAGAACCTGGTAAGGCTGCGTTAACCGATCAACCAATCAGCAAATCAACTATTGAATTTGATGATTTTGCCAAAATTGATTTAAAGGTAGGTACTGTTTTAGCAGCTGAAAAAGTAGCCAAGGCGGATAAATTATTAAAGCTGGAAATAGATCTGGGCTTTGAAAAAAGAACGATTGTATCGGGAATAGCCCTGCATTTTAAACCGGAAGATATTATTGGTAAGCAGGTGGTAGTGGTTGCTAACCTGGCTCCGCGTAAAATGAAAGGCATTGAAAGCAATGGAATGATACTGATGGCGGAGGACAAAGCCGGTAAACTGCATTTTGTAAACCCGGGCAATAAAATTGATGATGGTTCAGGAGTGAGTTAATTAATAATACCAGGAAGGATAGAAAGTATAAAAGATACAGATATGTATACTCACAAAATAAAAAGCCTCAGTGCAATGCTGGCTTCTTGTTGTGATAAAAAGGTAAATTATGAAAATTGGATTTGTTGGCTTGGGTAGTTTAGGGACGCCTGTTGCTATCAACCTGAAAGAAAACGGTCATGAATTGTATGTGTACAACCGCACAGTTTCTAAAACAGCTGCACTTGCATCAAAGGGTGCCATTGTTTGCGATACCATTGCAGCGCTTGCAAAATCATGCGATATCGTTTTTAGTATTGTTTCTGACGATGCTGCATTAAGGAGCATATGCGAAGGAAGTGACGGATTGCTAAAAAATTTATCTCCTGGCGGCATACATGTTTCTATGAGTACCATACTTCCGCAAACAGCAAAAGATTTGGCTGATTTACACCAGGAAAATGATCAGCATTATATAGCAGCACCCGTTTTTGGAAGACCTGAAGCAGCATCGGCCAAAAAATTGAATTTTGTAGTGTCTGGCACAGATTCGATAAAAAAAAGAATTGAGCCATTACTGAAAGACGCGGGCGGCGCAGGTGTATTTGATTTTGGCGATAACATTACTGCCGCCAATACGGTAAAACTATGTGGCAATTTTTTAATTGCATCTGCACTGGAAGCTATCGGTGAAAGTGCTGATCTTGCCAACCAGAGTGGTGTAGACGCCACTGCTATGTGGAATATGTTTTCACAAACATTATTCAATACACCACTTTATCAGAACTATAGTAATATTATTCTGCAACAAAAATTTGAGCCCGCTGCATTTACGGCGAAGCTTGGTTTAAAAGACATGAACCTTGTTTTGCAACAGGCAGCTTCTGTAAAACAAAAAATGCCATTGGCTTTACTATTAAAAACCAATATGCAGCAACTGGTAAACAGCGGAAAAGATCAGATTGACTGGAGCGCCGTTTCACTGGGAGGGAAGTAAATGAGCACAGGTCAAAATATATCCTGCTGATGTATTTGACAGACCCCGGTATAAACTTTCCGGCATTATATAGTTATAAAAAACTGCGTTCTACGCCTTGTGCCACTATGAAGGAAAAGATTTTTATCCTACCTTCACACTAAATAGTTGTTTAACTAACTAATTTTGCTATATGTCAAACAGAAACATTAAAAAATGTGCAGTATTAGGAAGTGGTGTTATGGGAAGCCGCATTGCCTGTCATTTTGCTGGCATTGGCCTGCAGGTATTATTGCTTGATATTGCTCCTAAAGAGTTAACAGCTGCAGAACAGGCAAAAGGCGCAACACTTGATCACCCCGCTGTAAAAAACAGGATTGTAAATGAAGCTTTAACCGCAGCAGTAAAATCAAATCCCTCACCAGTCTATAATAAGGATGTTATTAAAAGAATAAAGACCGGCAATTTTACAGACAATATGAAAGATATTGCTGATTGCGATTGGATCATCGAAGTGGTAGTAGAAAGATTGGATATTAAACAAGCTGTTTTTGCTGACGTTGAAAAATACCGTAGGCCCGGCACCTTAATTACTTCTAACACATCGGGTATCCCAATACACATGATGGCAGCAGGCAGAAGTGAGGATTTTAAAAAACATTTTTGCGGTACACATTTTTTTAATCCACCCAGGTACCTGCGTTTATTAGAAATCATTCCTGCCCCGGATACTGATCCTGAAGTAATTGATTTTTTAATGCATTATGGCGACCTCTACCTCGGTAAGACAACTGTTTTATGCAAAGATACTCCTGCTTTTATTGCTAACCGTATTGGCGTATATGGTATCATGGCCATTTTTGGTTTGGTAGAAAAACTGGGATTAACCATTGATGAAACAGATGCCCTGACAGGACCAATCATTGGCCGTCCAAAATCAGCTACTTTCAGAACAGCAGATGTAGTGGGCATTGATACGTTGGTGAAAGTTGCCAAAGGTGTGGCAGATAATTGTCCCGCTGACGAGCAACGTGCTGCATTTACCATTCCCGCGTGGCTGGAAAAAATTGCAGAAAATAAATGGCTGGGCGATAAAACAGGACAAGGTTTTTTTAAGAAAACAAAAAGCAGCGGGGGAGAAAAGGAAATTCTTACCCTGAACCTGCAAACCCTGGAATACGGTCCGCGTATTAAACCAAAATTTGCAACCCTTGAAGCAGCTAAACCAATAGAAGATTTAAAAACCAGGTTAAAAGTGTTGTGTGCAGGCCAGGATAAAGCAGGTGAATTCTACCGGAATTTTCATTACGGACTTTTTTCTTATATCTCTCACCGCATTCCTGAAATCAGTGATGAAATTTATCGGGTAGATGACGCTATGATGGCTGGCTTTGGCTGGGAGATTGGCGCTTTTGAAAGCTGGGATGTGCTGGGTGTTGCAAAGACCGCAGAACTTATGAAGACAGCTGGTTATTCAGTAGCCCCCTGGGTAGATAAAATGACAGCAGGTGGTGCAAAAACATTTTACAAAATAGAAAATGGGAAGCGTTTATACTATGACGTAAGCTCAGAACAATACAAAGCATTACCAGGCGGTGACGCCTTTATAGTAATGAAGAATTTTGAGAATGAAACCCTTTGGAAAAATAGTGCCTGCCGCACCTATCATTTAGGCAATGACGTTTTGGGCCTTGAGTGGTTTACAAAAATGGGCAGTATTGGTGGCGAAGTACTGGAAGGCATTCAAAAATCAGTGGCACTGGCTGAAGAAAAATACAAAGGACTTGTTATTGCCAATGAAGGCGCCAATTTTTCTGCAGGTGTCAATGTAGGTATGCTATTTATGCTGGCCATTGAACAGGAATACGACGAAATTGATATGGCCATCCGTTTATTTCAAAATACCATGATGCGTGCCAGGTATTCTGCCGTGCCCGTAGTAACAGCACCACATGCACTTACGTTGGGTGGTGCCTGCGAACTAAGCCTGCACAGCGATAAAGTTTGTGCAGCGGCAGAAACTTATATTGGCCTGGTTGAATTGGGCGTTGGGTTAATTCCCGGAGGCGGTGGTACCAAAGAATTTACTTTACGTGCCGCTGATGAAATGCATGAAGATGAGCCCGAGACCATCACATTAAAAACCCGGTTTTTAAATATTGCTACTGCCAAAGTAGCCACCTCTGCGTTGGAAGCATTTGATTTGGGTATTTTAAGAAAAGGACATGATGAAATTAGCATGAATCCCGGCAGGAGAATTGCCGATGCAAAAAAATCTGTAATAGAAATATTTGATGCTGGTTATACGCAACCCGTGCAGCGCAGCGATGTAAAAGTGCTGGGCCGTTCTGCACTGGGCGCTTTATATGCAGGCATCAATGGAATGAAGGTAGCCAATTATGCTACTGAACATGATAGCCTGGTGGCAAAAAAATTAGCGTATGTAATGTGCGGCGGCGATCTTAGCGAGCCTTCTTTTGTTACAGAACAATATTTACTCGATCTTGAACGTGAAGCATTTCTTAGTTTAACAGGTGAGAAAAAAACTTTGGAAAGAATTCAGAGTGTATTAAAGAGTGGTAAGCCGGTGAGGAATTAAACGGCCTGACGTTCATGTGTAACTATTCAGCGGCAACACCAGGAGTGAAACACGGTCTGACGTCCTCGTCTGACCGATCAAAACAACAATACGGTCTGACATTCTTTATCCGTCAGACGAGGACGTCAGACGGGTATGCATTTAAATTATGACTTCCCGCTAAACAAGAAACAGCAAGGTCTGACCTTCATGTGTAACTATTCAGCGGCAACACCAGGGGTGAAACACGGTCTGACGTCCTCGTCTGACCGATCAAAACAACAATACGGTCTGACATTCATGCGTGACCATTCAGCGGCAACACCAGGGGTGAAACACGGTCTGACGTCCCCGTCTGACCGATCAAAACAACAATACGGTCTGACATTCTTTATCCGTCAGACGAGGACGTCAGACGGGTATGCATTTAAATTATGACTTCCCGCTAACCAAGAAACAGCAAGGTCTGACGTTCATGTGTCCCTATTC
>JBDSOC010000265.1:0-9720 GCA_039915085.1 Chitinophagaceae bacterium
GGTGTAGCGGCTATCAATGCAGCCGGCGTTACCATGCATTCATTTTTTCAATTGCCATTTGGCCCTTTTATACCAGATACCCGGCGGGGTTTTACAAATAACGATGACACTGTTGCTGATAAGCACAGCCTTTTTAAAAACATACGCTTTAATACAGAAAAAAGAGATTTGCTGCAGGAACTGGAGCTGCTGATCATTGATGAAGTTAGTATGGTACGTGCAGATATGCTGGATGCCATGGATACCATACTCCGGCATTTTCGTAAAAAACTACACGTGCCTTTTGGTGGCGTGCAGGTATTATACATTGGCGATATGTACCAGCTGCCCCCGGTAATACCCAATAATGAATGGGATATACTGCAGGCGTATTATGAAAGCCCGTTTTTCTTTAGCGCCAAAGCCATTGCTGAAGCTCCCCCATTATATATAGAACTAAAAAAGATTTACCGGCAGAATGAACAATTGTTTATAGATATATTAAACCGGGTAAGAAATAACCAGGTAACAGAAGAGGATTTTGAATTGCTCAATGGCAGGTATCAACCTGATTTCAGTCCTTCAAAAGTTGAGAAATACATAACCTTAAGTACACACAACAAAAAAGCAGATGCCATAAACGCAGCAGAACTGGAAAAATTACCTGGTAAGATGATTGTCTTTAACGGCACCGTTACTGGTGATTTTTCAGATAAAGCTTTGCCAACAGATATGAACCTGCAATTGAAAGAGGGCGCCCAGGTAATGTTTATTAAAAATGATTCGGGTACTGACCGCAAATATTTTAATGGTAAACTGGCCACCATAAAAAAAATAAACAACGGTGAAATAACCGTAACCGCCAATAATGATAATGAAGAATTAAAAATAGAAAAGGAAACCTGGCTCAATATCCGTTACAGCTACCAGAAAGAAAGTGACAGCATCAAAGAAGAAGAACTTGGAAGCTTTACACAATATCCATTAAGGCTGGCATGGGCCGTTACTATACATAAAAGCCAGGGCCTCACTTTTGATAAAGCCATTATTGATGCAGGCGCATCTTTCGCACCGGGCCAGGTGTATGTTGCTTTAAGCCGGTGTACTTCTTTGCAGGGTATGGTATTGCTTTCTAAATTATATCCATCTGCTATTGCTACCGATAAAAGAGTAATAGCATTTGCCCAAAAAGAAGCTGCAGCAGAAGAGTTGCAACAAATACTGCAACAGGAACAGCGGCATTATTGGGCAGACCAACTGGTAAAGACTTTTGATTATAGTAAAATAGTGAGTGCGATGGCAGATTTCAGGGAGTTGGTTCCCGGTAAAAAATTGCCAGATGCCCAATACGCAGTTGCATTGAGTCATACATTATTAAATAAAGCGAGGGAGCAGGCCGTAATTGCTGAAAAATTTCAATTACAACTTCAGCAGTTATTACAGCATGTTGCTGAAACGGGTAACACAAGCATTCTTGAGGAAAGGGTTAGCAAAGGCATCGGCTATTTTGTAAAAGCCGCCGGAGAAGAATTGTTGCTTCCCCTGCAGAAACACATTTCCTCTTTGCAGCATGCGGCCAAAGTAAAAAAGTATGTTTCGGAAGCTGCTGCCATAGAAGGATTATTGCTGCAGCAGGTTCAAAAAATGATACAGGCCTTCTATGAGGATATTGTTTTTTGTAAAAACCCTGATGCGTATAAAGAATATACTATTAGAAAAGATCTCCCGGGCATTGATAAAACAACGTACAAAAACACAACCGTTAAAGGAAGCAGCCAGGCTGAGAGCCTTGATCTTTTTAAAAAAGGAAAAAGTATACCAGATATCGCTGCCATGCGGCAACTTACAGAAGGCACTGTTACCGGGCACCTGGCAATGTTTATACGAACAGGTGAACTGGATGTACTGGATCTGTTACCAGAAGAGCGGTTGAATATTATATTACCGGTTGTAATAGAAATTGGTGGCAATACAGTGTCCCCGGTAAAAGAAGTTTTGGGCGATGAATTTTCTTACACTGATATAAGAATTGTATTAAATCATTGGCAAAGATTGCAACAGGAAAAGGTTAATACATAGTTATGCACTATACATAACATCTATTGTGTATAATTTTTTTTATACATTACCGTTTATTTAGAATAGTTTATTACTTTTAATTAATACAATTAAAATATTATATTATAGTTGTTATATCATTGATGAATGCTTTAATCAGAAACATATTTTCAAACCTCATTTTTTAAAGCCTGCATGACAACAAAATCAGCCCCCAGCCAGACACTCCGGTTAGTAAGCAACAACGGTTTTGCTGAAGTATGGAAAAATGAAACATCCGGACAGCAATCTTTACACGCTACAGCGTCTTTTGCACCCGGAGATGTTATCTGCTCGTTTCACGCAGGTACAACTTCTTCTAAGGTAACCTACCTGACCGTGCAGATTGATGATGACAAACACATTACCCTGCAGCCCGAATTCTTACAGTATATTAACCACAGTTGCTCGCCAACTGTTTTCTTTGATACAACAATGATGCAACTGGTTTGCCTGGCTGAAGTAAATACAGGTGATGAGTTCACTTTCTTTTATCCATCTACCGAATGGGAGATGGTGCAACCTTTTACCTGTTATTGCGGTTCTTCCAATTGCCTGAACACCATAGAAGGCGCATCCCGCATAAAAGATGATGTACTGGACAAGTACAGGCTTACAGATTTTATTAAACGTAAACTTAAAAACCGGCAGCAGTACTAACTGTCTCTGTGTTTATGCCATCACCGGAAAGTCTACATAACAGCGATCTTCAGCAACGTAAAGTTTGGGTGCTGGCCCCCCATCTCCATACCGGTGATGCAAATGTTGACTACTATTACGACTTCTCACAAAGTATCCAGGAATATACAAAAGCCTTCGCAGTATTAAATACAGAATGGGTTTGGCAACCTGTAACCATGCACAATTATAAAGATGTAATTGACATGATTGAAATGGATACAACACTTTTGCCACCCGTAATACTTAATTTATGCGATGGCGATGAGGTTAACGGCACTCCCGGAATCTCTGTGCTGAAATACCTGCACCAGAAAAAAATGATTTATACCGGGGCCAATGAATACTTCTACGACATTACAACATCAAAAATTGTAATGAAAGAGGCCTTTGACAAAGCCGGAATAGCTACACCCGCCTGGAGGGTAATCACCGAAAACACCGCATCTCTCCATAATATTTTCGAACAAATGGGTCATCCCCTTATTGTTAAGCCTGCTGTTTCAGGGGGTAGTATGGGCGTGGGTATAAAATCTGTAGTAAGCACACAGGAAGAACTGGCGGCACAATTAAAAATTTTATTTGACGGATACCGTGGCTGGAGCTTAACTGCGGGTGGTGTAATTGCTGAAGAATATATTTGCGGTCCCGAATTCACCACTTTCATTGTTGGTGATGCTGATAAACCCAATAAAAGTATTTTATACACGCCGGTAGAGCGTGTTTTTCATCCTGCATTACCTGATAACGAAAAGTTTTTATCGTTTGACAGGTTATGGGAAACATATGATGACGAAACACCCCTGCCCAACGATGAACCTTTTTACACCTATCATCATCCGGACAAAAAACTAATTGCAGCCATTACTAAATTAAGCTGGGATTCTTATGTTGCAGTAGGCGGCAAGGGTTATGGAAGAATTGATCTGCGCATGGATAAACTTACCGGCAAATTGTATGTACTGGAAGTAAATGCACAATGTGGTATCAGCGAAGATGAAGATTATACTTCTATTGGCGCTATACTTCGTCTATCCGGTAATACATTCAGCCAGATGGTAGCGGCCATTATTGATAATGCACTGGCGAGAAGAAAGGGAAGAAAACCTGTACCAAAAACAAAAAAGAAGACAATCGCCAGAACAGAAAAACGCCTTATAAAACACGGCTGAGATGTTTTACGGCCTTATTACCGCATTGATGTGCAGCGCAAGTACATTATTATGAAGAACCAACTTCCTGTCTCAAAATTCTACTCTTAATAATTTATCCTTTGTTTTTATGAAAGTATGCGTACTGCAACCAGATTATTCTGCATCTTCTGTAGATTATAAAAACTATGATCCCCCGCGCAATATAGCTTCGCTTTTACCCAATGATACGGTAGACAATGTGTTTTTAAGCAAGCTGCATACCTACAAACAACTCAAAGAATTAAAAAACAAGGGGTATGATATTTTTGTAAACCTCTGCGAAGGCTACCTGGAATGGGATGTGCCTTCCATAGATGTAGTTTATACACTTGAGTTGCTGAACCTTCCGCATACCGGCCCTTCTTCTTTATTATATGATCCGCCAAAAGAACTGATGAAGTATGTGGCTTTTACTGAAGGGGTATCAACGCCTCCTTATGTACTGGTAGAAAATATACAGGATGTGGAAACAGCTATTGAACAATTACGTTTTCCGTTATTTGTAAAACCTGCCAAAGCAGGGGATAGCCTGGGCGTGGATGAACACTCACTCGTTAAAAACAAACACGAACTGAAACAAAAAGTTGCAGAGATTATTAATGAATACGAACAGTTGCTGGTGGAGGAATATATTAAAGGTCGCGAGTTTACAGTACTGGTGGCCGCTGATGCAGACAATGAGAAAGAATCCACCGTATTCAAGCCAATTGAATTTGTTTTCCCTAAAGGCAACCAGTTTAAAACGTATGCGCTAAAAACTTCCGAGCTGCATCCGGATAGCAATATACCCTGTAAAGACCAGGTAATAGATCAGCAACTGCGCAAGGCAGCCCAGCGTATCTTCCGGAGTTTTGGTGGCGTTGGATATGCAAGAATGGATTTCAGAAGAAATGATAAGGGTGAACTATTTCTCCTGGAAGTTAATTTTACCTGCTCGGTATTTTATACAGATGGGTACGAAGGTTCTGCTGATTATATACTGAAACATGACGGAATTGGCCAGGCTGGCTTCCTTAAACATATCATTGCTGAGGGCATTGCCCGCCATGCAAGAAAACAGTTAAAATACCAGATGCGGGGCAATGCCATTGCAGGATTTGGCATTTACACTACCCGGCCCGTAAATTATAAAGAATTGATTTTCAAGGGTGAAGAAAAGCCGCAACGCCTGGTGACCCGCCGTTTTGTAGAAAAACACTGGAACCCGGAGGAAAAAGAAATCTTTCGGCGCTACGCTTATCCTGTCAGTAATGAGGTATTTTTGCTCTGGGACGATAACCCGTCCGGCTGGGCTCCTCAAAACCACAGTTGTGAACCCAACACAGCTTATGAAGGTCTGAATATTGTAGCTCTTCGTAACATTGAGAAAGGAGAAGAGCTTACACTCGACTATGCATCTTTTCTTGATGATGAACATATGGAGCCTTTTCATTGCCGGTGCGGCGCTACCGCCTGTCGTGGTCTTATCACAGGTAAACCGCATAATTCGGTTACCGTTCGTGAGCAAGAGATCGCAGGAGCTTAAACGGACTCCTCTATTTCCGGTCATACTAACCCATTAATTCAAATGAGCGTATGTCATATATTATGGCATACACAGGCTTTTTATTGAATTAAATGTATTGAACCTGGAACCTATGTCACGTTTTGAACTTTTAAAGAAATTGATTTTAAAGCATCGCGGCCAGCTGGTGCTGACCTATGTATTGTTTTCACTGGAAATGATGGGTACCTTGTTGCGTCCATTTTTCCTGGGCGAAGCAGTAAATGATCTGATGAAAGGCAGTTATCATGGATTGATAATTTTATCTGCCGTGCATGTTGCCTGGCTGATTATTGGTACCATCCGTCATCGTTTTGATACAAGAACTTACTCGGCCATTTACACTTCCCTGGTTACACGCTTCCTGTCAAGGCGTTTCGGTCAGAAAGATATCAGCAAACTAAGCGCTCATTCCACACTGGCAAGAGAGTTTGTAGATTTTCTTGAGTATGATTTAGTTTATGTAATTGAAGCTGGCTATAATTTACTAGGATCGCTGATCTTATTATTCTTTTATGATAAAGCCATTGTACTGGTTTGCCTGGGTATTTTACTGCCGGTTACTGCTATCAGCTATTTTTACGGGGGCAAAATGAAACGGCTTAATAAAGTAAAAAATGATGAGCTGGAAAAACAGGTAGACATTATTTCTACCGGTAACATACACACCATACGTAACCATTATAATAACCTGCGCAAATGGCAGATAAAAATATCTGACCAGGAGGCCTGGAATTTTGGTATTATGGAAATAATGGTAATCGTTGTAATTGGTATTTCCCTGCTGGTAAGCACCAAGGCACAGGTACCTGCTGTATTGATAGGAGATTTAATAGGAATCTATAACTACATCCTTAAGTTTGTTTCCGGGTTGGATACCATACCGTATACCGTTCAGCGGTTAAGTTCACTCACTGATATTACCCGGCGCATTCAACTGGAAGCAGAAGATTTTCCGGAAGATGGTGGCGTTACTCCAATCAAAAGAAAACCATTGGATTTTCAAAACGAACGCCGCGTATCTGCTTAACATGTTTTAAACAACTATTTTGCGCTGTTACCAGTCTTTATTAAAGTTTTATATACTATTTTAAATACATAAATTTCATTTTATGAGCGTTAATTCAAAACATGTTGCTACTTTTTTATTGGGCGCTGCGGCGGCACTTGCGGCACACAAGTACATGAACATGACCCCGGAAGAAAAAGAAAAGCTATCTGCCGATCTTAAAGAGAAAGCAAACAAATTAAAAGGCGAAGCAGAATCCGCCATGGAAAAAGGAAAAGAATATTTTGATGAACTAAAAACAAAGGGCGGTGATGCAATGAAAGAGCATTTTGGCGATGTAAGCTCAGTTTTGCATAACCTTTTCGGAGGCGCGGCTGCATCTGCCAGTCAGCCCGATGCAAATGCAAGCGGAACAAAAGCATAAACCAGCTTCAAAAATAAACCCGGGCAACAGTGCCCGGGTTTATTTTTGAACGATTTGATTTTATTTTTGTTCTTCTATACCTAATAACAAACCCTCTTTGGAAAATATTTATTTGCAAACACCGGAAGAACCTGTTGTAAAACTGGTTCCTGCTAATTTTGGTAAGCGCCTGACCAATTACCTGGTTGACTTCATAATTTTCTGTATACTGGTTTCCTTTCTGCTGGTAGTACTCGCCCCAGTGTACCCTTTGGCAAATAAATTAATGAATAAACAACCAATTGGCTTTATGGATCAGCTAATGGTAAGTTTTTTATATGGACTGTATATGTCTGTTATGGAAGCTTTGTTAAAGGGTAAAACAATTGGAAAGTTTATAACAGGTACAAGGGCTGTAACTACAGAAGGATTGCCCATCAGGTCTCAAACTGCATTTGTTCGCGGTCTTATAAGAATGATTCCTTTTCCTTTTGAACACATAAGCGCTATTTCTTTCGCGTTTGACCCATTCGCCTTACGGCCACCATACCCATGGCACGACAGATGGTCCGGCTCTTTTGTAATAGACGAAGCGAAATCCTTGCTTCCAAAAATTTAATACTATAGTCTGGTTGATTGGGATGTAAGCGGCCAACAGAAGCGAATGTCTTTTAAGACACTTTTTCTTCTTTGTCGCTTTCAACATCATCTTTTCCTTCTGGCTGAGGGGAAACATTTTTGATGCTCAATTGAAACCGGGTATTAAGACTTACGTGGTAATTATTATTAGCCAAAAGCGTTTTAATAACATCGTCCTGTAAAATTACAGTTGCCAGGTCCGGTGCCAGCGGGGAATTGCTGATAACATTGGATACCCGGCCGTTGGTAAACTCAATGGTAAATTTATACCCGGCTTTACGACCTGTGCCAGCTCTTTCAAAATCAATCCTGTTAAGGTCCAGGTTTTGATCTCCGCCCGCTGAACGCTTCATTAATATTTTAATAATAGGCAGGTACTTAAGCCAGATATGGGTATACATGAAAAAGATTTTTTATAAATAATACGTCACAAAACTTCGTGCATCAACCCACAAAGATGAGCATTTTAGCGCCAAAAAAGAATTAAAATTAAATTCAGTTTCCGAAAAGATTAAGGCAGTTCCTTTTCAAAAATATATCCTCCTAAAATGACCTTTGTTGCGTTAAAAACTCCCGTTTCCGGACAAGCCTCCCGCCAGGGGACTTTTTGAACACTCAGTAATTTCTTATTAAATGATTATCAGTCGGTTACTGCGCTGGCATGTGCATTGACTTTATATACCGTATAAGAAGCCATACTATGAAAAAATCTATACCTTTTATTATCATACTCCTTCTCTCAATAAATGCCAGCGCACAGCTTATCAGTCGTTTTACCTGGGAGAACAATCCTACTACAGCTATATCAGGATCCAACGCCATTTCTGTTAGCAGTTATGCTACTGTTAGTACCGGTGGCAAAAATAGCTCTAAGGGGCTAAACCCGGGAAATGGCAGTAATGACATTAACCTGGTTTTAGATGGTACTGCTTTTAATGTGCCGGCACTGGATGTTGCTATTGATTTCAGGCGTGAAGAATCACAGGCCTCCTTTTTCTCCCGTGGCAGCTATTTTAACTTTGGAATGAATAGCGGTAGCCTGGCAGCAAGTTTTCAGCTTATAAATGGCGCATCTTACACAACTATTAATTCAGGCAATGTCTTCTCAATTCCAGATGACCACGTTTTTCATAATTACCATTTCAATTACGATAACAATACGGGTATAGCTAAAATTTGGGTAGACGCAGTTTTGGTATACACGTATACGGGAATAGCCGGCACCTCTTTATACTGGACAGGTGCAGGAAATGTAACTATTGGTAAAGACATGGATGCTACCGGCAGAAACGTTGCCGTTCTTGATAACCTTATCATACAAAAGCAGGCAAATGCCCTTTTACCTTTGAAATTATTATCCTTTTCTGCTGAAGCAACAAACGATTATGCGTCAGTTAACTGGAATACTACCGAAGAAGTTAATGTAACATCATTTATAGTGGAACGCTCTTCTAATGGCGGCGTTTTTTCTGCTATTAAAAATACCGGTGCTGTTAATGGCTACAATGCTACCAATCATTATCATTTTACTGATAGTATGCCTTTTACACCGGTTTGTTATTACCGTCTTAAGATGGTAAATGATGATGGAAGCTTTACTTATTCAGCTATCAAATCTGTTACCATTACCAATATTGTAAAATCGGAAATAACAGCATTTCCCAATCCAACAGTTGATTATGTAACAATCAAATTGAATAATGCAAAAGCTGGTCAGTACCATTATACCGTTTCAACAATTACCGGTCTTGTAATTATGGCAGCAGATATGCAGCTGAACAATGGTGCCAACCAGGTAAAAATTGATTTAACAAAAACAACGGTAAAAGGTGTAATGGTAATACACATGGGCAGTACACAGACAAATACAAGTGAAACATTTACTATAATAAAAAAATAAACAGACAACCCGGCAATAATTGCCGGGTTGTTTTTTTATCACCAATTTTTTTTGCTCAATACATATACATACGCTCCTACCTTCTTTTCCGCTTTATGTGTTTTTGAATAAGTGGCGAAGGAGCAATAAACTGTACACTAGTATCTATAACCGGCCGGCGGTTAATATCTGTTTCTATTTTATTCAATTCTTTTTGTAATATCCGTACCAGCTCCTTTTCTACCAGGCCCTTTGCATATACTGGAGAACAAATTCCTTTAATTGAAAGCTTACCGTTGA
>JBDSOC010000011.1:0-12790 GCA_039915085.1 Chitinophagaceae bacterium
ATAGAAGGACAAGAAAATGTATTTGACCAATTTGAGGAAATTGCTATTCCGGCAATTTTAAAATATATAATGAGTTGTTGCAACACTGGTTACAACCGCTTGTTTTACCGTGTTGTTCTTTCCATTCATTTTAGCGGCTATCAAAATCTGCAGGGTGATGTATGTGCGGTTCATAAAAAACGTTTTTGAGGTTTATAATAAATTGTTTTTTCTTCATCATCTGTTACAATAAATAGGACGCAATCTTTTGAAACAGGTTACAGTGCGGAGCTGATTTTTTGGGAGTATAAGTAATGGCGTATTGCGCTGCTGAATAGAAAAGAGATATATGAGTGGCAGCCTGTCCGGCGATTGTAAGTAGAGTAAGAAAATGATTTTAAAACATGGATGTGAATTGTATAACAATCCTGTAAAAAAAGCATCATCTTATATACAAGCTATGGTGAAGGCTTAATCGCTTTTAATACAGCATCCGGGTTTGGGCGGGGAAGACCACCGCCTGCTTTCATTAAATGCAGCGCAGTATAAATTTCTATGATCGCGGCAGTATCCCCCTTAAAATAAACCCTTGCCATTAAATCCCTGGGATTTTTAAATTTTCCGGCAAGTAATTGTATGTCAGCCAGGTTTGGACCATAATCGCTTTTCGTTTCCTTTTCAAAACCTGCTTCTTTCAACAGCAGGTTGGTAAAGAATTGGGTAAGTCCTTCATTTAAATAAGACCCGAAAAAAGTGATAAATATTTGGCCCGATAACCTGTGAACAGATTCATGCAGTGCGTTTCCAAAGCTGCTGTCCGTTGGCAATGTAACTACATCCACGGGCCGGTTATAAAATCCACCAACTTTGCGGATTTTTTCTCTATCGGTTGTTTTAAGGTAATCACCGACTGCGCCATGCCATGCGTCATTAAGGAAACGCCCCTTTGCCTGCTCGGTTGTATTATCATTGCCCCTGTAATGACTGTACGTTTTATAGTGATTATCGCTAATGGCAGTTGGTTTCGATATAATATAGGGCGCGAGGCTGCTGCAATTGGCCGCAAAGCCTGCAAAAAGATCCAAAATTTTTGCTGTATTCTTATCAATTGTGTTGCCGGTTTTTGTCAACGCGGCCAATGAAGCGCCAAATAATTCGCAGGTGCCCTGGTGAACCTGCTGTTGAATATTATCAGCCTCTTTTACGGTTTCCATTACCTCTTTAAAAATTTCATCGGGAGATACTTCCTTTGCGGGCGCTGTTGCTGCTTGCTTTTGTATGCCAGGGCCGAAAAAAGGCGTAAATCCCGGGGGCTCACCAAAAAAATTGCTTTTTGATCGGCTGGCTGCTGTATTTTCGGCTGCTTTTTCAGCGTACCTGGGAATCATAGTAAAAAGTTACAAACAAATGACGAACTGGTGTAATAAAATTTTATTTGCCTGCAGATACTGAAGATGAGTGATTTTCTTAAACAACAAGCCAGGTATAAACATGGTATACAAAATCGCAATGCTGGTGGTTTCAGAGTGAATAGACTATGCAGGCGTGGATACAAGCATATTGGTGTTGGGTCCTGTTACTAAATCAGGCCTGATTTTCTAAAGCCAAACTAGTTGATTGCCGACAGGCGCTACCGGTATCAATTGTTTGGTCCTTAATTTGTAATTGATCAGTTATGGAAAAACGTATACTCGGTATTGTATTATCCCTGTTGGGTGTTGTTGGCCTTATTTATGCCGGCCTTAATTTTATCAATGGCAGCACAGGTGCAAAAAACATCAGGACCACAATTTTTGCTGCCGTAATTGGCGGCATTTTCTTTTTTGCAGGCATCGGCCTCGTAAGAAATACAAAGGATAAAGCAACATAGGGATCAGATAAACAGTCAGGGCCTGCCTGTATTTTTTATTTTCAAAAACTACCAAAATACTATAAAAGTATAGATGGGAAGGTTGCAAACTCTTGCATGCCCAGTCATATTTTATTCAACGATTTCCTGCACTGCCAGCGGATTTACACAAAAGCCTGGTACAGACTTGTCTTTTTGGATTTTAAAACCTAATTTGGCATACCACTATTTCCTATCAACTAAACCGACCGTACCATGACCTTTCTTCAACAACAGTTATTCCAGGCCCAGGAAAAAATTAAAATTGTAAATACACTGAGGCTGACAGGTCTGTTAAAAGAACAATTAGCTGCCGGCTGGAAACAAAAGCTTGGCGCTGCCATCTCCCGGGAGATAGCGGATTGCAAAAAACAATTGCTCGATTTTCATCATTTGGTTAAATCCATTGGGTCATCTGCCGTTTTGGATGATTATGAAAAGCGTAAACTGGGCATATTCAATCAACTTAATTTTTTTCAGATAGTTGCCGGGATTTGTATGCCGGTAACAGGGTTGTTTCATAACACAAGATTTCCAGAGTGGGCCTGGCTCGTGGCCACCCTGCCGGCCTGTATCAGCATCATTGTTTTATGGCTTAATGCAAAGCATAAATATGAAGCAGCCATCATTTTCTATTTCATCAGCTACCCGGTGGTAACCAGTTTTGTTTATATGAGTGGAATACATGTAGGCGTGGAACTTTTTTTCATTTTATATGGCATCCTGTCTGTTTTCTTTTTGCAATCTATCAGCCATATGCTTTTTTCCATATCATTTAATATGGTCAGTTATTTTATGCTGGCCGTGGTATGGTCAGCGCATCGTTTCCAGCTGGAAGCAGACAATATGGTCCTGTATTTATTCAATCAATTTGCAGGCATTGTATTTATTTTTTTTGGGTTGTTCCTTATCAAAAAAGAAAATATGGGCTACCAGTTAAGTATACTGGCAAAAAACGAAGAGATAGCAAAAAATGCAGTGTTGCTGGAGGAACAAACCATTGAGTTGACTGAATTAAACAATGTAAAGAATAAGTTATTTTCAATCATTGCGCATGATTTAAAAACGCCCATGTATTCATTGCGCAATCTTTTCATGATGATTCAAAAACAAGGGTTGCCTGCAAAACAAATTAAGGATATGTTGCCTGATATGATAAACAACCTCAATTACACTACAGGCCTGATGGAAAATTTGTTGCAATGGGCAAAATGCCAGATGCAGTCAGCAGGAATCAATATACAAAAACTTGATATTACCGGCATGGTAAGGGAAGTGACGCAATTAATGCAGTTGCAGGCAGCAGCTAAACAACTGGTTATTGAATGCGAAATGAGTGCTCCGGTGTATGTTATGGCAGATAAGAATATGATTGACCTGGTGCTCCGGAACCTGTTGTCAAACGCAATTAAATTTACCCCCGAAAAAGGCAGCATTGTCATTGGTACAGCATCGATGTCTTCTTTTGTTGAATTGTATATTACTGATACAGGAAGAGGCATTAGCCCGGAAGCAATGCAAAAAATAAATGGCAGCGATTATTACAGCACCAATGGAACGGCGCATGAACCTGGTACCGGCCTGGGCTTGATGCTCTGCAAAGAATTTCTTACTAAAAACGGCAGCCATTTGCTCATAGAAAGTGCGCCCGCAAAAGGAAGCAGGTTTTCTTTTTCATTACCCATTGCCATATAAACGGCAGGTCATAAAATAAGAATATTTGATGAGCGGGTTAATGGTTGCATCCATCAAGGGTTGCGCACGCAAACAAATAGTTGATATTTTTTTAAAACCAACAGCGAATTATGACAGGTTGAATATTATGCATCAGGAAAAAATCGCCGGGCTGTCTCTCATTCCACCCACAAAACATACGCTTCAATTTATTCTTCCACCAGCCCGGCTCGCCTGGTATTTTATTCCGTTGTCCATGACCGTTATACTTCGTTCGCCTGCACAAAACAGGGTAGCATGGAAATGCATCCGTTTTGTATATCCTATAAAACTGTTATAAAGATAACCTGCAGCAAATAACCTTTCCAGTTGTTCTAACCAACTTTATTGCCTGGTATCGTAAAATTCCGTAAAATGAAGTCGTATAATTACGAAAGAACTTCATAAAATACTGTATATCAAAGATGCGTGCATGGTATTATAATATTATTTTAATCTGACTTTAAGGAAATTTGGCAGAACTGTCGGAACTTTAGGACAGACCCGTTTTTGATTCGATATCCGGGATTAACCAAAGAAAAAGCAGCATTGGATCAGGTTGCTGGTGCGAACAGAATTGTTTTAGTTGTTTTGCGTAATGCAGCCCTTAAAAAGGTCACCCTTTCTCACATCCGTAACACAATGAAAGCAACATTCTTCACCTTTAAAATAATTGATATGTCAGCTATCTACCATGTAAAGAAATTTGCAGCCACACTTTCTGCTAAACTTTTTGGAACTTCCTCCCATCAACAGAACAAAGACAATCAATTGACAAACGGTAAGCGTGCAACAAAGGATGGAGCAGTCAGGTTCATTAAAAAAAATGAAAAACCGCAACAACAGCAACGCCTGTCCGACTATACTATTTTCTAACAATAATTATAGTGTTGTATGGTCGTATTCCGAATACAATCCGCATGAATATGCGGTTTTTTTATGCCTTTATTAAAAAAATAGTAATGAAAAAACACGAAACGGGTAAATGTTGCAATTATATAATCGCTGCACATCTTTTTTACAATGCAGTAGCCCAAAATTAAATACCATTCACTCAGCAGTTAAAATAATGCTACAGATGGCCAGGCAAAAGCATGCATAAAAATTATGGCGTGCTACCAGAACATGGGATATACCTGTACCTGCCACTTGTACTAAACACATATCCTTTTAAATTAACCTGTAGTTATTACTATTAAAACCGACGGCTCCCGCCCGCCCCGGAACCGGGCACGATAACCCTGAAACCTGATTTTTAAATAGCCAGCATAAAGCATTAATCTTTTTTTAACGATCAGCTTTTTGTGCTCAGGCTATAAGCTTACCATCAGATAAATTCAGCGTTCAGATTTTTGTTTTCTACTGACTTGGCAAAATCATAATAATCATTTACTGCAAATTGCCATTTCTGATAGGCTTTTTTTAATTCCGGAGCACTTAATAATTCTGTAAAGCCTGTTGATGCAGCATAATCTTTTTCAATTTTTACATAGTTGTCCCATGCATCCTGGAAAGACTGGAAAAGTTTGTCACCCTTTTCTTTGATTGTCATTTTTTCATTTTTTTAAAATTAATATAATTTCTGCACTGAACCGGCCAGTTGCGGAATAATAAAACAAAGACAACCTGGAGTTTTCCGTAGTCTTATTGCTTTTATGTAAGGATGATTATGTAGCCATTTCTCAGCATTGTGTTTAATTTTATTATGGCAGATGTGTGGTTTTTTCCCTCGCTGCTTTAAATTCGGAGCCCGTTTTCCACTGGGGCATCTTTGTTTCAAATGCAAGACGCCTGCCCACCCGGAACAACAATTGCAAATCATGAACGCCACCTTCCATTGTCCAGGTGGCTGCGTTGTAGGTATCGGATGGCCGGTGATAGTTTTTAGTCGTGTATTCGTTCTGTAGTTTTTTACCATATGCCGTATCCTTTCCTATTACGTCTATGCCGGTTTCTGTATAAAGTGCAGGGATACCCGCTTTTGCGAAATTGAAATGATCGGAACGATAATAATAGCCTGCCTCAGGATGGGTCTCAAAAGAAATATAGCCACTGTCTTTTTGTGTTGCTTCCTGTAAATAATCTTCAAGGTCCGACTGGCCGGCTCCTACCACAACAATATCTTTTGTCCTGCCAAAGGGATTCAGGCCATCCATATTGATGTCGGCAACAGTTTTATCAGCAGGATAAACAGGGTTCTGCGCATAATAAGCAGATCCCAGCAGTCCCTGTTCTTCAGCGGTAACAGCAAGAAATACAATGGTTCGTTCAGGCGGGGTTTTCATGCTTTTAAAAGCCCGCGCAAGTTCCAGCAGCCCCGCAGTTCCGGATGCATTGTCAAGTGCTCCATTATAAATTGAGTCGCCTTTTTCATCGGGTGTACCGATTCCTAAATGATCCCAATGAGCCGAATAAATAATTACTTGTTCAGGATGTTTGGACCCGGTGATTTTACCAATGACATTGTAGGATTTATTATAGGTGGCCTGCACATTCATAGAAGTAGACAATTGCAGGTGAAGCGGGATGGCCTTAAAACCAGGTTGATTTGCTTTTACCAGCAGGCTGGAATCGTAACCAGCCGCTACGAATAATTTATTGGCAACGGTTTCGGGTAACCAACCTATGATAGCACAGTTTTTTACATCCTTACTCCGGTTGTCCAGTTGCAGCCTGGACGTATTGAAATTATTTTGCTGTACGGTAAAAGGATAACTGGCGGCAGCTGTATTGTGTATGATTAAGCAACCTTTGGCGCCTTGCCGTGCTGCCTCTTCAAACTTATACGTCCAGCGTCCGTAGTAGGTCATTTCCTTTCCTTTGAAAAGGGTAGTATCACCCATCCAGAAACCGGGATCATTTACCATCACCATCACTACCTTGCCTTTTACATCCAGGCCTTCATAGTCGTTCCATTTATATTCTGGTGCCACTACACCATAGCCCGCAAATACAAGGTCTGTTTTGTCCAGACTGGCATGGGCATCCGGTTTATCCGTCCATATAATATAGTCGTCAAACGCTTTGAGTGTAAAATTTCCTTTTTTTGAAATTACATGCATTTGTGGCGCGGCGGTCGCCAGGATATTTACCATGGGTACGTCCTGTATAAAACTGTTGCCATTGCCGGGTTCAAGTCCTGCCGCTGCAAATTGCTGTTGCAGATAAGCTACTGTTTTTGTTTCTCCTGCAGTGAAAGGTTTGCGGCCCATAAATGAATCGGATGCCAGTACCGAAATGTGTTGTTTCAGGCTGTCTGCGCTAATCGCAGCAATTCCATCATCGCTATTAATGGTGGCTGGTGGCTGGCTGCATGCCGTAAACAACAAAACGATTACCGGAAAAATGCGGGCGGATACCTTGTACATACAATTTTGTTTTATGATTTGAATAATGAATGTAGGGTTTTTGCCCTGAAATTCATTCATTACACAGATCCGCCGCCTTGCGCCTGCCGGCCGGGCTGCATTTATGCTTATCTTTGATGCAAAGAAAAACTATGGCTCTTGAAAAAGCGATATTGGCCGGAGGGTGTTTTTGGGGAGTAGAAGAGCTTATCCGCGATTTGCCCGGTATCAGCTCAACAGTGGTAGGCTATTCGGGTGGTGATGTACCCAACGCAACTTACCGCAATCACGGCACACATGCAGAGGCGATTGAAATTATGTTTGATCCAATGAAATTATCCTATCGCGCACTGCTGGAATTCTTTTTTCAGATTCATGATCCAACGACAAAAAACAGGCAGGGCAATGACAGGGGAACATCCTATCGCTCCGCTATTTTTTACATGGATGATACCCAGAAAGAAACTGCTGCCACTTTAATCAAAGAAATGACTGCCTCCGGCAAGTGGCCGGGATCAATTGTTACAGAAGTGGTTCCTGCTACTGACTTTTGGAACGCTGAAGAAGAACACCAGAACTACCTGCAAAAAAATCCATATGGCTATACTTGTCATTTTATCAGACCAGATTGGAAAATGGAGTAAACTGTATGGGCTCAATTTCTGACTCTTATCTTTTTTTAAAAGTGACGATGCCGGGTGCCTTAATCTAATACCCGGAATGAATAGCTGTCTATTGATTATGATGGGTAAAATTTTAATCGCCGCTAACAGCTTTCAAAAAATTAATTTAAATATGAAAATACTTTTGACTGCGCTTGCGCTTGGGATCTTTTTTTTCTCAATTGCACAAACTGCACAGCGAAAAGCCGGTAGTCCACTCGACAACCTGCCTGCAAATATACAAGTGCTGACAACATTTGGTGAAAGGGCTGATTTCTCCCCTGATAATAAACGGGTGGCCTTTATGACCAAAAGTTTTGGTGATGCCATGATGATTGATTTGGAGACACGAAAAATAAAATGCCTTACCTGCAATGTTCCGGCAGCCGCTTTTTTACGCGTGATGCATTTATCAACTGGTGATTATATTCTTATTGGTCCTGAAAAATTTACTGATATTCATATCAGTCGTGAACGGGACAATGAACTCTGGTTTCTTAGCAAACAGCCGGGTTCAAAGCCTGTAAGGTTCAATGAAAAAATGAGTGAAGGCATGGCCATCTCAAAAAAAGGAATGAAAATAGCGTACGCACAACAGCATGCACAATACCCGGAAATCAAAGAAGGTGCCTCAAGAATTATAATGGCCGACATTGATCTCAGCAATGGAACGCCTGAAATCATCAATAAAAAAACAGTGTATGAAAGTGCTGACAATACCTGTACGCTGGAAGCGCAGGATTTTTTTGACAATGATACCAAAATGACTTTCATTTGTTATGAGCCGGCGAATATGAGTTCTGTAATGACAATTGACTTAAATACGAAACAAATTATAAATCATTCGCAAAAGCTCAATAACTATAATGAGTGCGAGGGTATTTTCCCCGATGGTAAATATACTTGTGTGGAAGCGGATCGGCAGTGTGATCAATTGGGTGGCAAACGAGGCCCATGGAATATTGATATCTGGAAATTGAAACTGGATGGGACCGGAAAAGACTTTGTACGCCTGACCCATTTCAATGATTATGAAGGCGGCAAGGCATCTAACCCGGTTATTTCAACAGATGGAAAGTTGATGGCTTTTCAGTTTGCCAATACAACAGATCCTGCAGGCGTAGGCTACGGATTACTGCTGTATAAATTTTAACAGAACAGGATATGCCCTTTCTCTGGGGAAATGATGAAGATGGAGATCAGCCGTTATATAAAAGTTTATAAATTTATCAGAAAAAATACGCCATTATGAAAAAAGTAAAGCAAACAATTTTTATTGCAGGATTAATGACATTGATATTTTCCGCAAAATGCGCTGTCTCACAAACAACAGCGAAAGACATGAAATGGTACAATAGTCATACATGGCTGCACGGTTTGAAACGTACGCCTTCACCGGCAATTAATAAAGGCGCGTTTGCAAAACAATATAAAGCAAATAAGGCATGGTGGGATACTGCTTTTGCCTATTTAAAGCAGACAGATCTTGCAGCACTTAAGCCGGGCCGTTATACTTTGTATGGAAATGATGATGTATACGTAAATGTAACAGAAGCATCTCCTAAAAACAAAGAAGACGTTTTATTTGAAGCACATAAGGATTACGCAGATATTCATTGTGTTGTTTCAGGCCAGGAGCAAATTGGTATTGCCCCTTACGCATCTGCTGTTCTCAAAAAAGAATACGATCCCGCAAAGGACATCGCTTTTTATACAACTGAAAAAGGAAAGTTTTATTTATCTGATGCTTCCACACTTTTTATTATGTTTCCGGAAAAAGATGCGCATTGTGGCGGTATTAAAGCAAAAGAAACCGGGCTGATAAAAAAGGTAGTGGTAAAAGTCAGGACCACTAAATAAAAAACAGCCTGTTTAAAGGCGTATAATATTCCCAATAATCTATTGAATAATGAAAACTATTATCATTCGTGATAACGTGCAGGAATTGTATAAAGATGTTTATTCGCCCGAAGCTATTGCTGCACTGGCATCTTTATCGCGCTTTAACCGTGTGATTAAAGAAGCAATGGATTTCCGCATTAGAAAAAGGGCTGAACGTCAGGAGACACAAAGCCATATTGGATTTTTGGATCCCGGAATTTTTATACCCCGCACTACAATAAAAGTCCAGGATGCAAGAGATGGAAAATTTGAAGGGGCCGTAATACCTGCCGATCTCCAAAGACAATGGATCCAGGGAACAGGTCCTGCTGCCAGGCCTGCTGCCAGTACAGATAGCAGCATCCGCAATGTTGCCTACGCATTACTATCTGGTGCAGATGGATGGATGTTTGATGGCGAAGATGCACTGGGCCAGATAAATACAATGTCGCTGGATAACCAGCGCAATCTTAAACTGGCTATTCATAAAGACCCGGTATTCTTACAGGCAGCTGAAAAAGTTGCTGGTGAAATGAATAAATGGGCAAAAGGTTTTCTTGGCAAAGAAATTATCAGCAACTGGAAAGAACAATTAAATTTTACTACAAAAATATTTCGTACACGGGGGCTGCACCTTGACGACAGGCATATACGCGATGAAAATGGTGTAGCGATGGCTGCTTCTATTGTTGATTTGTGTTTATATGTAGCCAATAATTATAAAGCTCTTCAAAAAAACAATTCTTCCATTGTGCTGTATCTTCCCAAAATACAAAAAGCCGGTGAAGCAGCTATATGGAACGAGATGCTTACCGGACTGGAGAAAGAATTATCACTTCAGCAGGGAACTATAAAGGTATACGTACTGGTAGAACAACTGGAAGCCACTTATCAACTGATGGAAATACGTGCTGCATTGGGTAAACATTTTGTTGGATACAATACAGGCAGGTGGGATTATATTAATAGTGTTTCTGATGCACTTGCATGGGACAAAACTTTTATCAATCCGAATATTGAAGATATTACAATGACCTATGGGTATATGGCCCGGTACGAAGACCGTGTAAGAAGGGCTGTAAACACACCCGACAGCAATGGTAATTTTGCGCTATGGCAGGGTGGTATGGAGCCCAACATACCTGTGGGGTCTGAAGCAGGTGTATCTGCCAGTATGAAAAAAGCAGTGGCGGGTGCTGAGCGTGAACAAAGAGATGGTGCCAGTGGAAAATGGGTAGCACACTGGAAAATGGTAAATATTGTAAGGCCGGTATGGGAAAAAGTTGGGGAAGCAAATCAATCAGGCAGAAAATTCCCCCCGCTTACTTATACACAACAGGATGCAGACGGGCTTATACAACTTGAACCTGCAAACAGAACCATCCGTGGGGCAAGAAACCTGGTAAGTGTGGCGCTGCAATATGGCAATGCATTTGCGCAGGGCATGCAGGCAGCTGCATTAAAGGCAGCTGATTTTTTTGGTAATGATGATATTCTTTATTTGATGGAAGACATGGCCACGGGGGAAATACGATTAAGCATTTTATGGGAATGGGTGCATAAAGGTGCAACACTTACAGAGGATGATGCAGAAACAGGTACAAAGACAGGAGATGTTTTTTCTGTGGCATTGTTTGAACGCATACTAAAAGAGGAATATGATAAACTTCTGAACGCAAGCAGTAAAGATGTATATGATCAGTCTAAAATAACTACGTTGCCAATATCCCGGGAGATTGCAGAAGTATATGCGCTCAGTAAAACAAAAGCGCCGTGGTTTGCAGACCTGCTCAATATAAACCTTAATAATACCAGCCTGGATATTGCCAAAGAAAGAATCAAAAATTATATGGACACCTTTTCAGAAAAAGGTAAACGCATTACGGAAAACCTTGATTTTGCAGTGGCAAAAGCTTAATAAATCAAATACTGATTGAATTATTTTTATTGTCGGGGACAGGAGCAAAATTTAGAAACGCATCAAATTTATGCTGGTAGGTCCGTTTATCAATCTTATAATAGTACGCTCCTCTTTTTGAAAAGCCTTTGTCTTTTTGTTTTTGCCTTATCAGCAATCCGGACATCAGAATTTTACGGCTGAAGTTTCTTTTGTCAATGATTGTCTCATACACCGTTTCGTATAAATTATGCAATTGTGGTAATGTAAATTTTTCAGACAACAATTCAAACAGGATAGGGTGATGGCTGGCTTTGTACCGGAGTTTGTCTTTGGCCATTTTAACCATGGCCTCATGGTCAAATACCAATGCAGGTATTTTTTTTACCGGGAACCATTCGGGATGATATTCGGTGCTGATTTGTTTTTCGTATTTGTTGATATCAATCAGGCTGAAATAAGCAATAGAGATTGTTCTTTCCAGCGGATCACGGTGTGGGCTGGTAAAGGCGCTTAGCTGTTCCATATATACATCTTCCAGGCCGGTTAATTGTTTTAATACCCTGAAGGCGGCATTTTCTGAACTTTCTTCCGGCTGAACAAAGCCTCCCATTAAACTCCACCGCCCCTTTTCGGGCTCAAAGCTTCTTTTAATAACCAGCAGTTTTAATTCCTGCCCGTCAAATCCAAAAATTATGCAGTCAACTGCAACAAGCATTCTTTTCTGCCGTGAATATCGTATCATATAAATAAAGTAAAAAGGGTCTGATGGGTTATAAAACTATTTTGATAAAAATAATGATTTAATTATAAATATCAGGGATAATTGGTGCAGGTGGAGAATGATAAATGAATGCCGGAAACGATCTCTTTAACCGGTTTATGTATGTAAAAAAACGTCAGCAATTTTCTTGCAACGCAAAATATGAAACAAGGATTTATTTGTATTGAAACAAATCAGCATGCATTGTTTTATTTCGTGTTGTTGAAATGTAATTTCCCCGGCATTCAAAAAAATATAAACATCGGCAGCCGTAGAAATATGACTTTGAATAACACAAGTTCCGGGAGTTCCCGGGAAAATTTATACATGTATATTTTGGCGGTAAAGAAGGGGGTCCGGCCATAGAAAGGCGTTTTTTAAATAATAAATGTTTTTTTGACAATTAAAATAATTTATATACTTTGTGTCTGTATTGACTTAGCGTATACCTTATATTTTTTGCTTTTTTTATTAATTGTATAATTTACATTTAATATTTTTAAAGACAACTATCGCCGTTATCACTGCTTTTGAGAATCAAAAACGGTTATAGCCCCCGGGCAAAAAACAGGCGTTCGCCAGGCAGTGCAGCCATATATTTATAACTAAAACTATTGCTTGTATGAAATTCAAATCTATTTCCTGCAGCGTACTCCTTGC
>JBDSOC010000089.1:0-2576 GCA_039915085.1 Chitinophagaceae bacterium
ATCCTTTGAATAACAAATCAGGGTCTGCAAATATCTGGTTTTTAAGGTGGGGAACAAAATAGGCACAATTACCCCCGGTTAAAAGCACGTTAAAGTTGTCATAACGTGCTGAATATGCGTCAATAAAACCATCAATTTCTTTTGCCATACCCAGTATTACACCGCTTAATATATTGGTCCGGGTATCATATCCTATCAGTGGAAAGTTCCAGTCTTCTTTAATAACCGGCAATAAAGCCGTAAATGTATTGAGCGATTTAAAACGCATGTCCATACCCGGAGAGATGCCTCCCCCGGTAAATTCATGAAATTTATTAATAAAATTGTACGTGATACAGGTACCCAGTGCAATTACAAGGTTGTTCTTTCCCGGAAAAAGTTCCACTCCTGCGGCGCAAAGTGCCAGCCTGTCTGCACCGATGGTCTCCGGCTTACCTACGGGCGTGGTAAAAGGGAGTTTTGTAAGATGCGATAATTTATGAAACTGTGTGCGGCTGCCTAACAATGCTTCAATACTTTCATTGTGTTTAATAACGGACGAAAGAATTGATTTTGAAGGCTGGTATTTATCCAGCACGGCTGCGACAGTATCCTCCTGGTCGTTATCCAGCACGGTTGCAATCTTTTGTTTATTACCATCAAATACGGCGTATTTCAAACGGGTATTTCCAAAATCAAAGCAAATAGTTGTATGGGCCAAGAATTGAATGTTTACTGGTGAATAAAAATGAAATATTTTATGAATTGCCAATTCACTGATTGAATTCCGCTGCGAATATGCAGTATTTTATCAATTTTTGAAGCCAGTGAATAATATAGCCCCTGATACAGCATTCATCGCTGCAACCTTAAATCAATTGCAATCAGCTAATATCAAAATCCATTGAAGAAAGATTTTTAAAATGGCCATTGAGTTTGATTTTTTCCTTTAGCTGGTCCATTTCTGCCATCACCGGCAATACTTTGGCAAGATGTCTTTTAAGGTATTCCTGTCTTTGTATTTCCTGCATCAACCCCAGTAATTCGTATTCCTCTTCCAGCGACAACCCTGCGTGGTGTGCAATATCATAACTGTTGAGTTCTTCATCGGGTTTTTTGAATTCTTTCTGTACTTTCAAACGGGCATGCAGTTCGCGCACTGCTTTTAACACCTTATTCATTAACTCTTTTTTACCGCCGTTTTCAATATTCTCCGGGTATTTTACAATAGCGCCGCTGTACAATTTATCAGGGACCTTTTTAATTATTTCCAGGACCGTGAAGACTTTGATCCCAACGGTTTTAATATCCATTTCTCCATTGTCATAAATACTGGTTATTTCAAGAATTTCTGCCAGCGTACCCACTTCATTCAGGTGGTTATTGATTACAGCAGGAATACCAAACATCTTTTTCTCTGCAAAACATTCTGTAATCAGTTGTTTGTACCTGGGTTCAAAAATATGCAGGTTGAGGCTTTCTCCCGGATATACTACAATGCCAAGCGGAAATATGGGAATAAAGTTGATCATTACAAATTAAACGCAAATGTAAAAATGTTTGTAAAACGATGGTGCCGAAAGAACGCCTGTCCCGAATAAAATATCAATTATTGTGCAAAAAATGGGATCCGGGCAAATCCAACAATTAAATACTTTTAATAATCCGGCAACCCAAATCATCAATCACGCAATCTCAAAATCAGCAATGGCTCACTTTACTTCCTGCATTTCTATCAGGCGTTTATAGATACCGGATTTTTGGAGCAATTCATCATGTGTGCCCCTTTCAGCAATCTGCCCTTTATCAAGCACAATAATTTCATCAGCGTGTCTTACGGTAGAAAGACGGTGTGCAATTACCAGCGAAGTGCGGTTCTGCATTACGTGGTTAATAGCATCCTGCACCAGTTTTTCACTTTCTGTATCCAGCGATGAAGTGGCCTCATCAAAAATAAGTATCGGAGGATTTTTTAATACGGCTCTTGCAATGGTTAAGCGTTGTCTTTCTCCACCACTTAATTTACTTCCACGGTCACCAATATTGGTTTCAAAACCTTGTTCTTTAGCAGAAATAAACTGGTAGGCATTGGCAACTTTAGCCGCCTGCTCAATGGCTGTTTTATCTGCATCGGGTTTACCCAATATAATATTACCATTAATGCTGTCATTAAACAATATAGGCTCCTGCGTAACAATCCCCATCTGGTTGCGCAATGAATACAATGTGTAATCTTTGATGTTGATGCCGTCAATGAGCAGCTCTCCTCCGCTAACATCATGAAAACGTGGTATAAGATCCGCCAGTGTAGATTTTCCTGAACCCGAGGATCCTACCAGCGCAACCGTTTTCCCTTTTTCTATAAGTAAATTTATATTGTGCAAAATAACCACATCATTGTACAGAAAACTAACATTTCTAAACTCAATACTTTTTGAAAAGACAACCAGTTCTTTCGCTCCGGGTTTATCAGTTATAATTACCGGTGTTTTTAGAATCTCCTCCATACGCTGTATGGCAGCACTGCCCCGCTGAACATTATAAAAAGCGGTAGACAAAGCCTTGGCAGGATTGATGATCTGTATAAAAAAAACGAC
>JBDSOC010000024.1:0-4935 GCA_039915085.1 Chitinophagaceae bacterium
CCATCAATATTAATGCCTGCTGATTCACCATGTGATTCGCCAAATATGTTTACACGAAATATTCTGCCAAATGAATTCATAATTAATGCCCCGCAAAACGGGCTGCTTATTTTGTTTGTAATATAAAGATAACCGACAACGGTTTCTTTGATTCAGGATGTACAGGCTCTCTTATTGCAATCAAGTGATATTCTTTTACAAATAACTGCAACCAGTCTTCTAATGTACGAAAGTACCATTGATATGGTTGTTCAAAATTTCTTTTCATGCCGTTCCAGCTGCCGTCTTTCCAACCGCTTGTATATTCGCCAGTTGCAGCAATGGTCAAAGGATGAAGCGTCTGAATAAATAATAATCCGTTTTGTATAAGATAAGCGGGTATTGAATGAATCAATACTTCTGTTTCCTCTTTATCAATCAGGGCAAAATTAATAACAGCCGCATCAAACAATTGTTGTGTAAATTTTCCACCATCAGCCAGTTCCCTGTAAGAAATTACTTCATAAAAATTACCATCTTTTATAATAGCATTTTCAATTAATGCAGCAACAGCATCTGCACCAAACGATTGTTTTCCTTTTTCCCGTAAGGTTCTTGTAAGCCATCCTTCCCCGCAACCAATATCAAGTACTGTGGTACAATCATAATCACATATTGTATTTACAATGGCATTGTTGGTAACCAGGGTGCGGCTTTCCAATTCTGCATTATCAATGGTGGCAATCCAGTTATCTGCATTGGCCTTCCACGATTCTAATATCTGTTGCGATACTGACATTTTTATTTTGAGTCCGGCATTCAGGTTCTATCAGGCATTCTTGCGTCGCACTCTTATACATTTTATCTTTAAGCAGCTTCCTTTTATTGCAAATTGCTAATATCATCCTTCAGGGTTTTGCTTTACGATATCTTCTTGTATTAATAACAACCCATTGGGTTTTACACCCTTCGTCCAATAAAATTTCAATTCTTACGAAAGCCTGCCGGTATTGAATTCCAAAAGCAAAACACAAGAAGCCCGATCTAAGTCTCCCCTTTACGGGCAGGGCTCATTTTATTACCGCACCCAATTTTCTCAGGTGCTCATAAAAATCAGGGTATGATTTATCAATGGCATCCGCCTCTTCAATAACCACTTCTCCATCGGCTGCCAGGGCCGCAACTGCACAAGCCATAGCAATACGGTGGTCATGCCGTGAATGCACCGTAGCGCCCTTAATGCCTGCACTTCCTTTAATCAGCATCAGGTCATCCTGCAGTGTTATTTCAATACCCATTTTTCCAAACTCTTCCTGTAAGGTTAACGCGCGGTTGCTTTCTTTGTGTGTTAAACGACTGGCGCCTTCAATAGAGGTTGTACCATTGCAGCAGGCAGCAAGTGCCACCAATGGTGGAAACAGATCAGGGCAATCAGTTGCATTAAAATGAAATGCTTTTAATGGCAGGAGCCTTAATTCAATTTGCGATGGCTTTATAGAAATTCCTGCGCCACAATCCATCAATGCCTGCAATACTGCCTTATCTGCCTGGGTAGAATGAACATCCAGTCCCTTCACAGTTATATTACCCGCAATTGCACCAGCTACTAACAGAAATGCACCACCGCTCCAGTCGCCTTCTACGGTATAGTTGATTGGTTGAGAAGATGATTGGTTGATTGGTTGGGCATTGTAATAAAATGATTCGTAATTTTTATTTTCAGGAACTTTCATTCCAAACTGTTTCATTACATGTAATGTAAGATCAATATAGGGCCGGCTTTTTAAATTATTTACGGTGATGGATACATCTTTTGCATCCGCAGCAGCATAAGCCATTAACAGACCTGTAAGAAATTGTGAACTAAGCGACCCATCAACTGAAATATTTTTTGGAACCACCGGGCCCTGGATAACCAATGGAAGTTTTCCATTTTGACTTTTTACCTTTACACCTAATTGCGGTAATACTTCATCAAAAAAATTCATGGGGCGTGTAGCAAGGCTGCCGCTCCCGTTAATGGTAACCGGCTTTTCACTTAAAGCAACCAGCGGCGTAAACATACGAATGCTTAAACCGCTTTCTCCACAATTAATTTCATCTGAAACAGGATGAACGCCGCTGCTATTAATTATTAATTCTTCATTATTAATTATGATCTCTGCACCGAGACGCTTAATAATATCCATGGCCGCTTTATCATCATTTGAATGGCCGGGATTTTTTATACTGGTTTTCCCTTTTGTTACCAGCGCAGCAGCACAGGCCCTTTGCATAGAGCTTTTAGAAGCCGGTGCCTGTATGGAACCCGATAATTGTGATGGTTGTATTGTTACAATCATAATAATATTCCTACCCTCCTCCGAACAGATAATTTATCCGGCGGGCCTGAAAGGAGAATTTAAAGTTGATTAATAATACTTTCCAATTCCTTTAATGGGATGGATTTGACAATGCCCTTCCCTATCTTTTCCAGCAGCACATAACTCATAGACGTGTTTACTTTCTTTTTATCTTTTTGTAAAATGTCAAATGCCTTTGCTTTGTCAAACTCAGTATAAGTGGGTAATCCATATTTACTGAGCAGTGCTACTACCCTTTCCGTTTGTTTAAAATGGGTCAGTTGTTCAGAGATATGACAGGCATAGGTCATGCCAATAGCAACAGCCTGCCCATGGGAAAATGCATACATATTTTCAATGGCGTGGCCAAGTGTATGACCAAAGTTCAATAGTTTTCTATCGCCGCTTTCAAACTCATCTTTCTGTACCACTTTGGTTTTTAGAATTGCGTTGCGCTGAATCAGTTCGCACAATACTTTCTTTTTACTTTGATAATTTTTCAGCGAATTTGCTTCCAGGTGCTGAAACATTGCTGCATCTTTTATACAGGCATGTTTAATGATTTCAGCAAAACCGTTTTCCCATTCAGACTGCGGCAGTGAGTTTACAAAAACCATATCATGCAAAATAAAAGACGGCTGACGGATGATGCCTACCATGTTTTTATACAAGCCCACATCAATACCATTTTTTCCTCCTATACTTGCATCTACCATAGAGAGTATGGTGGTGGGAATAAATCCAAAACGGATACCGCGCATGTATACAGATGCAGCATATCCCGTAATATCCGTGATTACGCCTCCGCCTGCACCTACGAGGGTCGATTTACGATCAGCCCCCATTTCAATCAACTGCGTTATAAGATTATCTACAGTTGCCTGCGTTTTATATTGTTCGCCCGCTTTTAAAACAATCGTCTTCCAGTTTTTAAAACGTTTGGCATGTCCAGTAAAAACATTTTCATCAGTAACAATAATGGTTGATTTTGGATCAACGATTTGTTTTAAATGGCTGATGCCATTTGCCAAATAATAATCAACTGAAGAGCTGGAAAATTTATAAGATTGTTTATTCATTAGAAGTACTAAGTTCTAAGTGTTAAGTTGTAAGTCCATATTGCAGCCAGGGCAAGCATTGTTATCACAAAACAATTTGCCGCAAAACTTACAACTTAGCACTTACAACCTATAACTCAGCTGTTCATTATTTTATTCTGGTGATTGATGCTTTCCATATGCACCGCATCCAGGTACTTGGTAATAAACTCTTTTCCAAGACCCAGTTTGTCGCCGCGGTTAAATGCCCTTTCCAATATTTCATTCCAGCGGTTGGTTTGCAAAATGGTGATGTTATTTTCTTTTTTGTATTTACCAATCTGGTCAGCAATTTTCATGCGCTGCCCCAGTATCTGCATCATTTCATCATCCAGGTGGTTGATTTGCTGACGCAATTTTTCAAGCGCAGCATGGTATGCTTCTGAGTTAACATCTTCTTTTCTCCAAACGATGGCATCCAGCATTTCAGCTAATTGCTCAGGCGTTATCTGTTGTTTTGCATCGCTCCATGCATTGTCAGGATCTATGTGAGATTCAATCATCAATCCGTCAAAACCAAGGTCAATAGCTTCCTGCGCAACTTCCAGTAAAATATCCCTGCGACCACAGATATGAGAAGGATCATTAATGATCATCATGTGCGGGTTACGGCGTTTCATTTCAATGGCAAGGTGCCACATAGGCGCATTGCGGTATTCTGTATTGCCATAAGATGAAAACCCACGATGTATTAAGCCAATTTGTTTTACACCTGCTCTTGCTACACGCTCCACCGCACCTGTCCATAATTCAAGATCGGGATTGATAGGATTTTTTATGAGTACCGGTATATCTACGCCCCTTAGTGCGTCAGCTACTTCCTGTACACTGAAAGGATTAACGGTGGTACGTGCGCCAACCCATAAAACATCTACATCAAAAGTCAATGCGTCCTCCACCTGTTTGCCGGTTGCTACTTCTACGGTAGTTGGCAAGCCGGTTAACTTTTTAGCCTGTTGCAGCCATGGTAATCCTTTTGCGCCAATGCCTTCAAACAAACCTGGTTTTGTACGTGGTTTCCAGATACCTGCGCGCAACATATCTATTTTGCCGGTATTAGCTAAACGCTGTGCGGTAGCTATTAACTGTTCTTCGGTCTCAGCACTGCAGGGACCGGAAATGATCAATGGGCGTTTATTCCATTTCTCCTGTACGAGTTCTTTCATTGTAGTTGCTATTGCTTGCATAATATGTACTTGTAAAGTTAAGCCCTCTGCCCCAAACGGGAATAAACGGGTGTTTTAATTGTTTAATAAATATGGTACCTGCAATCGTAATTCTATTTGGCATTCTTGCGTCGCACTCTTCTACTGTATCTCATCGGGCAACTATCTCATCATTGGCAATACTTACCGGCCTAATCTTTCACCCTTTCAGGCCTTTTAAAAACATTTTATTTAATTATCCTTCTTATCTTATTGGCATCTTCTATCAACTGCAATAAATACCCGTAATTCTCTTTCTCCAGGCAGGCCTTGAATTTTCTTAGCTGAGAAATATGTTCATTCAATACATCC
>JBDSOC010000057.1:0-36759 GCA_039915085.1 Chitinophagaceae bacterium
AGTCAATATCTGCGTCTTCATCAGCAAATTGTTTGGATAAAGATCCGGAAACGGCAACTCCTTTTACAAAAGGAAAAGCAGATATAAAAGTGGCTGCTTTTTCTGCTTTTTTCAGCAGTAGCGCAGCTTTTTTATTGCCCCTGCAACGTCTTTCCGCAAGCGCATAATTGTTAAAAAGACAATAGAAATCACCAATTTTAAAAATAGCAGATTCATCCATAAGGTTTATTAATGCCTTTTCAAATTCCGCCGGCTCTGCTTTGTGGCCCAGGAAAATATATACCTCCCTTTTTTTCAGTGGGTAGTCAAACATATTAAAATATGTAAGCGTTGCCAATATGTCTTTTTTTATGCGGAGAGATTTCATGTAAGATGTTCAATGGCTTATTTTAAATATTGACCTTTATAAACAACAGGTTTTTCGGTTTTTATCGGGATATACTGTGTTGCCGGATGACATTCAACGAAATAATTTTCATACTGGTCAATAATCATATCCCATGTAAATTCATTTTCTATTGTAGCATAGTTATTTTCAATATGCTCTTTATTTGCATATTGTTTTAAATTAATGAGATTGCTTACATCTTCCGGGTTGTTAAACAACAGTGTATTTTCTTTAAGAATGGATTTATTAAATGGATTGTTGTGAACTGCAAGCGGGGCTTTTGCGGCCATAGCATCCAGCAGGGAAGGATTGGTTCCACCTACACTGTGCCCATGAAAATAAAGGCAGCAGAAAGCCGTAATACTCTGCACTTTTTGCTCATCAAAAATGGCTCCCAGGAAAACAATGCGGCCTTCATTTCTATATTTGTCTACCAGGTATTTCCCAAATCCATTACTGGTATTGCCAATTACAATAAATCTTTTTGTTGTGTCCGTTAAACAATATCCGTCCAGTATCATTTCAATATTGTTCTCTGGCTCCATCCTTGCCATTAATAAAAAGTATTGATTTTTTCGCAATCCGTATTCTTCCAGCAGGTTTTCGTCTGCAAAGGGAGTGAGGCCTGCGCCATAGGCAATGTATTTACTCTTGATGTTATATGTGTTGTCAAGGTAATCCCTGATTACTGGCGAGTCTGCAATGTGAAATTGACTTGACTGGACAGCAAGTTTTTCTGCATATTTTAGAAAACGTCTTACAGGTTTTGAATATTTAGTACGCTGCCATTCAAAACCGTCCATATTGGTTATGATAATTGATTTTTTTGGATATAAAAATCCCCAGACAGAACTGCTGGTATAGCCAAGCAGGAGGATGATATCATATTTTTGTTTTCGTGCATTCAGCAAACAATTTAAATCATATACAAACTGGCCGGGTACACCAATAATATATTCCGGGTCAAAGCAGTGTATGATGCGAACCCCATACCATTCTTTTGCCTGGTACGGATGTTTGCTTGAGTTATAAACGGTTACCTGGTGCCCTTTTTCCACCAGGCCTCTTGAAAGATGTGCAGCAAAATGCTCGAACCCGCCATAATAGTTGGGCACGCCCCTTGTTCCAAGTATCCCTATTTTTAATCCCATATTTTCATATGTCTTTTACTAATTTGTACGCTTCCATTGTTCGTATAGTTGCCTCCTCCCAAGAATATTGCGCAAGTATTTTTTGCTGCAAAGATCCATTGGCAGGAAGTGCGGCGGCTTTTTCAATGGTATTGTAAATATTTTCGGGAGAACCTGGATCACAATAGCTCGCATCGTTGCCAAAATATTCTCTTGTATCACCTTTATCGGTAACAACAATATTACAGCCCATTGCAGCAGCTTCCAGTGAACTAAGTCCTGTAGTTTCAAACCAGCTGGCCAATACATGAACTTTTGCTTTTTGATAGTAGCTTACCAACTCCTCTTGCGGGAGATGTTCAATAAAATGAATGTTGCCTGTAGCAATTTCACGGCAGGTATGATAGTATGAGGTTTGGTTGAGGGCTGCTGCTCCAATTATTACCAGGTTAAAATTTGTATTTTTAAGCGCCCGGATAAGATTGACCTGGTTTTTAAGCCCTTCTATTCTTGCTACGCATAGCACCAGCCGGGGATCTTTTTCTATTGCGTTATTAAATGAAAACAGGCCTGTATCAACTCCATTGGGAATAACTACATGATCTGTAACACAATTATATTGTTGAATAAGGCGCTTGTATTCTGAATGCGAATTCGGTAATAATAATGCGGCTTGTTTTAATATTTCAATAATTGTTCTCCGTTGCCCTTTCCAGATATATTCAAGACTCATAAGCCTATCTTTTCCTGCAACCCATCGTGTTATTGTCTTTAGATATTCTATAGCATCGGCATTTAGAAACCTGAAAAGCATACCTGCAAAACCTTGTCTATGGTATTTATCGTATTCACTGTAATCAATCAATATAGTGGATACAAAAAAAGGCTTGCCCGCTTTCCTGATGTGGTACAAAATATCCGCTGGTCTTGTAATATTAAAAAAATGCAACAGGTCATATTGCTTGTAGTCAATGTTTTCATTTGTTAGTTTTATATCAACCGGAATATTATATTCAGCAAGGTGCGCAGCAGTTTGCTGCACCTGTACGGTATCGCCACCTTTGGAACTATAGAATGTAGCTCTTACTATCATTGCCACTTTCATCATCTCATTGTATTTTGATAAGCGTTATTGTATCCCGGGTTTTTTTTTGTCTTACGTCAAATGCGGGGAACGCATTGGTAAAGGCCAATATCCAGATTACATATTCTGCTATATTGGTAATAAAACTTCCTGTAAACTGGTATAAAAAAATAAAAAGGAATAATAACAGGCGATAGTAATTCGTCCAGACCCTTGTATAAAAAAAGAGAGACAGTTCAATGAATATGCGCAATAGTAAGCCTGCCCATCCAAAGATCGCCAGGGTTTCAGCAGCGGCATTGGGAATAGCAATCGTATTATAATCCAGCGCATACAGGTAGTAACTCCTAATAATATCTGCACCAAGTATTTTGATTTGGCCCGGACCCACGCCCCAAACCAGGTTTTTCTGTTCAAGTATTTGCTGTGCCAGCATAAATGCTTCGTACGTTCTTCCTTTGCCAGATGTGTCATTGCCTGAAACAATATCAGCTATCCGTAAAAAAATACCATTTTGCGGATAAAATGTCAGCAGTGCAATAAATATAATAGCTGATAGCCCGCAGGTAATCACCAGCAGGGTTAACACTCTTTTTTTTCTTATAAATATTTTGAAATACATAAACCCGGTAAGCACAATTGCGAAAAGTATAGATCCAATTACACCGATTGAAAGTGAAAGCAGGTATGGCAGAAATAACATAGGCAGAAGGAGCCAGCTGTTTATTTTATTTTGATGCAGGAGGAGTTGCAGCAGGTAGAAAAAAAACAGGGGTGTAAATAGAGCTGCATAGTATGATGCTTCGTAAGTAAATAATTTTAAGCGGCTAATACTGGCAACACCATTTATTATTGTACGCGGCATCCATAAAAACCCATAATAAGAGGTAAAATACACAGGTATCGCAACCAGGCAAAGGATAAAATTGAGTACTAATAATTTTTTGAATATTTTTTCCGGTTTAGAAGACAATTTTAAAAAAGTATAGAATGCCTGGCAAAAGATATATACCGCGGTATAATTTAAAACAGAGACGATGTAGGTCATGGTGTCTACTGTAAACATAAAATGAATAATAAAAAATGGCGACAGGCAAACAAAAAAAGGCAGCAGAATTTGTTTTTTTCTATGGGTAATTACCCACCAATAAAGTAAAGGACTTAAAATGGCAGTATAGGTAAGGCCGAAAGGCAGTGCCAGTGAATTCACAAAAAAATAAATTAAAGCAAATGGAAAATATTTATTTATTTTCATGCCTGCTCTTGTTTAAAAATGATAACATTCCTTTATAAACTCCTTTTGCCCGTGCTGGCTGCCCGGTTGCAATTTTTTTCAAAAAACGTAGCATTGTAAAAAACACCGCGAGTGCAACTTTGCTTTTTTTATATTTTGATAAAAAGATGAGTCCATTACGGGTGTAATAATAATCAGCCAGGAAACTTTTGCCAATACTGGCACTTACTTTATCATAGCATACAGCCGTTTCGCAAAGCTGTAAATTGTAACCATTCAGTTTGGCACGGTAACACCAGTCTGTTTCTTCCCAGTATAAAAAATAATCTTCAGGCAGTAAACCCAGATTATGGAAGCTGTTGATATGCGTGAATAATGAGCCACCAGATACGTAGTCCATTTGGGAAAGCCCGCTTTTACTTTTTATCATTTTAATTGTGCCTGAATTAAAATTAATTTTGCCGCCGGCATATAAATGAATTTTACCGGGACAGGAATAATACTTTATAACGGAACCAATAATTGATTCAACAGAATTATTAACTGCAAAGGCTGCCAATCCCGGGAGCGTGGATTCTTCAACCACCATGTCCGGGTTTAATAACCATACATAAGCATCTTCTTTTAAAAGGCATTGCAGTACCGGATTTATACCGCCGGCAAAACCTTTGTTTTCTTTATTTTGAACAAAAACCAACCGGGGAAAATCAACTGGCCTTATTTTATTTGCAAATGCATCACTTGTGAAATATGTATAGCCAATTGGTTTTTTAAGAATATTTTTTGAAAAGTAGGATAACCTGTTTGAAAAAACTGTATTGTTTTCTGCCCAATGAAACAGCTGCTCCAAAGAGGTATTTTGCGAATCATTGTCAATTACAATTACAGAATAATTATCATAGTGTGATCGAAATAGCGATTCCAGGCATTCTGCAACATCTTCCCAGTTTATATAATTCAGTATTATGACATATACCCGGGGCATGATATTGTTTTTTAATAGCAAGGGAAATACATTGAGCGGAATAAAAAAATCAGGCAGTCCGAAACTGCTCGCCTGGTGTTGTTTATCAGGTTTCCGTCATTAGATATCCGCCCAGTTTATTCTTATAGAGTTCACGGTTGAGGCCTGTTGTAATAAATAACTCGGTAATAATAATACTCAGCGCAGTACCGCTTGCACCCAGGTCATTTACCAGTAAAATATTTATACTGATGTTGATAATAGTAGCTAACCCGAAAATCTTCACATAACTTTTTTTCCGGTCAAATGCTACCAGCAGCTGGTAAGCAGGAATATTAAGGCACACAATGACTGGTAAAAAACTCAGCATCCGCAGTAAAACAACAGCAAGGGGTGAAGGCTCTTTTAGAAATATATTTATCACCTGGGGTGAAAGAATAAATAGCAGACCGCACCCTGCCAGCGTTAATAATAGAAAAGGTAAATAGACCATTTTAAAAAAAATATTGGCGGCTTCTTTGCTTTTTTGGCTCAACTGACAAATATGCGGGTAAACAACCTGTGAAAACACCGCCAACACCTGCCTCACAGCGAAAAATATACGCTCTGCAATACTATAATATCCCACAACTGTATCATTAGTGAAAATCCTGAGTATGAAAATGCCGGCGTATAAATAAGTACTGATTGAGAGATTGGATATGGTAACCTGCCAGCCCTCTTTTAATTCATGTTTAATATCAGCCCGCGCCGGGTATAAAAGGGTCAGTTTAAAAATGCGTATTGCAATAAAGAAACTGAACAGCCCGGCTATCATGTTACCAATACCCAAAAAGAAAAGGAAATATATTCCGTCTTCTTTCCGGTGAATAAAAAGCAGAACGAGCGTAACAAATATTAGACGTGAGATCAATGTGCTTATGGTTATATAATGCATTTTTTCCATGCCCTGGAAAAACCAGCTTACAAACAACGACTGACCGATAACATATGTAAATGCCAGACTGTATAAAATAAAATGTTCTTTAAACACCGGGATAAATGCAATAGCAATCAATAATAAAATAAATAAAAACGCAGTTATCAGCAACCTGGTTGCCAGGACTGTAAAAAAAATCCTGGAGATTTTTAATTGATCGTCTCTGTGCAATACAATATCTTTTGTAGCCGTCAGGTTGAAGCCATAATCAGCTATGGCAGAAAGGTAGATCATCATCACCTGGGCAATAGCAATCACGCCAAAACCATCAGCCCCAATCTTGCTTATCATATATGGCATTACAAGAAGTGGAAGCAGGAAATTAGTTCCCTGTACAATACTCAATGCGATAAAGTTTGAGAATAATTTCCTATTGTAATTTGTGCCCATAATAAATCATATACAATCAGTAATGGGTGCTGAATTATTGGAAATAGACGATATAAATGTAGGAAGAAGAAAAGAAAAAGAAATCTTCTTTTAAGGCAACCTTTCCCAAAAATCTACGTTTTTATATTGTGAAAACATATCGGTATTTATGCTGGAAAATCAATTGGGTCAGGATAGAAAAAGCGATGATCTTGATCTGATAAACCTGGCTGAAAGCGCATTTTCTTTCTTCCGGAAGTATGGCAGGATGATTATGATTTGTTCCATTACCGGCATTCTTGCGGGGTTTGCATTATATAAGACATCTCCAAAGCAGTATGAGTCCACACTGCTGTTGCATTCTACTACACTAACGAATACAGAACAGATTAATATTATTGAAAACTGGAACGCACTTCTGAAAGATGGCGAATACGCAGCCCTTGGGGAGCGTTTAAATTGCGATCCCGAAACGCTGAAAAAAGTAGCTAAAATCACAGCAACAGAAATACAAAAATTATATATTCCCAATAATCCAAATGGATTTGTGGTTAAGGCAATTGTAAAAGACAACGCCGTGCTCAGCAGCTTGTCCAGGGGAATTCTCTATGGACTTGAAAATAGTGATTATATAAAAGCAAAACTGGCCAGTAAAAGAGCGAATCTTGCATCGCTTATTGACAAAGTAAAAATAGAAATCAGTAAACTGGACTCAACGAAAAGAAATATTGAATACAGTATTAACAATAACAGCCAGCACGCATCTTCATTTATTGTTGATGTCTCAACCATTAATAGCCAGGTGATCGGTTTAAATGAAAAACTATTATTTTACCAGGATGATCTGAAATTTTCAAACGGGGTACAGGTTTTTCATCCATTTGAAAAGTTTGAAAAGCCGGTAAGTCCAAAGCTTTTTAAATTACTTATCCTTGGGTTTATTGGTGGTTTTGCTATTGGCTACCTGTTATCTCTATACGCATACCTGAAAAGCCGGTTTGCCATACATGCACGCCCGCTGCCGGATCTGCAGGTGTCATAGCATGTCTTTGCAATATTATTTGCGGAATACTATATAAAATGAATCGTTCAAAACAATTGGATCGGCTTCTGTATGTATTATACATTATTTTTTTTGTGAGCATAATATGTTGTTTCAGGGCCATAAGCAGTATTGCAATTGGGCTGATATTGGTGACCGGAATGTATAAAAATAAGGTGGATACCGGCTCATGGCTAAGTCTCTCTCTCGGGAATCTTTTCCTGGCCGCCTGCTGTTTATTTTATTTAATACAGCTAGCAGCATTTTTATATACAGCTAACTCCAATGAAAATTTAAAACATTTGCAAACGCAGAGTGCAATATTTTTTGTTCCCGTCGCTCTTTGCTCATGCAATTATGTAAATGAGCAGGTTCGGGATAAACTGATGAAGTATTATACATGGATACTCGCTGTGGCTTTATTTTATTGCCTGGCGACGGCTTTGTATAAGCATTGTTTCATGCATGCGCAAAATGATATTTTCTTTTATCATGAACTGGTATCTCCATTCAAACAACACGCGGTACAGGTCTCTATTTATTGTTTTGCGGGTCTTTTATACCTGCTGGACCGGCTACAAAAGGGATACAGTTTCATTAACAGGGGTATTCATTTTTTACTGATACTTTATTTTATTTGCTGTTTGTTATTGCTTTCCTCCAAACTGGTTATTGTTTTTTCTGCATGTTGCTTGGTGTACTATGTTTTTCTTATTTTAAAAGCAAAGCTGAACAGGCCATACATGCTGCTTGCATCATTATTTGCCGGACTCGTAATGATAGCACTTGTTCTGTCAACGCAAAACAAGGTAAGCAGAAGATTCAATGAAATTTTGTCTGGTGATTTGCATCTTGTTGAACAACAAAATTTCAACCCCGGCATTTATTTCAATGGATTACAATTCAGGCTGCTTCAATGGCGTTTTGTAAAGGAAATATTGACGGAGCACCAAGCATGGGTAACAGGCGTTTCCGACGAGGCACAAACCCTGCTCGATGAAAAATATATTAGCACCCACATGTATACCGGTAGTATTAATAGTACAACCAGGGGCTATCTCGGATACAACACACATGACCAGTTCCTGGAGGCACTTTTGCAAACAGGCATACCGGGACTGGTTTCTTTTATTTTAATATGCTGTGCCATGGTCAGTTTGGCAATCCAGCGGCAAAACAGGGAACTTGCCATTACAGTATTTTTATTAATAGCTTATTGTTTTAATGAATCTCTTTTAGAAACACAATATGGCGTTATGCTATTTACCTTCTTTCCACTATTTATTTATTATGGGTCAGAAAATAAACCGGCATTGTTTATTGAAGTAAATTAGTAACTAACCATTAAATGTGCTGAAGACATATTTCTTAAATGATTCATTACCTGCTGGGAGAAATAAAATTATCACAGGCAGATGATTATATGCTGTGCAGTGTAGCAGCAGGTGGCAACGCAGGCGGTCATGCAACATTACCTAAAGCTATTTTTGTAAAAAATCATAATTTTCAGTTGATGTACAATTCATTTGTATAGTGTTGTAACCATTAATTACCGGATAAGAACTACCCGCTTTGTAGTATTTTTTTATCTGCATTTTTTTTTAATTTTAGTTACCCTGTTTAATATTGCCCGGCGTAATTACATAGAATAGCCGGTAACATCCGCGCCCCTGTATATAATACATATTCCAGGTTAAGGCTATAAATCCTGTATTAAAATTTAGCACACACAGCTTGTCACAATCATTATAAAAATTTAGCTTATGCCATTTTTTGATTTTCATTGTCACCCGGGTATGAAATCCCGCCTGGCACCTAAAGGACAGGAACCAAGTCCATGGGTAACTATCAAGGTGCAGTTGGAAATTTGGAAATCGATCCGGATAAATATAAGTCCTGCTTTTGCGGATGCACTGGATTCACAAGCAAGCCTGCACCAGTTATGGGAAGGAAGCGTAAACCTTATCGGGTTAATTATTCATAGCATAGAAAAACATGTAGCAGCAGGCTTGCTTGAAATGGGAATTGTAAAAAGTGGCGCTATTCTTCAGCTCGATCCGGGCAAATTGCAGGCAAGTGCAAACGGCGATCAGTATTATACAATAGCAAAAGCAGAAATTGACGCATTAGACAATGCCCGTCCACCTGCAATAATGGGACTACCACAGGGGGCGAAGCTGAAATTTATCCGATCTATAAACGAGTATGATAAAGATGATCTGAATACCATTCACGCACTGCTGATACTGGAGGGGTCACAAAACCTTTTTAATAACCCGGACGCCCCGGATGCAAAACAGCAGTTTTTTCAAAACCTGGATGATCTTAGTAAGAACTTCCGGCTCTTTGCTATGAACCTCTGCCACTTTCAGCAACAGCCAATTGCCAACCACGCATTTGCTATGCAGGTACTCAATAATATTCTGCCATTTTATCCAAAAGAAAGAGGAATTACCGAATGGGGGTTTGAAGTTATCCGAGAGTTATACAAACGCGGCATATTGGTAGACCTCAAACACCTTGGACATTTTTCAAGAAAAGAACTCTACCGTATGCGGGAAGAGGAAGGGATAAAACTACCGCTTATCTGCAGTCACGCAGGTGTTACGGGTATCAGTGAAATGGAGCGCCTCAATTATATTTATCATGAGCCGCCTAAAGATGAAGGACCTGTGTGGAAGATCAATTATTTAAAAAAATGGGGCCATGTAAAAGATACTGCCTACAATATGATTAGCCTGAATTTGTATGATGAAGATATTGAGCAGGTAATTATTTCAGGAGGTATGATAGGTATTTCACTCGATCAGCGCATCATCGGTTTTCCCGGCGATGAGCCAATATTGTACCAGCAGGAAATTTTTCCAACAGATCTAGACTATATTTCAAAAAAGGAAACGGATGTTTTTTTTGGACCGCAGCCACCCGCCAGTAATCAACCAAGGGCAGAAGACAATGAGGAAGTGATGAATTTTGATGATGCAGCCAATCAGAATGCCGGATTTACAGACCAGCTCCATGCACTTTATTTCCTGAACCAGGTAATACATATTTTATTTGTTGCCAAAAAAAGCAAGCGTGGTATTACCGTTAAAGATGCTGCTGGCCTTATTTGTATTGGTTCTGATTTGGATGGCCTGGTAAACCCAATTGATTGCTGTATGAGTACAGCAGATTATGCGGATTTTAAAAATAAGTTGCTGGGTATTATGAATAAAAAAAGTTTCTGGAGAGGCACGGGTTTTTCGTTTGGTGAACTGGATAATAATGTTTTGCTTGATGGAATCTTCTTTAACAATGCAGAAGCTTTTTTGAGGAAGAATTTTATTTGATCATACAGGTTACATCAAGATGAAAAATGGGTAAAATGCATTAGTTAACAGGTTCCAGGAAAGTACTTTTTACACGTTCTGATCGCAACACGTAACTTACCCAGATAGCACCATAAACAATAGTCTTGAAGATTTGGGTAATAACAGGCGTTTGTATATCTCCGTATGAGGTAGGAAAAGGGATAGCGTTGTATAATGTTAGCAGCAAAAGTTGGCCGGTCAGCATTATACCCATATAACCAATAAACATCCGTGGAAAAATATCCCTGCGCTTTATAAACCAATACAGTAACGCCCCCACGCCCCATAACAGGGTGAGCGCAATGGCCATTTCAACTACAAAAATGAATTGTATTTTTTGATGCCCGGTCGCTTCCAGTGTCTTCCAGACAGCTCCGCTAAAATATTTATTTTGAATAAAATATATTATTTGAATGATACCACTTAGGCCGAGTGAAATGCCTAACACGGTTGTCCAACCGCCCAATGGCCAGCCGGTTCCGGCAGTATACAGTATAGGCGAGCTTTGTTTATTTAAATAACGAATCAATAGTATCAACCCGCCTGTAAAGAGGAATGCCAGTAAAACCATCAGCCAGTTGATATTGATGCTGGTTGCGGGTGTGGGTGTAGCATTGTCAGACGGTTGATTGCCTGTGTTCGTATCATAATAAAGATTAAAGTTAAAATTACTTTCAATTTTTTTGTAATCCTCTTTATATTGGAAAACTTCGTTTGCAGGTATGTGATCTTTAAAGGTTTTGTAATAATAACGTAGTCGTACGAAGTTGTCCCTGAGTTCAGGTGTAAAATCAAACTGGTAAGAGTCATTTTTTATATGAAGCCCTTCCTGCGGGAACTGCCAGTTTTCCGGCATTTCTATTTCAAGCACATAGTGCAGGGTGCGTGGAAAAGAAATGGCTACCGGCCCCGCGCCATATGCATTGGTAGGATCCGGGATCAATTCATATATCGCCTTTGCAAATACCTCAACTGTTCTTTTCCCTTTTGTATTGTTATGCCACAAGGATGGCATATCATAATTCTCTGTAACAGTTAATTCATTTTTTATGCTGTCATCCTGGATGCTGATGGGAATTTTCATGCGTATGCCATCATATGTTTTGGCATAATACTGCACATACATATCTGTCATATTCTGCAAACTGGCTTCGGCCAGGTTGCTGCGCATTGCGTCTGCAGCTCCGCCGCGGTATACCGTAATCACATTCATCCGGCAGCTGTCACTATATGGTACTTTCAATTTTTCTTCTACAGTTGTATTGTATATATCACCAGGTACAACGGGTTGTAATTTATTTTCTCCTGCACGCAGCAGCAAAGCATAACCGTAGGCGGGAATAAAAGTATTGGCAAGTTCTCCCCGCTGGTAAGCTGCTGTGGCATCAACATACGCAAAGCCCGAAGAGCGTTCAATAGCAACTATTGCATGATCAAATTCACCGGTAGACGGTGTTGCTTCACCCAGTTTCGACCGGTTAACAGTATTAACAAGCGCCACCCAGGCCGGTATATTTTCCTGCTGTAATAGTGTTGCAAGCAACAATGCTTTGTCTTTACAATCTCCGAAACGCTGGTGGTAAACAACTGCCGGTGTATGCGGCTGGTGTGTATACTGCCCCATTTCCAATCCGAGGTAGCGCACCTGGTCCTGGACAAAACGGATAGCCATATTTGTATAAAGATCTTTATCTCCTTTAGCAATCAATCGCCACTGCTTTATCCTGCTTTTGAGTTCTTCAGTTAACGGGTATTGATAATTATTGAATAGTTTTACACCCCAATCAATAACTTCCTGCCAGTTACTGAATTCGCTAACTGTTATATATGGGTAGTTGTCAAACCAACCAGGAACACCAGGTTGCGACTCCTGTAATTTAATGGGCGGATTACTCCAGTGATAAATATGCATACTTCCTTGTTCTGTTTCTGCCGGGGGAGGTGCATTATTAAAGGATTTTATATTTATTTTCCGGCCAGCCGGTACAATGAATGTTTCAAAATAATTGGCAACAAAAGTGCTGTTGACGAAATAAATCTTATCGCTGAAATGATCACCAAATACCGGGTTAAAACCGGTAACCGAGTAAGCAAATTCTATACGGTCTTCTTTCTGCACACCTTTTACTATCACAAATGCACGCTTAATTCCATTGTATTGAAAGTCTCCTGCTTCTGTTTCTTCCTGTACAACTTTTATCTGTGCAGTATTTAACTGGCTGATGATGATCCCGTTTCGCCAAAGGATAACTTTATGAAAAAAAACTTTTTGAAATTCGGGTGCAAAAGTTACTGATACCTCGGATGCATTCTGAACGCCGGATTCATTTATAATATGTCTTATGGAATGAAGGTATTCTGTTTGCATTGCCAGGTTTACCTGGTGATCTGTAAGTTCAATATAATATCCATTGCTAACGGCGCCGGGGGAGGGTGATTTTGTATTGCCAGCCTCAACTTTATACAGCCAGAGCGGTTCTGCAGTTACAGCTACTTTTTCTGCCATGGCTATATTACAGGAAAAGCCAAGCAGGAACAAAAATTTTCTACACATAAAACGATTATCCGGGTTTTCTCAAACATAATAAATAATCTGCGGATATGCCAGCGATTTACAGGTCATACAGTATATTTTTTTAAGTTTAAAAGAAGAAATCGTATTCTTTCCGGTAATAAAATAAACGCCGGTGCAGGAATACTGCAGGCAACAAGCATATTTGTGCAAAAAAAAGCTGGTAAAGCCTTTATTTTTGTGTATATATGATGAAAGCATTTTCCTGGTTAATAAAAAGCAGCATGATAGCTATAATAGCCATGGCTGGTACTCAAAACGCTGCTGCACAATTAAGCCTGCCCGCTCTCAATAATAAATGGCAGATACAAAGTAAAGGAAGTATATTTTTCGACGCGGTTAAACAAACTGCCTATACTGATCATATTGAGATGAGCGGTACCCGTGTTTCTCTATGGATAAAATACAGTATTGATACGGCCAAACATTTACAGTTATCGCGGACCGTTGTTTTTCCCACTTTTCGGCTACGCCCCAATGATACACATGCCAGTCTTATGTATACTTTCAGGGATGATGATCTGCCCAGAATTTTTATTGCCGGTAAACCCATGCGCCGCGATATTATCAATGGTGTTTTTTATACAAACATGAACGAAAAGGCTACCAATATAATACAGGATGGTGTCATGGAAATAAATAGTACTTTATCTGTTAACAGTGATAAAACACCTGTTTTAATAGGGGTTAAGCGGCAGTTATTTCCTGATATCAGCCGGCCGGCGGCAATAGAGATTATTTCATTTAAAAATCTTTCTGCCACTGCTGTGCCAGTCTCCATGGAATTCATGCAGCGTATGATTAAGACGGATAGCAGCAGCAGTTACCCGGCGCCGCATTATATATTTACCAGCACTGTTAATGCCGGTACTAAATTGTTGCAGCCAGACAGCACTGTGCAATTTGGTATTTGTTACCAGGCATCCAGGGAAGCGGTAATCACCTTGTGGGATATTGATAATGAATTGGCTGCAAGACGCAGAAGGATAAATGATTTCAGTCAATCATTGCAATTGGAAACCCCTGATTCCATACTGAATACGGCTTTTGAATTTGCCAAACGACGCATTGGGGAAAGTATTTTTATTACTAAAGCAGGACCAATGATGTGTCCCGGAGGGCTTCGTTATTATGCAGCTATATGGGCCAACGACGAAGCTGAGTATGCCAATCCATTTTATCCTTTTACCGGCGATGGCCTTGGCAATGCGGCTGCAATAAACAGCTATGAAATGTTTGCAAAATATATTAACCCGGAATATGCACCTGTTCCAAGTTCTATTATTGCAGAAGGAGAAGATACCTGGTCAGGTGCGGGAGACAGGGGTGATGCAGCCATGATAGCTTATGGTGCATCCAGGTTTGCTTTAACATACGGCAATGCAGATACTGCGCGGAAATTATGGCCATTAATAGAATGGTGCCTTGAATTTTGCAAAAGAAAACTTACGGCGGAGGGTGTGGTGGCTTCAGATAAAGATGAATTAGAAGGACGTTTTCCTGCCGGCACCGCCAATCTTAGCACCAGCACTTTATATTATGATGCGTTAATTTCAGCGGTGGCCTTAAGTAAGTCATTAAAAATACCGGTTTCGCAAACCAAAGAGTATTCAGTTTCAGCACAGGCGTTGCACATAGCCATAGAGAAATATTTTGGTGCTGATATGCACGGCTTTGCCACGTATAAATATTACAAAGAGAATACTTTACTGAGATCATGGATATGCATTCCGTTAACCATGGGAATATTTGACAGGAAACAGGGCACCATTGACGCGTTGTTTTCTCCTGCCTTATTTACGGAAGAAGGTTTTTTAACGCAGGAGGGCAGCAATACTTTTTGGGATCGTTCCACCCTGTATGCCTTGCGTGGATTGTTTGCTGCAGGCGAAACAGGCAGGGCGCTGGAGTATTTTCATTATTATTCGCAGCGTCGTTTATTGGGTAGCCATGTACCTTACCCGGTAGAGGCATATCCTGAAGGTGATCAGCGCCACCTGGCTGCTGAAAGTGCTTTGTATTGCCGTGTTGTTACGGAAGGCATGTTCGGTATACGCCCAACAGGTTTTACTTCGTTCGGCTGCACACCACAACTTCCTGAAAGCTGGAAGAATATGAAGCTGAGAAATATTAAAGCGTTCAATCATATATTTGATATCACGGTTAAGAGGAAACAAAATAGATTAGAGGTAAACGTGGATGATGTCAATGGTAACCGGAAAAAATTTGTAATAAAAAAAGGCACCACCATTAATATTGACCTGGCAGCATTGCATAACAATTAAAAAAAAATATTACATGCCCAAATATTTATCAACGATCGGATTATTATTCCTTTCAAATGCTTTTATGACCATGGCCTGGTACGGGCATTTAAAATTTTTTAGTAAGACGGGTCACCAGGCGGCGCTCTGGATTATTATACTGGTGAGCTGGGGACTTGCATTTTTCGAATATTGTTTCCAGGTGCCTGCTAACAGGATTGGCTTTGCGGAAAATGGTGGCCCTTTTTCTTTGGTACAATTAAAAGTAATACAGGAAGCCATTACATTAATTGTGTTCATGATTTTTTCGCTGGTGTTTTTTAAAAATATTCATTTTACGATGAACCACATTATCGGCTTCGGATTTTTGATTGTATCCGTTTATTTTATTTTTAAACCATCGTAGGAACAGGTATGTGGGGAGCGGAAGATCACCATCAAATAAACTACATTTGAAAGAGTTATTAATAGATTTTGTCAGGTATAAAAAGTAATATATGAAAAGTATTTTATTGTTTTTTCTTGCACTGTGTTGTATCAGTTTTTATAATTGCAATTCTGCAAAAACTGTTTCGGCAAATACGGGTATGGTAGAAATAACCGAAACCTACTGGCGTCTCACAGAATTAAAAGGAAAGCCTGTTAAGGCAGCAGCACCTGGTAAAAAAGAAGTGCATATTATGCTAAGAAAAAGTGGCAATATCGAAGGCTTTGCCGGCTGCAATGGGTTTGGCGGACATTTTGATTTAAAGGATAGTAGCAGGGTTAGTTTTTCAAATATTATGGGTACTATGATGGCCTGCAGTGATTTGGAAACGGAAAATAAATTATTTGAGGTGTTAAGAGAAACAGTTAATTATGTACACAATGGCAAGCACCTGATGTTAATTAAAGGAAACAAATCCCCAATGGCACGGTTTGAAGCAGATTATGCCAAATGATTTTTTAAGAAATAGTTAATAACTGGTGAGCCAGAAAGTTACAATGGTAAGCTTCGTTCGTTTGCATTACCATCTCTTCTACTTATTTATTTTATCTACTGCCAGCCTTTGCGCAGAATAAATGCCGGAATGTCCACTGAAATAATAAGCCGTAAAACACGCAATTGCATAATACAAAATATGTTCTCCACCGAACAACTCTATACCCATAATAGTACATGCGATTGGCGTGTTGGTTGCGCCTGCAAATACTGCAATAAAACCCAGGGCAGCAAACAGATCAACAGGGGCGCCCGTCAATGTGGCAATGGTGTTTCCAAGCGCGGCTCCAATAAAAAACAAGGGTGTTACTTCTCCTCCTTTAAAACCCATACCCAAAGTAATAGCGGTAAATATTATTTTCCATAGCCAGCTCCAACGGTTTGCACCACCGGGGTTGAAAGAGGAGACAATGGAAATGCCATTTGGTTCATTTGAGGTAACGCCCAGGCCGAGATAGTCTTTTGTACCCGCAACAAAACACAGCAAAATAATCAGTACGCCGCCTATTGCCGGGATCAGCCATTTTTGTGCAATGTATCTGTTGCTGTAATTTTTTATGTTGTGTTGTAATTGCGCAAATAAATAACTGGCAAGACCAAATGCTATTCCGGCTATTATTACTTTACCCAGCAACATAAAATCAATATGAATAAATGAGATCAGGCATGCAGTAGTTTCAGCAGCGTTGATATGGTAATGCGTATGTTGTATGCCCCATGCTGTGCAGGTAATATCAGACAGTATACTTGCTATCAGGCACGGCACAAGTGCATCGTATCTTATTGTCCCAATAGCCAGTACCTCCAACGCAAAGATGGCGCCTGTAACAGGGGTTCCAAATACAGCTCCAAAGCCCGCAGCAATACCCGTCATTAAAAGTATACGAACATCAGTTGGTTTCAATTTAAGTGTACGGGCTAATACAGCTGCAATACTGCCGCCTATTTGCACCGCGGTTCCTTCGCGGCCTGCAGAACCACCAAATAAATGTGTAATCAATGTGGTTAATAAAACCAATGGTGCCATCCGGGCAGGTACGCCACCACCCGGTTCATGAATTTCTTCCATGATAAGATTATTGCCGGCTTCACTGTTCTTTCCCAATTTTTTATAAAGAAAATAAATCAGGATGCCGGCAAATGGAAGCAGGTACAACAACCAGCCGTTCTGCCACCTCAGCAGCGTAACACTATCCAGCAACCATAAAAACAAAGCAACAATGGAACCCACAAAAAATGAAACAGGTAAAATTAGGAATGTCCACTTTAATAAATGTTTGGTGATGGCCAGTTGTTCGAAGGAGTTTTTTAATTTGTTCATACCTACAAATAATAATGTTTACCGGTCATGAATACCGTGATTAAAATTTATTTGCAGGCGCCATCAGACTTTCTTTGAGAAAGACGGTTAAATAGGAAGACACCATTTCCTTTATGAATACAAATATATAGTATTCAGATATTAGTATAATGACATTGCCGCAGCTTGTTTAGTGTTAATACCAAGTACTATATACTTACTCAATGCTAAAATAAAAAAACCCTACAGGCCGAAGCGGGTAGGGTCAGCGGCTTTACATGGATGTTGGAAATAATATAATGGATAAACAAAGCCCCGCCGTCTGTGGCAGGGCCTTGTTTATTTATGCGTTCCTGTTTATACAGTTCAAATCTTCAAATGCCGTTTCAAGTCTTTTAGAAAAAGTTTCTTCACCCTTACGCAGCCATACACGCGGGTCATAATATTTTTTATTGGGTTTGTCTTTTCCTTCCGGATTACCCAATTGTCCCTGCAAATAGACCTCATTTTTCTTGTAATATGCCAGTATTCCTTCCCAGAAAGCCCATTGCAAATCTGTATCAATATTCATTTTAATAGCGCCGTATCCAATAGCTTCTCTTATCTGGCTTTGTGGCGATCCGCTTCCACCATGAAAAACAAAGTATACTGGTTTGGGACCTGTTTTCAGTTCCTTTTCAATATAATCCTGGCTATTTTTTAAAATAACGGGTCTCAGTTCCACATTACCCGGACTGTAAACACCATGTACATTTCCAAAAGCCGCGGCTACTGAAAACAACCTGCCTACCTTACTCAATTCTGTATAAGCAAAAGCCACATGTTGTGGTTGTGTATATAATTTATCGTTTTCAATACCACTGTTATCTACACCATCTTCCTCACCACCTGTAACACCCAGTTCAATTTCTATTGCCATGCCAAGGGGCTGCATACGCTTAAAGAATTCAACAGATGTATGTATATTTTCTTCAATTGGTTCTTCAGATAGATCCAGCATATGGGAACTGAATAATGGTTGACCCTTCTCCTTATAAAATTGTTCACCTGCATCAATTAAGCCGCTTACCCAGGGTAACCATTTTTTTGCCGCATGGTCAGTATGTATAATTACAGGTACACCATAATATTTTGCAACATTATGAATATGCAATGCGCCGGATATGCCACCTGAAATATTGGCCTGTAACTTGTCATTGGGCATTCCTTTGCCAGCTATAAACTGGGCACCACCATTAGAAAATTGTATGATTACAGGAGAATTTACTTTAGCTGCTGTTTCCAGCGTAGCATTAATATTATCTGTACCAATGGTATTTACCGCAGGTAATGCAAATTGATTTGCTTTGGCGTCTTTGTAGAGTGCTTCCAGCTCATCGCCGAATAATACCCCTGGTTTGTACTTTTTCATGTTTTAAAAACTTTGCCGTTTGTATTTGATAAATTGGTTTGCTGAATAGTGGCAGGCAATTTTTGAATGAGCCGCTAAGATAGGGTAGTTTATGGGATTGCAGGATTTTGGGAAGCAGGAATTTTTTGATTGTTTATCCTGATAAACATTTTCTTGATTGCTTTTGAAATCAAAAATGAGTAATTCTTTTTAGTCCTCGAAACGGCTTTGGATTTTTGGTATCAGCAACAGGTTTTTTTGTAATGTCTGTTTCAGGTTTCTTTTTAGTAATTGCCCCATACTCCTGCATCTTTTAAACGCCGGATAGTTTCCATAATAATTGCCCAATTCAGTTTTTAACTGGTTTAATTTTTCAGGGGTAGAAATATAGTCTTTCGACATAATATCAAGCAATTCTTTAATGCGGTAACGGGCAGAAGCCAGCCGGAAAGTCATTAGCGTGCGTTCTTCTGCCTGGTACTGGGCGATAGAATCTTTATCAAGGTGTTTGAGCGACAAATCAACGAATGCCTTATTTTCTTTAAAAAATTGTGGCAGGTATAAATTTTTCCTTCCCTCATAAGACTGCTGATCAAAATCTATGCAGCGTATACGGTACTGATAATCTTCTATATCGGGCGTAATATCTACCACAAAATTATAGCTGCGCATATCGCCCAGCAACCGCACAAAACAACGTTCATTAAATTTTACAAATTCTTTGGCTAAGCGTATTTTATTGGTATCTGCTGCTTCTATATATTGTTTAATAAACACATCGCCCGGTATGCCTGGTATATGTTCTTCTACCAGTGTATTATTTTGTACAAAAAAAGTAATACGGTTGGGCGAAAGAATATGCTCCAGTTCAAGGCCATAAATACGGGAGGCATCAGCAATTTTAATATAATAGTGATCGTAATTATCATTGAATTTGTTAACGATGCGAATGCGAAACGGGTGTGAGTTACCAAATGTGCAGTAATCAATACGGGCTACATCCAGGTGTTTGCTGAAAGTAAGATCGCCTTCTGTTTTTAGAATGGCATAGATGTTTACCAATCCATCCCGTATATAATTCCATTCACGCATATCATAGCTTACGCTTTCCCAATAAGTATCCTTTCCATTCTTATCCATAATTGGAACAGAATAGGTGTAATTAAGCAGATCGCGGTATGCTACCGGCAACTTTACTTCGCGCCCATGTTGTTTCAGATAGGCACGCAACTGATCATTAACCGGAAACATTGGTTTTTTTCGTGATGGCCTGTCAGGATCATTCTTTGAAAAGACATTCATTTGCTCCGCAAAACTCATAGCAATGAAGTTACGGCGAAAGGTTGAAAGGTTAAGGGTTGAGCGTTGAGCGTTAAGACAATAAAAAGCTAGCCGAAATAGTGTAAGCTAAAATAGAGGAAATCATCAAATCAGGCTTCGGCCATTTTATTTATCATTGATTCGAAATACGCAGGGACAAGTAATAACCTGCTGCCATACCAGCTGAACATTTCACCATCTGCCAATATTATTTTTGTTGATGGAAGCTGTTTTTGTAACTCTTGCAGATGTTCTTTTTTAAAAGGGAAAGGTTCCGAAGAAAGCAATAACAACTGGCAATTCCTGTTTTTAATTTCTTCAATAGTAATAATGGGATAGCGCTGTTGGTCCTGAAATATATTTTCAAAACCACACCGGGTAAGCATATCATGTATAAATGTACCGGCTCCAATACTCATGTACGGATGCTGCCAGATTAAGTAAGCGGTGCGGGTATTGGCTTTCTTAATTTTCAATTGGGTAAAACGGTTATTGATTGCCGCTACCATTGCCTGTGCTTTTATACTGGTGCCTGTTATTTCTCCAATTGAGCTAATCATTTGCAATGCCTGCTCCAGGTTGCTGATATCACTTGTCCATACCGGGAACTGTGCAGCCAGTTCATCTACCTGTTCTTTTACGTTCTCTTCTTTATTGGCAATGATTAAATCAGGTTGTAACGCTTTTACCTGTTCAATATGTACAGATTTTGTACCACCCGTTCTTTTTTTATTGCGGAACCATTGCTGCGGATGAATACAAAATTTAGTAATGCCAACAACTGCTGCATCAAGGCCAAGATCATACAAAAGTTCTGTTTGTGATGGTACCAATGAAACAATACGTACTGGCAAAGAGGTAAGTGAAATGGTTTTGCCTGACTGATCCGTGTAAATAGCCATCGCCATTCGTTTGTTGCAAATTACGCCATTTAAGAATTAAGAATTGAGAGTCACTATTGTCCGGATAATTTCTTTTGATTGATCGCCTCAAAGCCGGCGGGCTTCGTACCCCCGCCGCCGCTGATTTTCCCTCTGGGGCTATAACTCAGCTGTAGTAAGCATTTCAGCCTTTCCATTTTCAGCTGTACAATAAAGCCAACGGGAAAATAGGCGTCTTGCGGAGGTACTGGTGAGAGCTTGATAAAATATAACCCGCTGCTCCTGCAAAATCCCTGAGAATAGCCATAATAAAGTATTACAGCATATAACACTATTTTTTCCCGGACAACAATGATTGAGAATTGAGAATTGAGAATTGAGAACTTTGGGGCAGTAAGTTATAGAAAATAAGGTATCACGAAATAGAAGAAATCAGAAATCATCACATCAGAAATCAAGAAATAAGATGGTACAAAAACTCTTTTGCCTCCTGCTAAATGAATATTCAGCAGGAGGGTACTGGAGATTAAAAGGATTGTTTTTCAGTGATAATGGATATGGTTTTTCTCAGGATATGGTTTTGTTTTTCATTTGGAAAAACGGTTTTTCATTTGGATATGGACGGTTTTGCAGGGACGGATTTTAAAACTGGACTATTGTTAAGAATACCGGAATGAAAAAAAAAGAAAGTTGACTGATATTGGATTTTATTGGATTTCTTAGGTATTGGTATCGAATTTTGGTTTTAGGATATTAAATTATTTTGGTCTGGTTTTTTAGGGATATTGGATTCGAATACCAATCAACTTCTGATACAAAAGTATATACCACGAAGCGGGTATACAAGAGCGATTTTAACCGATCTTTAACCTTCGGTATTTAACCTGTCGATGGTGTAACATACAATAACCGGTAAGTAAAATTACGACAATTAAAAACGTAGATGTACGATGCCGGAATTCATTTTAAGCTGTAACTGAGTATGGGTGCAACTCCTGTCACATAGATATATTTTATTATATCAGGCGGGTTTTATTTACTAAGGGCATTTAGTACGTCATATTTAGTAACGATGTGGTAATTACCCGTATCATCTTTGCTTAGCACAGCTCCATTTTCTTTGTTAATAAGGGTACTTAATTTTTCTACAGGCGTGCTGAAGTCTACCAGCGGGAATGCCGGCTCAATGACAGATGAAACCGTGGCATTTTTTATATCGGGGTTGGAGAATACTTTTTGAAACAAACCATTTTCACTGATTGAACCTACTATATTACTGTCAGTCATTACGGGCAAATGTTCTATATCATATTTTTTCATCAGTTCCACTGCTTCCGATACCGTATGATTGGATTCTACATGTACCAGTTTTTGTTTGGCCGCCCTTCCATTTACAATGTCTTTAAAAGTTTTTACATCAAGGAAGCCACGTTCCATCATCCATTGATCATTATAAATTTTTGCTACATACCTGCTGCCATGATCATGAAAAATAACCACTACCATATCATCTTTTTTCAATTGATCTTTTAATTGAAAAAGCCCCTGCAAACAGCTGCCGGCACTGTAACCGCAGAATAAACCCTCTTCTTTTGCAATCCGCCTTGCCATAACAGCACCGTCTTTGTCAGTTACTTTTGTAAACTGATCTATGTATTGCATATCATAATTAGCAGGTACAAAGTCTTCTCCAAATCCTTCACTGATATATGGATACACTTCTTTAGCATCCTCTTCGCCAGTTTCAAAATATTTTTTTAATAACGATCCATAACTGTCAATGGCCCATACTTTAATACCGGGATTTTTTTCTTTGAGGTATTTGCCAGCACCAATAATCGTTCCCCCGGTACCGGTAGCAACTACAAGGTGTGTTACCTTGCCATCTGTTTGTTCCCAGATTTCAGGACCGGTTTGTTCATAGTGCGCTAAACGGTTGGCAAGATTATCGTACTGGTTTACATACCATGAATTGGGCACTTCTGTTGCCAGTCTTTTTGAGACAGAATAATAAGAACGCGGGTCTTCCGGTTCAACGTTGGTAGGGCAAACAATTACTTCTGCCCCCACAGCTTTTAAAATATCCGCTTTTTCTTTTGATTGTTTATCAGTAGTAGTGAAAATGCATTTATAACCTTTAACACAGGCTGCCAGGGCCAGTCCCATACCTGTATTGCCACTCGTGCCTTCTATTATAGTTCCGCCAGGCTTTATTTTCCCTTCCTGTTCTGCCACTTCCAGCATCTTCAGTGCCATACGGTCTTTAATAGAGTTGCCCGGATTAAAATATTCTACTTTGGCCAGCACGGTGCAGGGCAGGCCCTTTGTTATTTTATTTAACCGTATAAGGGGGGTATGCCCAATGGTTTCCAGTATGTTATTTTTAATATCCATGACGGCAAAGTTAGTTGATTGGTTGATAGGTTGATCGCCCGGTTGGTTTAATCCGGCCACATAAAATTGCTGATTTTGAGATTGCGGGATTTATTGATTCTCTGGGTGAAATAACTTCTGCAAATTTTGAAATCTCCCAATCCCGCAATCAGAAATATCTTCATAGTTTAGCACTATGAAAGTGTATTTTGTAAGCGGATTGGCGGCAGACAGCAGGGTATTTAAAAATATTCAGTTACCTTCTCATTGCACACCTGTTTTTTTGGAATGGATTACCCCACTGAAAAATGAATCATTAAAAAATTATGCATTAAGACTGGCGGAAGGTATTGATGTAAGTAAACCTTTTGCAATTATCGGGCTGTCTATGGGTGGTATGATAACAGCTGAAATTTCAAGCATATATAAACCTGCATTTACTATTTTAATATCCAGCGTTCCCTGTTCAAAAGAATTGCCTTTTTATTTTAAAGCGGCTGCAAAATTGCGGCTGCATAAAATGGTGCCGGTATCATTTGTTAAATCAGCTGCAAAATTTAAACGTCTTTTTACCACTGAAAGTGCTGAAGACAAGGCAATATTGCATAATATTATCCAGGACAGTGACAGCAAATTTATTTATTGGGCGATGGATGCTATTTTAAAATGGAAGAGTGGCGATATCACTTCATCCTATACACATATTCATGGTACAAAAGACGAAGTGTTACCCATGCGCTTTACAAAACCTACACATATTATTCCCAAAGGCGGCCATTTAATGGTAATGAACAGGGCGGGGGAAGTGAATGCTATTTTGCGGAAAGTACTTGTGTAATTAATAATTTAAATGATAGTTAAGAATTAAGAATGCATAATCGTTTGTTCCAATAGGGCTTGTATTGTGCGTAAATTATTAATTTTTAATTACTAATTATTAGTCTCCCCTTCTTTACATTTGCTGCCCGGTTAAAAAATTGAATCAGATAAAATTTATGGAAGTAAAATACATTCAGAAAATTGGAGAGAAATTAAACATTACCATTAAACAGGTAATCAGCATACATGATTTGCAGGCAGAAGGTGCTACCATTCCTTTTATGGCGCGTTACCGTAAAGAAGCTACCGGTAATTTAGATGAAGTGGTAATCGGCAATGTAGTAGAAGAAATTAAGAATTTTACTGAACTTGAGAAACGAAAAGAAACCGTTATTAAAACAATTGAAGGACTTGGCAAACTAACACCAGCATTAAAAAAGCGTATTGAGGATTGTTACGATGGCACTGCACTGGAAGATATTTACCTGCCTTATAAACCAAAACGCAAAACAAAAGCTACACAGGCCATTGAAAAAGGACTGGAACCACTCGCAACCCTGATTTTTAAACAAGGAGCAGAAAATCCTGAAACTGCTGCCGGCACCTATATCAATGAAAATGTAAAAGACAGCAAAGAAGCGTTGCAGGGTGCCAGGGATATTATGGCAGAATGGATAAGTGAAAACGAACAGGCAAGAAATAAAGTACGGCAGCTGTTTACTGAAAGTGCAGTATTGTATTCAAAAGTATTAAGCAGTAAAAAAGAAGATGAAACAGCGCAAAAATACCGTGACTATTTTGAATTCAGTGAGCCATTATCACAAAGCCCTTCTCACCGTACACTGGCCGTCCGCCGTGGCGAAAAAGAAGGATTTCTGATTATGGATATTAATATTGACAGGCAAACAGCTGTTGATGAATTAGACAGAATTTTTATTACGGCTTCCAATGATAATGGAGCAGAAGTAAAAAAAGCCATTGAGGATTCTTATGACCGGTTGTTAAAATCTTCCATTGAAAATGAATTTCGTTTGCTGGGAAAAAATAAAGCAGATGAAGAAGCAATACAGGTATTTACTGAAAACCTCCGCCAGTTGTTATTGGCGTCTCCATTGGGGTCTAAAAGGATACTGGCACTTGATCCTGGCTTCCGTACCGGCTGTAAACTTGTATGCCTGGATGCACAGGGCAACCTGCTGCACAACACTACTATTTTTACCTTGTCAGAACACCAGACAAAAGAAGCCATTGCAGCATTAAAGCATCTTGTAAATAAATATGATATTGAAGCCATCGGTATTGGTAACGGTACCGCAGGCAGGGAAACAGAACAGCTGGTGCGCAGTATTGATTTTGGAAAGCACGTAGGTGTCTTCCAGGTAAATGAAAGCGGTGCTTCTATTTATTCTGCCTCAGAAGTGGCAAGAGAAGAATTTCCGGATCAGGATGTAACGGTGCGGGGTGCTATCAGCATTGGCAGGCGTTTGCTTGATCCATTGAGTGAACTTGTAAAAATTGATGCGAAATCGATTGGCGTGGGTCAGTACCAGCACGATGTAAATCAAACTAAATTAAAAGATGGGCTGGACAGGGTAGTGGAAAGCGCGGTGAACTTTGTAGGGGTGGATGTAAACACTGCTTCCAAACATTTACTGGTATATGTGTCAGGGTTAAGTGCTACGCTTGCAAAAAATATTGTTGAATACCGTTTAAAGAATGGTCCGTTTAAAAGCCGGGGTGAATTAAAGAAAGTGGCCCTGATGGGTCCCAAAAGTTTTGAACAGTGTGCGGGCTTCCTTCGTATACCGGGTGCAGAAAATATCCTGGATAATTCTTCTGTGCATCCGGAAAGTTACCATGTAGTAGAGTTGATGGCAAAAGATCTGCAGGCAACGCTGGAAGAACTAATAAAGCAGGCTGAGCTGCGCAAAAAAATAAATAAGAAACAATACATTTCTGAAACGATTGGTGAGTTTACTATCAATGATATTTTGAAAGAACTGGAAAAACCTGGCCGCGATCCGCGGACACAGATTGAAGAATTTCGTTTTGATGACACCATAAAAACAATTGAAGATGTAAAAGTGGGCATGCAGGTACCAGGCCTGGTTACCAACATCACCAACTTTGGGGCATTTGTAGATATTGGTGTTAAGCAGGATGGGTTGGTGCATATTTCTCAATTGAGTAATACTTATGTATCGGATCCTAACCAGGTAGTAAAGTTGCAGCAGAAAGTAATGGTTACAGTAACTGAAGTGGATGTGGCGAGGAAACGAATTGCGCTCACTATGAAAAGTGCTGGTGGTGAAAAACAAGCAGCAAGCAGTGAGAGAAGGCCAAATACAAATAGCGGATCATCATCAAATAAAAATGTCAAGCAAAAGCAAGTTCCCTTAAATCCTTTCCAGGCAAAGCTGGCGGAATTAAAGAAGAAATTTGACTGACGGGGATTTGGGAGGAATTAAAAAGATTAGAAAAATACCTCTTTTGAATCCTTCCAAATCTTTGTAAGCAAAAGAGCCCTTCCTGAAGAATCAGCAGGGGCTCACCGGGCCATCCCGATAAGAACCAGGACAGCGTAAGTTGGCGGGGGAATTGGGAGGATTACCGGAATTAAAAGATTGCGCATCCATTTAATATTTACATCTCCCGACCGTCAAAAATTTTATTAATCTAATTCAGGCAATTCTCTAAATCCCCGAAAATTCTTGTTGAGGATTAAAAGGATTAAAGAGATAGTAAATCACTACTGCCTTATAATAGGACCAGTTTTCGAATGAAGAAGGAATAAAAAAATCATTGAGGCCTTTAAACTCCCGGAAATTCTTGTTGAGGATTAAAAGGATTAAAGAGATAGTAGATCACTACTGACTTTTAACACTGCCAGTTTTCGAATGATGAAGGAATAAAAAATCATTGAGTCCTTTAAATTCCCGGAAATTCTTGTTGAGGATTAAAAGGATTAAAGAGTTAGTAAATCACTACTGCCTTTTAACATGACCAGTTTTCGAATAATGAAGGAATAAAAAATCATTGAGTCTTTAAATCCCCTGAAATTCTTGTTGAGGATTAAAAGGATTAAAGAGATAGTAAATCACTAATGCCTTTTAATACGACCAAGTTTTCGAATAATGAAGGAATAAAAAATCATTAAATCCCTCCAAATCCACGTTCTTTTCTCTTTTTACCCAACCACATATCCAGCAGCATCAGGCCCATTACCACGTTTATCATCATGAATATAGTCGTATAGGTATTATTGAAAAATTTACTGAAGTCAACTTTGTTATTATACTTTGAAATCAGATCTGTAGAAGTTCCGGCATCAGACCAGTTAATTTGCCCTAACCCGTAGATAAGCATGCCTGCTATCATAGTAATAAAGAATATGCCAATACCGTAAATTATTTTTTTATTGATATAGGTTTTTGTTGCCGGTGCAATCTGGTGCCGGGCAATTTCTTCCATTACATTTTGTGAGAAACGCATAGAAGGTTCATCCAGTTCCAGCGAACTATTCATCAGCTGGTGGACATTCAGCAGTTCATGGTATTTTTTGCGCCATGCTTCCTGGGTGGCAATCAATTGTTCCACAAAAGTTTTTTCTTCGGCATTGCCACTGCCATCTATATAATCCCACAGGCGATCCTCCATATTGTATTCCATATACACCTCTTTAACCCTTTTGAAGGGGATTTAAGTTAATTAAAATTAATGCTATTCTAATAAAAGAACGGTTTGCTTAGGGCCCTGCCTAAGCGTTAAGTATCGAACGGTGATCATTTAACATTCGAATTCAATGATATCAGAAAAAATATTAAATAATCAACGCCCAATGATCAAATATTTAATGAAACAAATTTGCCAGGTACTTTTTCATTAGCCGGTCAGACGAAGACGTCAGACCGTTTCCGGTTACACCAAATCTCTCACTTCCTGTGCAAAATGCTTTTCCATTTTTTCTCTTAACCTTGTTCTGGCACGGTGCAATTTTACTTTTATAGTATTTGGCTCCATGCCCATTATTTCTCCAATCTCATCTAAACTTTGCTCTCCTTTATAAAATAGCGTAATAATTTTTGCATCGTCAACGCTCAGTAATTTAATGGCTTCGTTCACCATAGCAATTCTTGATTTCTGCTCTACCTGGTTGGCCCGCATGCCGCCATCAATATTATCTGCTACAGCAAAAACTCTTTCATCATCCAGCGAATGTGTTTGCAAACGCTTCTTTCTTAAAAAAGTAATGCAGCTGGTATTAACAATGGTATACAGCCAGGTGCTGAACTTTGAATCGCCACGGAAATCAGAAAGACAGCGGTAAGCCTTTACAAAAATATCCTGTGAAATTTCCTCCGCATCCTCGCGACTACTGGTATAGCGCAAACAGATTGTAAAAACAAAATTCTGGTATCGCTTCACCAATTCTGCATATGCCTGTTTATTGCCCTGTAAAACAGTGCTGATAATATCTTTATCGTTTGGCCCGGTTTGCATTGTGCTGGTTATATGACTAATGATTATAGGAAAAGGTTACAGTTAATTAAAAAGGGCGAACTACTATTATAATATATGCGGTTTCAGGAGGCAGGGGTTATTTATACAGCGAAGTAAACATGTTTTATAACCAGAAAAAAGGGTGATTAGCCTGAAAGAACGGTTTGGCCGCGTAAAATGCACTTTTTTACCGGTAAGCTGTAACCTGCCGGTAAAAGCAGTAGTCATAGTAGTTGTAAGTTCTTTGAGAGGTTTTTTTAACGTGATAAAACAATTACTTCCCGCTTTAAAAACCCCGTCAAAAAAAATCTGGAAGACTGTAACCTGGGCGAACGACTGGTAGTCTTAGAAAGAACAAACGCAAACAACATTATTAAAAAATAAAAATTACAATTATGCACGGCGGAGAAATGTTAATCCCTATTCTGGTTCCCCTTGGCCTTTTTGCTATGGTATTTGGAATCTTCTATATGAAAACAAGAGAGAATCTTGCTATGATTGAAAAAGGCCTGAACCCAAAAGAATTTGCCAACCGGCCGGCACCTTACAGAAACCTGAAATGGGGTTTGCTGCTGATTGGCTCAGGCGTTGGGTTGATGCTTGCCTATTTTATTACGCAGTATTTGCTGCACGATGACGAAAATCCGGCTCTTTGGTTTGCCTTCATAGGTATCGGCGGAGGTTTGGGCCTGATAGGTTCTTACCGGATAGAAAAGAAAGAATTGCTGGATAAAAACAATGGCGGCGCCGCAGTATACAATCAATAACTCCATATATAAATTTTCCCACCTTATCCTTCTTCACAGCACTCATTATGGGTGCTTTTTTTTTGACTGGGATTTTGAAGGATTAAAAGGATTAATGCATGCTTAGGAACAGGTCAGGATGCGTCATTCTAAAATCAAATCCCAGGCTAGGCAATATGGTGCATTGAATACTTAATACCTTATCCTTCTTCACAGCACTCTTTACGGGTGCTTTTTTTTTGACCGGGATTTTGAAGAATTTAAGGATTAATCACGCTTAGGAATAGATCAGCATGCGTCATTCTAAAATCAAATCCCAGGCTATGCAGTAGGGTGCAAGTTGCGAATCCCTAACGACATTTATCCCTAAAAATCCTCCCAAATCATCGTCCTATCTCTTCCATGCCTTTTTTAACCGTAAGGTCATTGGCATTAAGTACTTCATAAAAGCCATTGTTGCGCCATTGCTGGCGGGCAATAAGGGCAATGAGGCGCTGTTGTGCAAATTCCTTGTCCCTGGCGGTTAAAGCATTGATATTTACGCTATCTTTTTGGGCAAAAGCGGCAAACTGGCTCCAAAGGGGATCTGAAATTTTGTACTGGTTGAATAAATCGGTGGCAGAGGGTATCGTTTTTAATTCTGCCTGGTGCTGCATAAAATAACGGTAGGCAAAATTGTTGAGGGTATTATTGGTGTACAAACGGGCGAAATTTCTTGATATAACAGTTGTATCAACCGATACAAATATATCGGGCATAATACCACCACCACTATATACATCCCTGCCCGATTTGGTTTTATAAGCCTTACCTTTTTGCTGCACATGGTTGCTGTCTGCATTGGTCATTTCGCCGTTATGGTAGCGGTTGCTGATATCACTGGAATAGTCTTCCTCACCTTTGTTATAAGGCTTTTGAATACTTCTGCCGGACGGGGTATAATATCGCGCCACGGTAAGCCGGAGGGCCGATCCGTCAATCAGATCATATTGTTCCTGTACCAGTCCCTTTCCATAAGTCCTTCTTCCAATAATTTCCGCGCGGTCCCAATCCTGCAACGCGCCTACCAATACCTCGCTGGCGGAAGCGGTGCCTTCGTTTACCAATACCACAAGTTTGCCTTTTTCAAAAAGACCATCTCTTTTGCAACGGTATTCTTGCTTAGGGCTGTTATTTCCCTGCGTGTATACAATGAGTTTGGTTCCATCTAAAAACTCGTCCGCCATTTCAACGGCTTCCTGTAAAATGCCGCCGCCATTATCCCGCAAATCCAGCATCAGTTTTTTCATGCCCTGCGACTGTAATTTCTCCAGTGATTTCATGAATTCCCTGTAAGTAGTTTCAGAAAACTTATTGATATGTATATACCCATCCTCCTTATTCATCATATAAGCTGCATCTACAGATACAATGGGTATAATACCCCTTTGCAGGGTGATTAGCATTACTTTATTATCTCTTAGTATGGTCAGCACCACCGTGCTGGCACCGGGCCCGCGCAACACTTTTTTTATACGTGCAGTTGTAATGCCATTACCTGCTACCAGTGAATCACCTGCTTTTAAAATCCGGTCGCCCACATGCAACCCAGCTTTATCGCTGGGACCGTTTTCCATTACGCTTATAATGTTTACGGTATCACTAAAAATATTAAACTCAACACCAATGCCCTGGAAATTACCCTGCAGATCTTCATTTACTTCGCCAAGATTAACCGCGGGTATATAGATAGAATGCGGATCAAGTTTAGAAAGTAACTGTTGTATGGCATCATCCGCCAGGGTATCGGGCGCAACAGGATCAACATATTTTAGCTGTATCAAATCCAGCACCTGTTGCAGGGAAGTATTTTTCTGCTTTTTAAATAAACTGCCTGGCCTGGCCGTATTTTCCCTTATAGTATAACCAATAGACATACCTGCAATCATCACAATGGCAAACAGAAGCGGCAACCAGGTATTCAGTTTTTTTTGAGTTGTCATAGATGAATTAATTCGAGGTGCAAATTTAGCTTAAATCGGCAGAGCTGTCTGCTAATATTTGTTTTATGGTAAATAAGCAGGGAATATTAACTTCGTTCTTACTAAATATTTATATGGCAGTTTTAATAGCAGATAGCGGTTCAACAAAATGCGAATGGTGCTTGTTAAGCAACGGCCGTAAAAAAGCTATTTTCACACAGGGCATGAGCCCCTATTTTTTAAACAGCGAACAGGTGCAGGCCGTTTTACGCAATGAATTGTTACCAAAAATAAAAAACCAGGATATTACAGAAATATATTTTTATGGTACGGGTTGCCTTGACCCCGCTAATGCCAAAATGATGAAAGCCGCCATCAGGAAGCTGTTCCCGGATGCAAAAATACAGGTGGAGCATGACCTGTCAGGTATTGCCAGGGCATCCTGCGGGGATAAAAAAGGCATTGCAAATATATTGGGTACCGGAAGTAATTCCTGTTATTTTAATGGCAGAAAAATCGTTAAAAACAGCCCTGGCCTGGGTTATGTACTGGGTGATGAAGGAAGCGGCGCCTACCTGGGCAGAAAAGTAATTCAATATTATTTGTACGGCACGTTTGATGAAGATTTGCGGTACAAATTTGATGACAAATACAAAACAAACGCAGCGGAAATACTGGAAAACGTGTACAAGAAACCGCTCCCGAACCGCTATTTGGCCAGTTTTTGTTTGTTTTTAGCAGAAAACCGCGGACATTATATGATCGAAAATATTATTGAAGACGGGCTGAACGATTTTTTCTTTACCCATCTTTGCAAATTCAGTGAAAGCTGGAAATATCCTATTCACTTTGTAGGCAGTGTGGGGTATGGCTTCCGCGATGTAATTAAGGAATTGTGTAATAGTTATGAATTTGATTTAGGGAAAATATTAAAAGCCCCTATGGAAGGATTGATTGAATACCACAGATAACAAATGAATATGTCTTTCGAAAAGTTTACAGAACAGCCTGGCAAATACCGGAATCTTGATAAGATGAGCGTGCAGGAAATTCTGCACCATATTAATGAAGAAGATAAAACGGTGCCATTTGCAGTAGAAAAAGCGATCCCACAAATAGAAAAACTGGCTTCTATCATAAGCAATAAAATGCTGGAAGGCGGCAGGTTATTTTATATTGGTGCGGGTACCAGCGGCCGCCTGGGTATTCTTGATGCAAGCGAAATACCACCTACTTATGGCATGCCCTATGGCCTTGTGGTAGGTATAATAGCCGGTGGCGAGGAAGCCATTCAAAGGCCGGTAGAAAATGCGGAAGACAGTACTACCCAGGGATGGATTGATTTGGAAGAGCATTTAATCAGCGATAAAGATGTGGTAATAGGTATTGCGGCCAGCGGAACTACACCTTATGTAATTGCTGCTTTGCAGGAAAGCCGTCAGCGTGGCATTATAACAGGCTGCATTACCTGTAATCCCGGTAGCCCTTTGGGCGATGCCGCTGAATACCCGATAGAAGTAGTGGTAGGCCCTGAATTTGTAACCGGCAGCACACGTATGAAAAGCGGAACCGCACAAAAGCTGGTGCTCAATATGATTTCAACGGCTGTTATGATACAGATAGGCAGGGTGGAAGACAATAAGATGGTAAACATGAAACTCAGCAATGATAAACTGGTTGACCGCGGTACTAAAATGGTCATGGATATTTTGCGCCTGACTGATTATGATAAAGCAAAGAATCTCCTGTTAAAATATGGCAGCGTAAAAAAAGCAGTGGAAGCAACCAGCCACCAGCTATAAGCTTTTAGCCGTTTAGCCGGGAAGAACCTGCGACGCGAACGGACTAAAAGCCAGATCCTGACATGGTACAAATTATTAAGGATCCCACCACAATAAAAAATATTTGGACATGGCATAGCCAGGGCGGTATATTGCTACAGCCTTTTTATATGCGCAATAAATACGGCATGGCATGTGTTAAGATAATATTAATCCCTCAGCGGGAGATTGATTTAAAAAACAATGATTGAAGGATTATGCAGGACATAGAACCATTTTATAACTGGCGTCATATTTATATCAGCGAGGAAGATGAACGCTCACCTTTTTACGGGCGTGTTTATTCTGAGTTTGAATTTTCCCAAACCGTATATAACTATTACATTCATCCGCAGTGGGATGATTTTGGATCGCGGACATTGTACATGAAAGTGATCATGGCCGATTATGAAGAACAATACGTGATCATAGAACTGATAGGAGAATGGAACGATGCGATTGAAAATGATATTATGGAACTAAAGCGGGAGGTGACAGATGTTTTTTTTAAACAGGGTATTACAAAGTTTATACTGATAGCAGAAAACGTACTCAATTTTCACAGCGATACAAAAGATTATTATGAAGAATGGTTTGAAGAAGTAACTGATGAAAATGGCTGGGTAGTTATTGTAAACATGCCCGGACAAACACAGCATGATTTTAAGAAAGCAAAGCTTAACCGCTACCTGGAACTCATGGAAATAGATAACTGGCGGGTGTATAAACCTTTTCACCTTTTTAAAAAGATAGATGGCGAAATAATGAACAGGCTGAGTTAACAATCGTTAGCTTTTGCTTGACTGGCAAGGGTTTTCGCAAATATGTAAGCAAAGATTTTTTTGGCGCTTTGCAATTAGTTCCTATTTTTGAATGGTAATGGCAATCAACAAAACATATTTTGGTTTTTATTTTTACTTCTATTTTAGTGAGAAGCGGGGATGCTTTTGTTGATACACTTAACCAGAAAATTGTAAAACAACATAAAGAGTCCCCCGATAATCGGGGGATTTTTATTTTACCCTACCCCTGAAGGGAAGCAAAGGAAATTAAATTATGGCACAAAAAGTTTCAATACAGGGATACGAAGGCAGCTTTCACCAGGAGGCTGCACAGCAATTTTTTGGTAAGGATGTAACCGTGCTGCCATGCGCCACTTTCAGGGATGTAGTAAAAATTGCAGGTAACAAAAAAGAAAGCGATGGTGGTGTAATGGCTATCGAAAATTCAATTGCTGGCAGCATCCTCCCCAATTACAACCTGCTTAAAAAAAGCAACCTTAAAATTGCCGGCGAAATATACCTGCAGATAAAGCAAAACCTGCTGGTAAACCCGGGAGTGAAACTAGAAGACATCCGTGAAGTGCATTCTCACCCTATCGCCATCCAGCAATGTTTTGGCTTTTTGGATAAATATGACTGGAAGCTGATTGAAACAGAAGACACCGCATTAAGTGCAAAGCATATTCACCAGCACCGCAGCAAACATATTGCCGGCATTGCCAGCAAACTGGCCGCCAAATTATTTGATCTGCATGTGATTGCGCCCAATATTCACACCATGAAAAATAATTATACCCGCTTTTTAATATTACAGCGGGAAGATATAATGGTGTTACCGGAAGGCGCCAATAAAGCTTCCGTTAATTTTAATACCGATCACTCCCGTGGCAGCCTTGCCAAAGTGCTTACAAAAATTGCTGATGGAGGAATTAATCTGAGCAAGCTGCAAAGTTTTCCTATTCCCGGAAGCGACTGGCGTTATAGTTTTCATGCAGATATGGAATTTGATTCAATAGAACAGTTTAATACAGTGATGGATGCCATAAAGCCATTGACTGAAGAAGTGAAAGTGTATGGTGTATACAGGAAGGGGAAAACAGTGTGATTATGAATTGCTGATTTTGGATGGAGGTATTTAGTGATTTTTTTGGGTGTAGCAGTTAAACAAATCTCAAAATCACTACATCCCGAAATCAGAAATTGCAAAGACAAATAATTATGATAACGACATCAAAGCGTCTCGAAGGTATTGGCGAATATTATTTCTCGCAAAAATTGCGTGAGATTGATGAGCTGAATAAGCAGGGAAAGAATATCATCAGCCTTGGTATTGGGAGTCCTGATATGCCACCACACCCTGATGTAATAAAAGTATTACAGGATGAAAGTGCTAAGCCAGGTACGCATGCTTACCAGAGTTACAAAGGTTCACCCATATTGCGCACTGCCATCAGCAACTGGTATAAAACATGGTATAAAGTTGATTTGAACCCCGATACAGAAATATTGCCATTGATAGGAAGCAAGGAAGGTATTATGCATATCTGCATGACTTACCTCAATGAGGGCGACGAAGTGCTGATACCCAATCCGGGTTACCCAACCTACAGCAGCGCGGTTAAATTAGCAGGCGGTACCATAAAAGCATACCACTTAACAGCGGCCAATAACTGGCAACCTGATTTTGATGCACTGGATAAAACGGATTTGAGCAAAGTAAAACTGATGTTTGTCAATTATCCGCACATGCCTACAGGACAGTTGCCCACAAAAGAACTATTTACAAAGCTGGTGCAATGGGCCGCTGGTAAAAATATTTTAATTGTGCATGACAATCCTTACAGTTTCATCCTGAATGATAAACCCATGAGTTTATTAAGTATTGAAGGAGCAAAGGATTGTGTGATTGAATTGAATTCACTGAGCAAATCGCAGAACATGGCAGGCTGGAGAATTGGGATGCTTTGCGCCGCTAAGGAGAGAATAGATGAGGTTTTGCGTTTTAAAAGCAATATGGACAGTGGCATGTTTTTGCCGGTGCAGTTAGCAGCTGCAAAAGCACTTGGCCTTGGTAAAGACTGGTACGACTCGATCAATAAGGTTTATAAGCAAAGAAGGGAAAAAGTATTTGCCCTGCTTGAATTATTGCAATGTGAATTTAGTAAAGACCAGGCAGGCATGTTTGTGTGGGCAAAAATACCAACTGGTTATAAAGACGGTTATGCAGTAAGTGATGAAGTGCTGTATAATGCCAATGTATTTATTACACCCGGTGGCATATTTGGAAGTGAAGGAAATAACTATGTACGGGTGAGCCTATGCTGTAAAGAAGAAAATATTGATGCAGCGATGCTAAGAGTACAAAGACAAAAAGAACTAAAAGTCTAAATAGAAAAGGGGAAGAATAGATCAGGAGTTAAGAGACAAGAAAAATAAGAAGAATAATTTCAATTTAAATAACAATAGTAAAATTTAAACCGGGATCGATGAAAGAAAGAGGAATAAT
>JBDSOC010000058.1:0-7523 GCA_039915085.1 Chitinophagaceae bacterium
GCAATAGAATAATCAGGAACATCTTTAGTTACCACACTGCCGGCAGCAATAACGCAATACATACCTACCGTTACTCCGGCGGTGATAACACTGTTGGCGCCAATCCAGCTGCCATCTCCAATTGTAATCAATGCAGTAGTACATGGCTGGTAACGAAAACCAATGGTGACATCACTGAAACCATGGTTCAGTCCGCTCATGACTACATTTTGTGCTGTCATAATATGATTACCAATGATTATCGGACCTATAATTACATTCATGGCGCCAATAAAAGCGGAGTCGCCAATTTTGACCGGACCTACCCCGTTATTGATAAAAGTAAAATCTTCAATAGTGCTGTTGGCGCCTATTTCAAAAACATTGAAAGGCATGGTATCTATTCTTGCCCTGCTGAAGATGCGGGTGTTTTTCCCCTTTTTATGATAAAAAGGATTTATAAAATGCCTCACCCACCAGCGCGGTCTTACACCACCACCTGACGAAATAAGCCATAAGGTGAATGATTTTAACCCGGGGTTCGATTTTATTTTTTCTGCCAGTGACATGTAGCTGTAACGAATTTTTTAACAACGGGCTGAAACCATTGATGCCGTAAAAGAGTGCGACGCAACAAAAGCCGGATTATAGCTATCCGCTGGTAACCAAAACCTATACAATCTTATCAAATACTAATTCTTTTTTATCACTATTCTATTGCTCTCCTGGTCTAAGGTGTTATTTCTTTTCCCTCTTAGTGTCAAACATACAATTAACCACCCGAAATGTCAAATGATAAAGTCTGTTAATTAAGTATATTGGCATATCAAAATTTCGTAATTTTCGTCTCCATTCTTTCAAAAATTAAAAACCAGCTTGCCATGCCAACCCGCAGAAGATTTATTCAGCAAAGTTCAGTATTTGCTGCCGCATTAATGATAGATACAAAGGGCTTATTTAAAATGCACAAAGATTTAGGTTTGCAACTGTATACGGTGCGGGATGAAGTAGCAAAAAACCTGGAACATTCCCTGTCGGAAGTGTCAAAAGCAGGATACACAATGACAGAATTGTATGGCTATGATTATAAGACCCGCAAATTTTTTGACCGTAGTGTAAAAGATATGTCGGCATTATTAAAGAAGTATCATCTTGGTACACCCAGCGGGCATTACAATATCCTGGATATGATGTATGACAGCAACTACAACTGGGATAGCTGGAAATATCTGCTGGAAGATGCGAAAGTACTCGGCAATAAATATGTGGTAATACCTTATATGGATGACAAGCACCGCACGCCGGATAACTTTAAGCTGATGGCAGAGCGGCTGAACAAAGCGGGCGAATTGAGCAAAGCTGCCGGCATTGCAACAGGCTACCACAACCATTGGTTTGAATTTGATGCCATGGGCAATACTACCGCTTATGACTACCTGCTAAAAAACACAGACCCCAAACTGGTAAAATTTGAAATGGATTTGTATTGGTTTGCCAACGCAGGCCAGGATCCCATTACATGGATTAAAAAATACCCCGGCCGTTTCCCCATGTGGCACATAAAAGACATGGAAGCAAAAACCGCAGGCAAGGACAAGGGACAAACCTGCGAAGTGGGCAGAGGCGTTATTGACTGGAAGTCAATTTTCGCCCACCAGGCAGAAGCGGGCGTTGACTATGTATTTGTTGAACAGGAACAATACACGAGGCCGGTTTTTGAGTGCATTAAAATAAGTGCCGATTATATGAAAAAAAATCTTCTTAAATAGTTTAACTCCCAACATTATGGCTTCCAGAAAAAATTTTTTACAACAATCTTCCCTGTTGCTTGGTGCCGGTACGCTGGCTGCCGCATTTGATAACCAGGCTTTCGCGTATTTTAAAAGTAGGATAATGCCCAGCGATCAACTCAATATTGGCGCTATTGGTATTAACGGCATGGGCTGGGCCAACGTGAAGGCCGCTTTAAAAGTGCCTGGCGTAAATCTGATAGCAGTTTGTGATATAGATAAAAATGTAATTGGAAAAAGACTGGAAGAGCTGGGCAAAACCGGTGTTGATACCAGCAAAATAAAACAGTACGATGATTACCGGAAACTGCTGGCGCAAAAAGACATTGATGCCGTAATTATTGGAACACCCGATCACTGGCATGCATTAATAATGATACATGCATGTGAAGCGGGTAAAGATGTGTATGTAGAAAAACCGGTGGGTAATTCAATTATAGAATGCCGGACGATGGTGGCCGCACAACAGCGCTATAAAAAAATAGTGCAAGCCGGTCAGTGGCAGCGCAGCCAGCAGCATTTCAGGGATGCGGTTGATTTTGTGCAAACAGGTCAGCTGGGTAATATACGCACCGTAAAGGTTTGGTGTTACCAGGGATGGATGAAACCCGGACCAGTGGTGGCCGACAGTGCACCGCCTGCCGGAGTTGATTATAAACAATGGCTGGGACCTGCTTCTGAAAGGCCATTTAATTCAAGCCGTTTTCATTTTAACTTCCGTTGGTTCTGGGATTATGCCGGTGGGCTGATGACAGACTGGGGTGTGCATTTATTAGATTACGGTTTATTGGGAATGAAATCGCCCATACCAAAATCTGTAGCTGCATTGGGTGGCCGCTTTGCCTACCCGGACCTGTACGAAGAAACACCGGATACGCTGACTACGCTGTATGAATTTGATGGCTTTAATATGGTATGGGATTCTGCTATGGGTATAGACAATGGTTCTTACGGACGTGATCACGGCATTGCCTATATTGGTAATAACGGAACGCTGATTGTAAACCGTGGGGGATGGGAAGTGATTGAAGAAAAGCAAAGCAAGAATAAAGTAAGCAAAGAACTGGTAAAACCATCTGATAACGGACTGGATAAACATTGGGAGAATTTTGTAAGCTGTGTAAAATCGCGCAAGACAGAAGATCTGCATTGTTCTATACAGGCCGGCGCACATGTAGCCACCGTAGCGCAAATGGGCAATATTGCTTTTCGGAGTGGCAAAAAACTGGTTTGGGACGGAACGAAGGAACGTTTTACAGATGAAGACATTAACAAACAGTATTTATTAAAAGAATACCACAACGGTTATAAATTACCGGTAGTATAATGCTTTTGCAGAATTGATAAACAATCAGCTGCAGAAAGTTTAATGAGTGAAACCGCAAATAATACGCTTACTATATGAATAATAAAATCATCCCCGCATTTTTAATTGCCAGTTTAATTTCTGCAGGTCTTTTGGCCCAGGAAAAAAAAGGAGATCCCAAAGCAACAGAATTTTATAGCCCTGTTCCTAAAGTAGTAACACCCGGCAACGCTGCTACAGAAGCGCCTTCAGATGCTATTATTTTATTTGATGGCAAAAATCTTGATCAATGGACTTCTGTTAAAACACCCGGGGATCCTGTCAACTGGCCGGTAGCCGATGGGGTACTGACAGTTGGTAAGACTGCCGGTAATATACAAACGAAAAAATCTTTTACAGATTACCAGCTGCACCTTGAATGGCGCATACCGGCTAATATAACCGGCGAAGGACAGGCCCGCGGTAACAGCGGCGTCTTCCTTGCTTCTACCGGTCCGGGCGATGATGGCTATGAAATACAAATACTGGATTGCTATAATAACAGCACTTATGTAAATGGTCAGACCGGCAGTGTTTACAAACAGTCGGTGCCATTGGCAAATGCCTGTAAGAAACCCGGCGAATGGCAGACCTATGATATTTTTTGGAACGCCCCGCGCTTTAATGATGACGGTTCTGTAAAAACCCCTGCTTATGTAACAGTGATTCATAACGGTGTTTTACTGCAAAATCATACTGAGTTAAAAGGTCAGACGGTATACATTGGCGCTCCTTTTTATAAAAAACATGGCCCTTCTCCTATTAAATTGCAAGCGCATGGCGACAAGAGCGAACCAATCAGCTACCGCAATATCTGGGTAAGGGAATTATAAACGTGAAGCGCCATCTGACGTCGCCGTCTAAAGGTTAAACGGCAGTTGATAATTATTCGGTCAGCCGCGAACCTGAGTAAACAACCGGAGTTTTTTAAGGCTTCGGTTGTTTAATTTGAAAAAAGAAAATATCATTTACTCCTTTAATAAATCTATATGACAAAAAATATATTACTGCTTTGTTCAGCACTTGCTGTAACAGGCTTTTGTTTTGCGCAGGCAAAGCCGGAAGAAACCGAATATTACACACCCGTACCTAAAATAATAACACCGGGTGCAAACTTTGCAGCGCCTCCATCTGATGCCATTATTTTATTTGATGGTAAAAACCTGGATGAATGGATAGCACTAAAGGATTCAACCGGTGCCAGGAAATGGATGGTTGCAGACAATGTGATAACTGTAGATAAAACTGCGGGTGACCTGCAAACCAAAAGAAAGTTCATGGATTATCAGATGCATATTGAATACCGTATCCCTGAAAATATTACCGGCAGCGGGCAGGGGCGCGGCAATAGTGGTATTTTTTTAGCGGCACTGCCATGGGGTGCGGGTGGTTATGAACTACAGGTACTGGATAATTATAAAAATACGACTTATGTAAATGGGCAGGTGGGCAGTATGTATAAACAAGCTGTTCCACTGGCAAATGCCTGTAAAAAACCAGGAGAATGGCAGACTTACGACATCGTTTGGACAGCCCCCCGTTTTAATGATCATGGTATTTTACAATCTCCGGGAAGAGTAACTGTTTTTCATAATGGGGTACTTGTTCAAAATAATACAACCCTGCTGGGGGATACACCTTATATAGGGCAGCCTTCATACCGTGTACATGGTGCTTCACCTATAAAACTACAGGCACACGGAGATAAGAGTGAGCCCATCAGCTACCGGAATATCTGGTTAAGAGAATTATAAAAGTTTGACTCCCTTCATCTGACGTCATCGTCTAATGGATATGAAGCAAGTGTTTATTATCCGGTCACGCACTGTACCCGGGTAAACAACCGTAGTCATTAAAAGCTACGGTTGTTTTTTTATGTAAAACGGAATCTGAGGCCCAGGATTCCTGGTGCTGTTCTTACAATTTCTAATTCTTCCTCCTGGAATCTTCATGTTTATGATAAACAAAGTCATTATACAATTCATTAAAATTCAATTACATGGAATGGCACTATCCATTTTTTCCCGATTGAGAAAGTCAAATTCCCGATATGGCAGTAATAGAAGTTGAAAAGAGGGTTTTTTTGCAAAAAAGTAAAACCCGGAAATATGAAAGTAAGGCACTCCCTTTTAGCGGCTATAGTTTTAATTATGTCTGTTGGCTGTAAGAAAAATGATTCAGTACCAACAAAATTACGGGTTGATTATACCCTGCCCTCCAGTTACAACTTTACCAATATTGATTCCAATGCTGCCAGGATAATACTTTCCATGGTATCGCAGATGGAATCTTATATAACAACCGGTAATACAGCGAATGTTGTTTTAAGCGCCCCGCAAATGAAAAGTATGCTGGCAAACACAGGCAGCTTTTTCAGGGACACAACAGTTGCTGGCATTAGTCTCAAATTAAATACATCAGGCGTTAATCTGAAAAGCCTGGTTACACCAGCTGCCGCACCATTTATTGAAGCAATGTTTGACAGTATCGCAGTCTCCAGCCAATCTACAAAAACAGCCGCCAATGGTGTTGCAGGCATCAGCGATAAAAAGACACTTTTATCGGGCAATGGTATTTACTGGCGTCAATTGTTTACAAAAACAATCATGGGTATATTAATCCAGCACCTTACAACAGATGTATATCTTTCAGATTCCCTGAACAGTTCCATTTCTGTTGCCGCAAAAATACATGCATGGGATCAGGCATTTTTCCTTTGGGCTGTTCCTGTTAATTTTCCTGCTAACAGGGCGGGTGTAAAATACTGGGGTTCATATTCGAGCCAGATAGATTCTGGTGTAAACAGGCCAGTTGTTAATCTTACAGGCGTTAATTCAAATCCAACTTTGCTGAAAGCGTTTCTTAATGGCCGCATGGCGTTGAACAATAGTGATCTTTTTACTGCACAGGATGACGCAGCCAACATAATTGCTATCTACGAAAAGATGGAAGCTGCTGCTGCATTGCATGAATTGAACGAAGCCATCGGTAATATTCCAAATGGTGCATCTGCCAGCGTTGGAAACATTTCTGAAGGCATAGGGTTTATTAATTCATGGAAGTTTAACAGCAAAAGGAAAATTGCTTCCGATGCACAGGTGAATGCTGTTATAGCACTGTTTGGAACCAATTTATATAATCTTACCCAGGCAAATCTTGAAACCATTAAGAGTGCTATCAGTGCAATATATGGATGGGATGCAGTGAAGTCGTACCTCTAAATTTTATCTCATTAAATTTTTTCTGATGAAGCAAAAAACAACATTGTCCGTTATCCTGGTTGCTGTAACAGGTATTATAATTTTGATCTCCTGCAGCAAAGGAAATGATGCTAATCCTGGAACACCCCCGCCGGGTAATATAGATTCCGCACTGGTAAATATTGGTACCGCCATAATTATTCCTTCTTATCAAAATCTTTCTGCAGCAATGGTTGCCCTTGATGGTGCAACTACGGCATTTACCGCAACGCCAAATGCAACCACGCTGACGGCAGCGCAGGCCGCTTTTAAAGCCGCTTACCTGGCATGGGAAACCTGCAGTGAATACCAGTTTGGACCAGCATCCGATCAGTCTTTGCTAACAACTACTATCAATGTTTTTCCAACTGACAGTGTTATAATTAAAAGCAATATCAGCAGTGGCAACTATACCATTGATGGCCTTGCAAATTTGAAGGCACAGGGTTTTCCTGCTATTGATTTTTTATTATTTGGAGCCGGCAACGCCACCACACTGGCACGTTTTACAACTGATGCCAAAGCGGCCGGCGCAAAAACATATTTGTCCGCCATTGTCGCTTCTATAAAAACAAAGGCAGCTGCAGTTTCAGCAGCATGGTCTGCCGGTGGTGGTAATTATATTGCAAAATTTACTGCCGCCACAGGTGTAAATTCCGGTAGCTCACTCAGTTTGCTCATGAATGCTTTTGTACAGGATTATGATATAGTGATGAAGAGTTATAAATTGGGTATTCCTATTGGTAAATATGGCACTACCATATTACCACTGGCGCCCGAAAAAGTAGAAGCCTATTACAGCGGAATATCAATACAACTGATGATACAGCAGGTGAAAGCAATTCAAAATATGTATCTGGGTGGAACAGGGTATGGTTTTGATGATAAAGTGATTGCTTCCAAAGCACAGAAGAATGGTGTAGCACTTAACGATGTAATTACTGCGGAATTCAATACCCTGATAGCAAAATTAACAGCCCTGCAGGCAAATCAGTTGTCTGCCAGTATCGTTAATAATATTACTGTAGTGAATGATCTGTATGCAGAGGCCACCCGGCTGGTGGTACTGCTGAAAGTAGATCTCAGTTCAGCATTGGCGATAAAGATTTCTTTCCAGGATGATGACGGCGATTAAACTACAATCATTTATATACAAACCCGTGCACATTG
>JBDSOC010000077.1:0-5236 GCA_039915085.1 Chitinophagaceae bacterium
AACCCATATTGATGGCCAGCCTGTTTAATGAATAGGAACGCGTTCTGTTTTCTTCTTTACTGTAAAAAGCAATGGCCGTTGAATTAGCAGGACGGAACGCTTCATTAATAAAACTGAGAAAAAATGATACGATGCAAATAGCCGGAAAGCTTTTCATTTGCCCGAGCAATATAAAAAACAAGCCTCCACCGGTTAAGGTAATCAGCTGTACAGGATAAAAACCAATTTTATCAGTAAGTTTCCCGCCCAGCCATGCACCTATAAAAGCCCCTGCGCCAAACAAACCATATACAAACCCGGCTTTACCTATGCTATATCCCATATCATCACTGGTAAGGTAAAGACTCATGAAAGGTACTACCATGGTTCCGCTGCGGTTAATCAGCATTACCAGTGAGAGCAGCCATGTATCGCGTGATAAACCAGCGTAGGCATCTTTATAAGCAGTAATTGTTTTATTGATCATATCCTTTACAAAAATCTGCAAAGACAACTATACAGCAAAATACTATTTGCTCAATGATGATATTATCAGTTAAAAAAATTATTTTTATGCAGATTACATTTTGAGAAAGCAAATCACCATATTCGCACTGCTTGTTTTTTTCCTCGCCCAATTTGGCAAGGTGATTAATTTCTGTTTTTGTAAAGTTGCTGCCTATGAACAGACAAGTTCATTTATTTGTGATTGCGAAAAACAACTTTATACCCTTATAAATACAGACAAATCATCCAAAGATCAATCACCGCAGCATATATCTTCACAATTGCCGTCGGAAGAATTATTTCACTCTTCAGATGCGTTTTTCTTTATAATCAATCATACTTCTTTTTTTACTGCATGGCCCAAAAGCAATAGTGAATCACTATACTGCATATTTGGTAAAAATGTATTTCGCCCGCCGCTTCAGATCTCATAAATATTATCCCATTTTTTAAGTAAAGCACTGCTTACAGCCAATGGCTGAGAAATGCAGGGCAATCATTTATTTATCCATCAATAAACTATTTTATGAGATTTATTTGCATAGCCGCAATGGCATTGGTATTTCATTCCTGTCAGCGGAAAAATATTGTACAAATATCTGAAGGTAATAAACCGGCACATTCTGATGCAAGCGGCAACCCGATGCTGCTGGGTATGCACAAAAAAGAAGATTTGCAGCAGTTGCCTTATGCAGCATGGTTTGATAAAAATTATACTGATTATACCATGGATTCTGTAACTGCCAACCAACTAAGGCCATTGGTAAAAAATAAAAAGTTTGAAATCTTCATGGGCACCTGGTGCGGCGATAGTAAAAGAGAAGTGCCACGAATGTTTAAATTACTTGAGTATGCCGGGGTACAGCCATCGCAGATAAAAATGATAATGGTAGACAATCACGATAGTACCTACAAGCAAAGTCCGGGGTATGAGGAAAAAGGGAAAGCCATCCACCGCGTTCCTGATCTTATAGTTTATTCCGGCAAAAAAGAAATTAACCGGATTGTTGAGTACCCTGTCATCTCGCTTGAGCAAGATCTACTGGCTATTTTACAAGCGGCACCTTATCAGCCCAATTATAAAGGGGCTGCTTACCTGCTGCAGCTTACAAAGGCAAATAATTCCAATGTTGTTATAAAAGACAGTATTAACCTGGCATATATATTAAAGACCCTGGTAAAAAATAGTGCAGAGATAAATTCACTGGGTTATGTATGGATGGCAGCCGGGGAAACAGGCAAAGCTATGCTGGCATTTCAATTGAATGCAATGCTTTTTCCTAAAGAAGCCAGTGTGTATGACAGCCTGGGAGAAATAAACTTAAAACTGAACAACAAAGAAGCTGCGAAAAAATATTATAACAAGGTGATTGGCCTGCAACCGGGAAATGAGAATGCGGAAAAAATGCTCAGGCGGCTGAATTAAACCCTCGCCCACCCCTCTCCACCTTCGGCAGAGAGGGGTTTCTTTCCGTAAAATGTTTGCTTGTTACATTCTTTGATTTATTAAAAGATCATTATAAAATCTTCTTACAGTCTGCCTGTATCGTACCATACTTTTACATGTTGTAATGCAGCATGCAATAGAGGACGGGGTCAGGCTCCTTATTTCGCGAACACCTTTTTCAGTATCTCACTAACCCTTGCCGCAGGATTGGCGCGTATTTGTTTTTCTTCATCGGCTACATAAAAGAAAATACCATTCAATGCTTTTTGTGTAACGTAAGAAGGAAGATCTGAATTTACCTTATTAAATGTAGTAGGCAGACTGTTGTATTTATCTACTACCAGCGACCAGTATTTTGTAGCATTTACTTTTGCAAGTGAAGAATCAATGGTTGGTTTAAATGCAGTAGTAAGTTTTGCTGTTGTTGCTTTTTTAAGATAAGAAGTAGCAGACGTATCAGCACCTTTTAAAATACCAAGGGCATCCTGGATACTCATATTTTTAACCGCGTCAATAAAAATAGGAGCAGCAGATTTGGAAGCGTCTTCCGCTGCACGGTTAAAACTCAGAATGGCATCGTCTACCAGTTTTCCTGCACCAATACTGCGCAATGTTTTTTCAACCTTTTGTGCTTCAGGTGGCATCAATACTTTTACTGCCGCGTCCTTAAAAAACCCATCCGCCGCAGATAATTTATCAGCGCTTTTTTTTGCGCCAAGGCTCAATGCTTCTTTTAATCCACTAACAATATCTTCATTACTCAAGGAAGAACCTGTACCGCCTTTTACTGAATTAACAGCGCTGGTTACCTTTCCAAACAATGAAGTTTTCTTTTTTGCAGAATCCTGTGAAAAAGCAGCAACGGTCACTGAAAACAACAGACCGATCATTAAAATTTTTTTCATAGCGTATTTATTTATCAATTTGTGTGTTATTAACTTTTCATTAAACTATTTTCCTGTGTTACTGGATCCATTGAAATCCTTCTGCTTTCGGACCAAGTTCGAAAGTTTGCTGTACTTCAGGAGGAGGAACCGTAAGCTTTCTTTTAATTGTATCCATCCACGCCCCATCTAACGTTAAAATAGCTGCTACTATTTCATTATTTTTAAAAAATTGGTGCTGCATTGTCCAGCGGCTGCCATCTTTCTTCGATTTTAGCAGACTAACATCAATGGTTATTTTATCGGACAATAAAATTTCTTTTTTAAAGACGCATTCTTCCCGAAATAGAATTGGACCGAAGTGGTGCTGGTGCATAAACTGTGCCGTGATGTTATGCGCTTCCAGGAACCGGATACGGCAATAAGCACCATAATCATAATAAACAGAATGCCGAAGGTGAAAATTAGGATCAAGATCCGACCAGCGCACCTCTACAGAAGTGTTAAATTGTTTCATATCAGCAAGATAAAACAGAATAAGTTTACCACATTGAGCGTTTACAGGAAGCTTTGTTAAAAAAAAATTGATAATTTCGCGCCAAATTAAATTTCAATGAAAAAACTTCTTACAGGTATTGTGGTAATGGGTATGCTTACTTCAGTAAATGCCCAGTCAAAAACCGTTAAAAAGCCGGCTGCTAAACCAACAGCGGCTGTATTCAAATCGCAGAATGATTCTCTCAGTTATTCTATAGGTATGAGCCTGGCCAGTTTTTACAAACAGCAGGGAATTACAAATATTAATACAACTTTACTTAACCGGGCCATTAACGATATTAAAACCGGGAAAACATTGCTTACTGAAGAGCAAATGACTGCCTGCGTAAATAATTACCTGCAAAAAAAGCAGGCTGAAAAAATGGAGGTAAGCCACCAGGCCAATGCGGGCATTATTGAAACCAATCACAAGGCTGGTGAAGCATTTCTCGCAGAAAATAAAACAAAACCCGGCGTAATTACTACGGCCAGCGGGCTTCAATACATGGTGATAAAAGAAGGCACTGGTCCCAAACCGCTGCCTGCTGATAAAGTAAAATGTCACTACCACGGCACCCTGCTGGATGGTACTGTTTTCGACAGTTCTGTAGATCGTGGTCAACCAGTCGACTTTCCTGTAACAGGTGTTATACAGGGTTGGGTAGAAGCGTTGCAGTTAATGCCCGTTGGCAGCAAATGGAAATTATTTTTGCCAGCCAATCTTGCTTATGGCGACAATGCCGCAGGACCAAAAATTGCTCCCGGATCAACCCTTATTTTTGATGTGGAATTACTGGAGATAGTGAAATAACATCACCCTGGCCCCTCTCCTGATGCGCAGCAGAGGGTGCCTCTCCGCAAATTAGTTTACTGATTACATTCAGGATGAATGAATAATAATAATCTGCAATCTTACTTACTGGAACGCCGGCGATAAACGCTGGTGTTTTTTATTCTAAAAAAAAATGAACCCCTCTTTAAGTTTGTAGAATTTGAGAAAAGCGGGCGATGACGTCACCTGATATTCCCTTTCATTTCTTCAATCTGTTGGCGGGTACCCAATACAATAACTTTCATGCCTTCTTCAATAATAATATCGTCAGGTGGGTTGATAACAAACTTGCCGTCTTTACTTTTTATTCCAATACAGTTGACACCGGTAATTTTCCAGTTCATAATTTCTTTTAGCGTCTTATCCTTTATTTCATCGGGCAACTGGACCCAGGGCACAGACTCCATATTGATGCTCTCTCCTTCTTCTCCTGATAAATAATCTATAAACTCAATGACGTCCGGCTTGGAAACCAGGGTTGCCATGTGTGTGCCGCCAATACGGTCGGGCATAATTACACTGTCGGCACCCGCTTTTTTTAATTTGGCAATAGAATTACCATTAGCAGCACGGCTAATAATTTGCATGGACGTATTCATAGTACGCGCTGAAAGCACAATAAAAACATTATCCGCGTCGGTAGGCAAAGCAGATATGAGCGCCTTTGCGCGGTCTATTCCTGCCCGCCTCAGTACATCATCATCTGTACCGTCTCCCTGCAGGTAAATGAGATCCGGATGCTCAGCAAGATTCTTTTCAATCAGATCCGCATCGCGTTCTATAACTACAAAAGGTTCTCCGTGCACTTTTAGTGTTTGTGCAGCCTGCCGTCCATTCCGGCCGTACCCGCAAACAATAACGTGACCATTCATTTTATCAATTGCACCCATAAGCTTACGGTATTTAAAAAATTTATTGATTTCACCGCTAACAATGTATTGTGTGATACGGGTAAGTGTAAACGCAAATGAAGCCCAGCTGGTAACCAGTAACGCAACCGTAAACATTCGCCCGGAACCACTTAACGTATGTACTTCAGTAAATCCGGCA
>JBDSOC010000123.1:0-7177 GCA_039915085.1 Chitinophagaceae bacterium
TAACCACCATCTACATGAATCAGCTGGCCGGTAGTATGACTTGAACAATCTGATAATAAAAAAGCAGTGGTATTGCCCAGTTCTTCTGCTGTTGTCATCCGGTGCCCAAGCGGTATAGTAGCTTCAATAGATTTTAATTTCTCCTGCGGATTGGGCAATGTTTCAATCCATCTTTCATACAGGGGTGTAAAACATTCAGCTACTACAACAGCATTCACGCGTATACCGTACTTTAATAATTCAACCGCCCATTCGCGGGTTAATGCATTGCGGCCACCATTGGCAGCAGCATAGGCAGAGGTACCTCCCTGGCCGGTCTCTGCTGTTTTTGAAGTAATATTTACTATCGCACCTTTTGATTTTTTTAATTCCTGTAATGAATGATGTACAATTAAATAATAATGGACCATATTTTTATGCAGCGAAGCGATAAACGCTTCATAGTTTCCATTTTCTAACCCGACGCCATCGTTGGCGCCTGCATTATTTACTACCCCATCTATACGGCCATATTTTTCTATCACAGCTTTAACTGCTTTTTCACTTGCCGTGGGATCTGTTAATTCTGCCACTACCTGTCCGCAACGGCCACCCGCAGCTTCTACGGCAGCAACTGTTGCCAGGTTATCTTTTTCATTTCTTCCAATGATTACAGGCACAGCGCCTTCTTTACCCAGCACTTTTACTATTCCTTCTCCAATTCCTCTTGCTCCGCCGGTTACTATTATTATTTTGTCTTTTAGATGCAGATCCATGTTCTTTATGTTAAATGATAAAATGCAGATGCGTTTTTGTTAAAAAATAATTGTTGCTCATCAGCACTGAACACAGAAAAATATTCTTTCACAATACCAATGACGGCTGTATATGATCCTGCTGCAAGGCAAACCGGCCAGTCGGAACCATACATAATACGGTTAACACCAAAAGATGCCACAACAGTATCAAGATAAGGTATAAAATCCGCCTGCTTCCAGTTGCGCATATCCGCCTCTGTTACCATGCCGCTTATTTTGCAATGAATATTCGGGAATTGAGCAATGGCTGCTATGTCTTTTTTCCATTCATCTGTCTCGCCACTTTTAATATATGGTTTGGCTATATGATCAATTACAAATGACTGATCAGGAAATTGTTTTGCCAATTGCAATGCGGCCTTAAGGTGTTTGGGAAAAATAAGGATGTCGTATGTAAAACCAAACTGATGCAGCAAAGCAATTCCTTTAAAAAAATTGGGTTGTAACATAAACTCCGACTCTTCCCCCTGCAGAATATGGCGGAATCCTTTGATGTTTTTAAACTGCGCATAGTGTTCAAGCCTGGCCTGTATATTTGCTGATCTCAAATCAACCCACCCTACAATGCCTTTGATAAAATTATTTTCATTTGACAGTTGCAATAAAAAGTCTGTTTCCTTTTCAGTCTGATCTGCCTGCACGGCTATGCAGCCTTCAACATTATTTTCTTTTAATATTGGTTGCAAATCTTCCGGTAAAAAATCTTTCCTGATGCTGGCCATTTCATCATTTATCCAACTGTGCTGTACAGGATCATACTGCCAGAAATGCTGGTGGGCATCAATTGCTCCGGCCAGGTTTATATTTGGGCCATGTCCATTCATTCAATATCTTTTATGCATCCAGTGTAAAAATTTTATCCATCAAAATCCATTTCTCCCCATCTTTGGCCCAGGGCAATGAACTTTGAAATTTCCACATTAATTGTTCCCATTCCTGCACCTTGGGATTGCTTTTGTCCATAGCCCCTTTTCTTTCAAAGCGGAATGTATCATCTGTCTCCATGATCATAAACAAACGATTGCCGGTACGGTAGATTTCCATGTTCGTTATGCCCGCATCCGTAATACTTTTTTTTATTTCGGGCCATACATTTTTATGATAGGCTTCGTATTCAGCAATCAGTGCTGCATCATCGTTTAAATCAAGTGCAAGGCAATAGCGCATGGCTAGTTTTAGGTTTTTAGTATTGAGTATTTAAACAACACGGTATATTCAGTATGGAGTTTTTTAGTACTTAGTATTAAAACAATTTATTACCTGAAAGTCTTTATACTATTATCTCAATACCGGGTACTCTTAATGCAGCACTTCAACGGCTTTTTCTGTATGCCTGTAACCTTTCAATCCAAAATAAAGTATTACTGCAAAGCAAATTAATGGTATTACGTAACCATTTTGTATATTATTTGTCCTGTCGGCAATATAAGCGAGTAAAGGTGGCAGGGCTGCACCACCAACAATCGACATAATCAGTAAGCTGGAAGCTGGCTTTGTATCTGCACCAATATCCTGTATACCCAATGCAAATATGGTAGGAAACATGATCGACATAAAAAAAGTCATTACAATAGTTGCATATAAAGTGATCATGCCGGTTCCGAGAATTGTAACAAGGCACAAAAGAATACAGGCAACAGAATAAAGTGCTAATAATTTTGCGGGCTGAATATAGCGCATGAAAAAAGTACCTGCAAACCGCCCAACCATAAACGACAATCCAGCAAGACCAGAGTAAAAAGAAGCTTCTTTCTCAGTTATTCCTGCGGCTTTTGTAGCAAATAAAATAAGAAAGCTGAGTATACATACCTGCGCACCCACATAAAAGAATTGTGCTATTACTGCCCACTTCAAATGCTTATGACGCAATGCATGAAAAAAACCTGATTTCTCCTTTTCCTGTTTGTCTTTTATATCCGGAAGTTTTGTAAAAAAGAATATAGCGGCAACAACAAGTATGGCAGTACCTAAAATAATATAGGGCATTTTCACCGTAGCCGTTTCTTCATGCAAGTATAAACTGCGCGCCTGTTCAGTCATTTTAGCCAGATCTGCTGCTTCAAGCGGTTTTTCAGAAAGAATGAATCTGCCTCCTAAAATCGGTGCAAGAAAAGCAGCTAACCCGTTAAAAGATTGGGCGAAATTTAATCTTTGTGTTGAAGTTTTTGGATCTCCTAATATGGTAGCATAGGGATTGGCGGCCGTTTCCAATATGGCGAGCCCACAGGCAACAATAAATAATGCTGCCAAAAAAAATGCATACTGCATGGTATTGGCTGCTGGTACAAATAAAAAACATCCTATTGCAAAAAAACTAAGTCCAATAAGTATACCGGTTTTATACCCGTAATTTTTCATTATAATGCCAGCCGGAATAGCCATAAAAAAATAGCCCAGGTACACAGCCGAATCCACCAAAGATGCTTTTAGTGCATTCAGGCTAAAGGCCCTTTTTAAATGCGGGATGAGTACCGGATCAAGATTATGTATAAATCCCCAGAAAAAAAATAAACTCGTGACCATAATGAAAGGGAATAAAAAACCAGCTTTTGTGGCCGGTGTTTCCGGAGCAGACTGAACAGCAGTAACATTGGAAGGCAAGGCCATAAGTATATATCGTTAGATGATTAAGAAAACAATGATTTGCCAATTCCCTGTTCCAGTCCCCGCAACTCTGCCAATCCCCTTAATCTTCCAATAGCAGAATAACCGGGATTGGTTTTCTTTTTCAGGTCGTCCAGCATCTGGTGACCGTGATCCGGGCGCATAGGAATACTAACTTTCCGCTCCTGCATCAACCGCATGATTTCTTCCATCACTCCATACATATCTACATCCCCTTCGAGGTGATTGTCTTCATAAAAATCACCTGCAGCATTGCGCCTGGTAGAACGAAGGTGTAAGAAATGTATCCTTTCACCAAAAAATTTTATCATTGCGGGTAAATCATTATCCGCACGCACACCATAAGAACCCGTACAAAAACAAAGTCCATTGTTTACGGATGGCATTGCTGTTATTAGTTTTTTAACATCGTCGCTTGTCTTTAACACCCTTGGCAAACCAAAAATAGCAAATGGAGGATCGTCAGGATGTATGGCCATTTTAATACCTTCTTGTTCTGCAACAGGCACAATTTGCTGCAAAAAATAATTCAGGTGGCTGCGTAATTTTTCCTCATCTATTCCATCATATTTATCCAATGCTTCCTGGAACTGCGACGCAGTAAAAGATTCTTCACTGCCAGGCAAACCTGCAATAATATTACGCTGTAATAATTTTTTTTCTTCGTCACTCATTTTCAGGAAGCGCTGTTCTCCGGCTGCTATTTCTTCACTGGTATAATCTTTATCCGCATTTTTTCTTTTTAGCATGAAAACATCAAAAGCTACCAATGCAGCTTTCTCAAAACGCAGGGCTTTGGATCCATCAGCTACCTCATATGATAAATCGGTTCTTGTCCAGTCAAGTACCGGCATAAAATTATAGGTGATCACTTCAATGCCGTTAGCCGCAAGGTTCCGGATACTTTCTTTATAATTATCTATATAGGTATGAAAATTCTCCCGTTGTGTTTTAATGTCTTCATGCACCGGCACACTTTCCACTACCTTCCATTCAAGGCCGGCAGCATTGATAATGATTTTGCGTTTTTTAATTTCATCCCCTGTCCAAATTTGCCCGTTGGGTATATGATGCAGTGCAGTTACTACTCCTGTACAACCTGCCTGCAATATATCGCTCAGGCTTACCGGATCATCGGGCCCGTACCAGCGCATGGTGGGTGTTAGTGTTATCATATCGCTTGATTACTTTTCAAAAATAGGTGGAATGGCTGATGTCTGTTGTATGATGTTTTGATGCCTGCCCGGTTGAACATCCGTTCGGATGGGCCTGATTTCTTCTTTTTCATTTACACTATACTATTAACTTACGGTTCATTTTGTCACGCCTCTTAACTATAATACTTAATTCTCAACTCTTCTCATACTTTCGCTAATGCCCAGTTCCAATCCTCTTAATTCAGCCAGTGCTTTAAGTCTGCCGATACCTGAATAGCCCGGATAAGTATTCTTTTTCAGATCATCCAGCATCTGGTGCCCGTGATCTGGCCGCATGGGAATAGAAACATTTCTTCTTTTCATTAGCAACAACGCTTCTTTTACAATTCCATACATATCCGCATCGCCGCCTAAATGCTTCGCTTCAAAAAAATTTCCTCCGGCATCCCTTTTTGTATTGCGCAGATGAAGAAAATAAATATTATCTCCAAATTTTTTAAGCATTTTAATTAAATCATTATCTGCCCTGGCGCCAAAAGAACCGGTACAAAAACACAGGCCATTTGCTTTGGAAGGCACAGCCCTTAATAAATCTTCTACGTCTTTTTCTGTGCTTAATATACGTGGCAAACCCAGCACCGGGTAAGGAGGATCGTCAGGGTGTATGGCCATTTGCAGACCTGCTGCTTCAGCCACCGGAACTACCTGCTGTAAAAAATTAAAAAGGTGCTCTTTCAGTAATTTTGCATCTATGCCTTTGTATGTTTGAAGCGCTTTCAATACTTGTTCAGGTGTAAAAGCTTCATCACTGCCTGGCAAGCCCAGCATCGCATTGCGAAACAATTTTTCTTTTTCCTCTGCCCCCATGGCTTCAAACCTGGTTTTGCCTGCTTGTATTTCAGCCACGGTATAATCATTTTCTGCACCTGGCCTTTTCAATAAAAAAAGGTCAAAGGCAATAAAGGCGGCGCGTTCAAAATACAAAGCCTTGCTGCCATCTGCCAGGGCATAAGAAAGATCCGTACGCAACCAGTCCATTACCGGCATAAAATTATAGGTAATCACCTGTAGACCACAATCGGCCACATTCCGCAGACTATTTTTGTACTGCTCTGTATATAATGCATAGTTGCCAGAACGCTTTTTTATATCTTCATGCACAGGCAGGCTTTCAACCACTTTCCATTCCATGCCAGCACCGTTGATCATTTTTTTCCTGGTATTGATTTCTTCTACCGTCCACACATCGCCTGGCGGAATATGGTGTAAAGCCGTAACCACGCCTGTACAACCTGCCTGCCTGATGTCACTTAAGCTAACAGGGTCATTTGGACCAAACCAACGCATGGTTTGTGTAAGATGAATCATAATTGTATGGTGTTAAAGTTGCCATGCCATAATGTGCAAACAACAAAAAACGATGTTGCATCAACGACCGGTACCAGGCTACAATGTACAAATTCTGTAAACATGCCTGTAAAGATAACAGGGGCAGGTTATTTTCATTGTTGTTATTTATTAAATAAAGTATCAATAAATTTTACTATGATAAACCGGCCAGGAATATTATCTCCGTATAAAAACTAACAAGATAAGAAGATTAACCAGGACGGATACCCCGTAATTTTTTCAATTGATGTTTCATTTTGCTGATTTTGCCGGGATTGCTTATTTACCTGTTTGACCGCTTATATAAAACCATATTTTAAATGTTTAATATTTATAAAATACAGGTAAAAGATGGTATCTTAGACAAGCAGCTTATTACCTGGTATGGCATCTTACATTACTCCTTATCATCCTTGCTTTTAACGTCATTATTATTAAAAAAAACCCTTGAGCCGGACTATATCAATATTAATTGTAGACGATCATTCCATGATGCTGAATGCATTAAAATCTTTATTGCCCCACGACAGTACCATTAAAGTAGCGGGTACTGCCAGTTCAGGACCGGAAGCTGAAAAAATATATGAGCAATTACATCCAGATGTGGTGGTAATGGATATTTATATGAAACCGGTAACAGGCATAGAAACAACCAAAAATATACTGAAGCATTACCCCGATGCAAAAATTCTTGGACTATCAAATGCGTGGTCAAATGCTGATTCCGAAGAATTACTTAATGCGGGAGGCCGGGGGTATATTGTAAAAACTGCACCGCTTGATGCAATAGTCGGTTGTATAAAAAGAGTCTATGCCGGGGAATTGTGTTTTGAAGAGGATGATTTCAAATCGTAAATACCTGTCCTCCTAACGGAAGGAACTTTGATCATATTCTCCGGGCAATTACTTTTTGCTTCTATGACAAGTTCAAATTTTTCTTATAAAATAACTTTTTACTAACCTGTTTTTCTTTATGAGCCGGACAGCAGGAATACTATTCAACGGCAATTGCGTCGCACACTTGTACGATATAGTTTTTGGAAGCGAAGCTGCCAGGCAGGTAATGATTGTCGTTGCTGGGTACAAGTACACTGAATTTTAATTCAACGGCATATATGTACAGGGAAATTGGGCATTATTTTTAAACAAATTACTATATCCCCAGATTGCTTTACTTCGTTCGCAATGACGGTAATATGCTTTTACTGG
>JBDSOC010000155.1:0-30431 GCA_039915085.1 Chitinophagaceae bacterium
GCATCCACCATGCGTTGTTTGAATTCAGCTGTATCAATACCCAGCAGTTCGCAAAGCGCAAAAGTATCTATATTCTTTACCTGGTTAGGTGTTACCACCAGGTCATACATAATAGTATTGTTTAAAATGGCTTTCCCTTTTCTGTCGTAAATAATACCGCGGTCGGGATACACCACTTTTGCAAACAAAGCATTATTCATAGCTGCGGCTTTGTACTTATCTGAAAAAAGCTGCAAATTGATAAGTTGGCCAAGAATAATGATAAACACCCCCAGGAAGATGAGCCTGATGATATTGCTGCGGGACTGATTGAAAACAGACATAGTGTAAAAGCGGAGTTACGGAGTGCAAAATACGAATGAAGAAATGATATATTTTATTGTGGAAGTGTAAAGATTTATTTTTCTTTTGAAAGCGTCAGACGCGTGAAACGTCAGGCGTGAGTAGTAAGTCGCAAAGTATAATAACAAACGCGCCGCAGCCCTCACGCCTGACGTTTCACGCGTCACGTTTATACTGTGTTGGTGCGGAATTTTTCTTTTCGGAAAAATAATAATTCTGTAATAAGTATTAATAGCATGCTAACACCGGTAGTGGCCAGCACCTTGCCCAGGAAATACAGGAAACTGCCAGCCTGCAGTACTTCTAAAAAAACCATATACCCATGATGCAGCAGCGTTAGAATAAATACCATCATAAAATAAGGTGCCCATCCCATACTAACAATTGAAGGAGATGCATAGTTCTGCTGATCTCCTTCCTGCCGTATCAGCATGTTTATTAAAAAAGGCCGCACATAGGCCACAAGCACACAGGCAGCTGCATGCAGCCCCGGCGTCTTAAGAAAATAATCAAGCGTTAAACCAAAGATAAAAGCCGTAAACATCAGCAGGCTGCGGCTCATACCAAAAGGCAGCCATATTACAAACAGGAAGTACAGGTAGGGTGTAATAAATTTGTGCAGGGTTGGTACCTGGTGCAGCACAAATACCTGTATCAGTATAAATAAAGCAAAGCGGATAATATTTTTTACAAATGTGCTCATTTACCTTTCTTATAGGGATCTTCTAATTTCTGGCGCTCATCTCTTTGCAGGTCTTCCAATACATATACGAACTGAAGATTAGAAAAATTAGTAGCTGTTTTTAATTTTAGTATATAAAAATTACTGCTCTTGTCATCTATGATTTCTGCAATGGTGCCTACCATTATACCCGGCGGATAAATATCAGAAACATTGCTGGTTAAAACAGAATCGCCTTTGGCAACCTTGGCGCTTTTAGGGATATTGATGAGTTTCAGGTAAAGCGGGTTGTCTCCATCCCATGAAACGGGCCCCGTTTCTCCGCCCTTTTTTAACATGGAATTTACCTTAAACTGGCGGTTCAGCACACTCATAACAACAGAAAAATTATCGCCTACTGAAACAATCCTGCCAGCTATTCCGTCCGGGCTGATAACACCCCACTCTTTATTTTTAGGCAAGCCCTGGTTGCTTCCCCGGTGAATAGTAAGGTAATTGTTTTGTGTACTTACAAAACTGCCTACTATTTTGGCGTCATAATATTTAAACCGTTGTATGGTTAATAGAGAATCTACCCGTAACGTATCCGTAAAAAATTTTATTGAAGTATCCGGTCCTTCATAGTCCTGGCGAAGCAAATTCAGCAGCTGTGTATTTTGTTTAACCAAAGAGTCATTGGTGCTCTTCAGCTGAAAATAATACTCAACATTATTGTATTTCTGGCTTATCCGCCCGGTGAATTCACCCGCCACATCCATAAAGGCGGCCTGATGAAACTTATTGTACGTAAAAAGAAAGTAAAGCGAGATTATCTGCAGCACCAGGAAGAATAGAAAATTGGAAAACTTTCTGATGAAGAGAAATATGTTTCGCACAGAGTGAAGTTTGAAGTTAAAGTACAAAGCCAGGAACTGGGTCCGGCTTCGTACTTAATTTTTTATCTCATAACAAAGGGGTACCGGTCATAATGCTTCAAAGCAAGGCCTGTGCCGCGAACCACGCTTTTCAGCGGATCGTCTGCTATATGCACGGGCAGCTTGATCTTCTGGCTCAAACGTTTATCCAGCCCACGTAACAGTGCTCCACCTCCGGTCAGGTACAAACCACGGCGGTAAATATCTCCGGCAAGTTCTGGAGGCGTTGTTTCCAGCGCTTTCAGAATGGCCTCTTCAATTTTGAATATACTTTTATCCAGCGCCTCAGCAATTTCCTGGAAGCTTACCATAATCTGCTTTGGTATACCAGTAACAAGGTCACGGCCGTTTACAGGAATATCTTCAGGCGGATTTTCGAGGTCTTTCATGGCGGCGCCGATATTAATCTTTATCTGCTCAGCCGTACGTTCCCCTATCAGCAAACTATGATAGCGGCGCAATGCCTCCATAATATCAGCGGTAAACTCATCTCCGGCAATACGTATTGACTGATCACAAACAATACCGGCCAGTGCTATTACCGTAATACCGGTGGTACCACCACCAATGTCTATAATCATATTTCCCACCGGTTCTTCTACATCAATACCTATACCCAGGGCGGCTGCCATGGGTTCATGAAGTAAATACACCTCTTTAGCGCCGGCTTGTTCTGCACTGTCTCTTACCGCGCGTTTTTCAACCTCAGTAATAGAAGAAGGAATACAGATCATCATGCGCCAGCTGGGTGGAAATAAGGGTTTTTTGGGATGAATCATCTTAATCATCTCGCGTATCATCAGCTCGGCAGCGTTAAAGTCGGCTATTACACCATCCTTTAAAGGCCGCACCGTCCGGATGCTTTCGTGGGTCTTCTCATGCATCATCAATGCCTTTTTACCCACAGCCAGCACGTCTTTGGGGTTATTCCGGTTAAGGGCCACAATAGAAGGCTCGTTTACTACAACTTCGTCGTTATATATTATGAGGGTGTTAGCAGTACCCAGGTCAATGGCTATCTCTTGCGTAAAAAAATTAAAAAGTCCCATGTGTTTCAGTCTCAGATTTTGAACAGGATATAATGGGTGCAAAATTGAAGGAAATAATTCGAATAAACAAAGCCAAGTGCTTGCCAATCAAGGTTTTTTTTCACATTCGCCCCTTTGTTAAACGTGGCTTAAAAGATGAATATTGTGGAAATGGCATCCTGTATTTTGGTTAAATGTCATTAATACCCGTATTCAGGCAATCCCCAAACTCCCATTTTTACTCAAAAACCGGCCAATTTTTCACCCCAAAAGTGTACAAAAAACTCATCTTTTTCAGCCCGCAAACATGTAAAATAAAATGTCCGTTGCCGTTAGCTGAAATAAAAACTAAAAATAAAATTATCCGCATGTATTAATGCGTAAATCCCAGTCTTTTTTCCATCTGGCCGCTTAACTGTGGCAGCTTTCTTCTTTCAATAAGGAAACTGGTAAGCATAGCCAGTTCTTTAAAAATATAATTCCTGTTTAATGCTGCGGCAAGGTAATCTTTGCCAGTACTACCGCCTGTGCCTATGCGCATGCCAATCATGCGGTGTACCATACTCATGTGCCTGTAACGCCATGTACTTAACTGTTCATCGATTTCCAGCAAATTGTTCAGTAACTGAAAGGGTAGTTGCAGTACGGGATACCCGCGGTACAGCATAATAAACAATGCGGCCCTGCAAGCTTTGGCAGACACCTGCTTTGTGTTATCCTCTTTTAAAAAGACGTTATCAAATATTTCCAGGTTGGCTGATTCTTTACTGGCCAGGCTGTTTTTGTAACATTCCCTGTATGCATGCCAATAAGGATGTGACTGCGTATGTTCATTTACGGTATACCCAGTACCGGCATTAAAGTGGAGCCAGTTTTCCGGTTCATCAAAGAAGGGCATTCTTTCCAGCCAGCTGTTTACCAGGTGTAAAAGCGAATGCGCCTGCTCCGTTTTTTTTACCGCCTCCGTTTCACTGTTGCGTAATTGCGAAACATAGTAATCTTTCCCATGCCTGTCCTCATAACGCAGTCCCAGCCTTGCTTCCAGCATTTTAAACTGTACACTCTGAAAGCCTGATGCAGGACGCAGCATATCGCGAAAATCAAGAAAATCCATCGGCGTCATCGTTTCCATAACATCTATCTGGTGAACAAGTACTTTAAGAATGGTAACGCATCTGGCCAGCCGGTGTACTACGGTTTGTAATTCCGGTGAGTTATCATTTAATGCAGGCTTCAGCATAATAGTGTTGACAGAATTCACTTCATACAACAATTGCTTAAACCATAGTTCATAGGTTTGATGAATGATAATAAAAAGCATCTCGTCATGTGCCGGAATATTTAATTTGTCGCTTTCAGGAAACTGTGCATTGAGTATTTTATCTGTCTGCAGGTAATCACTGTAATGAATATCCGTTGCCATAGGAAGTGTTTATAAAATATTATACGCTTCGTGGTACCCGGTGAGGACACCGTCCGGGTATGGTTGAGGTACTGACTGATAACCTGATGCTTAAAATAATAAACTACGCAAATTCATAACCGATGTCTTTGCGGAAATACATGTCTTCAAAATGAATATTCCCCAGTACTTCCATGGATTTATCTACTGCTTCCATTACGGAATCTCCGTAAGAAGTAACACAAAAAACCCTTCCGCCATTTGTCAGTACCGATCCGTATGCGCTCAGTGTACCGGCATGAAAAATCATACTATCGGGACCGGTTTCTTTTTCAAGTCCTTCGATTTCGAAGCCTTTTTCAAACTCACCCGGGTAACCACCACTTACTGTCATAACCGTGCATGCATAACGATCATCACATTCAATTTTTACTTCATCTAATTTTTGCTGTGCGGTGCTGGTAAATAGTTCAACCAAATCATTTTTTAACCTTGGAATCACCACTTCTGTTTCAGGATCTCCCAGCCGGCAGTTGTATTCTATCACAAATGGGTCGTCTCCCACCTTTATAATGCCAATAAAAACAAAGCCTTTATAATCCATGGCCTCTTTTTCCAGGCCTTCAATAGTGGGCCGGACAATGGTATCTTCAATTTTTTGCATAAATGCATCATCTGCAAACGGCACCGGGCTCACTGCGCCCATACCGCCTGTATTTAAACCTTTATCGCCTTCCCCTATGCGTTTATAGTCTTTGGCCTCCGGAAGTATGACATAATTTTTGCCGTCAGTAAGTACAAACATGCTCAGTTCAATACCTTCCAGGAATTCTTCCACTACTACTTTCCTGCCTGCTTCCCCAAATTTGTTTCTTTGTATCATCAGTTCAAACTCTGCACCGGCTTCAATATGGTTCTGGCAGATCAATACACCTTTGCCTGCAGCAAGGCCATCCGCTTTTAATACAACCGGCAAACTATGCTGGTTAATATAACGGACACCTTCTTCATAATTACCTAATTCAAACTCGCGGTAACCTGCTGTAGGAATCTGGTATTTTTGCATAAAGGATTTGGCAAAAGTTTTACTTCCTTCCAGTTGCGCTGCATATTGGGAAGGACCGATGACCATGACTGAAAGAAGTTTTTCATCTGCCCTGAAATAATCAACAATGCCTTTTACAAGTGGTTCTTCGGGTCCCACAATGACCATTTCAATCTGTTCCTGCAAACAAAATTGACCAATAGCATCAAAGTCTGTAATACTCAGCGAAACATTCTGTCCGCATTGAGAAGTACCGCCGTTACCGGGGGCAATAAAAAGCTTGCTGCATTTACTGCTTTGGGTTAGTTTCCATGCGAGTGCATGCTCACGGCCACCAGCGCCTAACAAAAGAATTTTCATGAATGGATTTTTTCAGCCTGTAAATTAAGAAATGGTTTGCTACTATAACACCCATAAATATACGAATGGCAAATATCGTAAAGTCGGCTCAAATTTGTACCGTGTTATGTGCAGCATTCATTAATTCTCTGTACATTGGCATATAAACCGCCCACCGTATCAAAAAAATCTTTATGCCAGAACCATCCATAGCACAAAAAGGACATCCCAAAGGTTTATATATTTTGTTTGCGACAGAGATGTGGGAGCGCTTCAATTTCTATGGTATGCGGGCCATCCTGGTATTGTTTATGACGAAAGCGCTGTTGTTTGACCAGGCTTTTGCTTCTAATCTGTATGGCAGCTATCTCAGTCTTATATATCTTACTCCATTGCTGGGTGGCTTTATGGCCGATCGTTACTGGGGCAATAAACGCTCTATCATTGCCGGTGGTATTGTTATGGCGGTGGGCGAATTTATTTTATTTGGCTGCGGCACCCTGTACAAAAGCGCACCGGATATTTCTACTTTTTTGTTTTTTTCAGGATTAGGGTTAATGATTGCAGGCAATGGTTTTTTTAAGCCCAATATATCATCGCTGGTAGGACAGCTATACCCCAAAAACGATCACCGCAAAGATGCTGCTTATACGATTTTTTATATGGGTATTAATACAGGTGGTGCATTGGGGCCATTTGTTTGCGGGCTTTTTGGTGACACCGGTAACCCGGCGGACTTCAGGTGGGCATTTTTGATTGGCGGCCTTGGAATGTTAATCAGTATACTGGTACAAAAATTATTTCATAAATATGTAACTGACCCTGATAACAAAGTGCTGGGCCTGGTACCTGAAAACAGCCCCAAAGCAATGTTGTCACCAATACTGACTATACTGGGGCTGGCGGTACTGGCAAGTATATGTATTGGCTTATTGTACCTGGATACAAAATATAATTATCTCTTTTATTTACTGGTGGCATGTATTGTAATCATTCCGGCAATAATTTTTGTTGATAAAACATTAACCGCCATTGAAAAAAATAAAGTGGTGGTCATTTTTGTAGTATGCTTTTTTGTGATTTTTTTCTGGAGCGCTTTTGAACAGGCCGGCGCATCGCTTACTCTTTTTGCAGATGCACAAACAGATCGTCATATTGGTCTCAAAATACCTGTATGGATCATCAGCCTGTTATCAGCAGCCTTACTTTACTTTATTTTTACCCTGTACAAAAAAGCTGCTAAAAACCTCGCGTCTGTTTTTGATAACGCATTGCGCTTTACTGTTTATGGATTGCTGTTAGTATTTGCCACTTCTATCATTGTTGCCAATATTTATCTTTTTTCAAATCATCTTTCAACAATAACAAAAGAAGAGATACCTGCCAGTTGGTTTCAATCGCTTAACTCAACATTCGTTGTATTGTTTGCACCTTTCTTTGCCTGGCTATGGCTAAAAATGGGCAAAAAAGAACCTTCTTCGCCCACTAAAATGGCACTGGGTTTATTGCTGCTGGCGTTGGGTTACCTGTGGATTGCAAAAGGTGTAGATAATGTGCAACCCGGTGTTAAAGTAAGTATGATATGGCTTACAGGAATGTATGCACTGCATACAATGGGTGAGCTGTGTTTGTCTCCCATCGGTATGTCGCTCGTAAATAAATTATCACCCTTAAAATTCTCCTCGCTGCTGATGGCTATCTGGTTTACGGCCAATGCATTTGGTAATAAATTAGCCGGTGTACTCAGCTCATTGTACCCGAATGAAGGAAAAATAACTTCATTTCTAGGCTACAAGATGCATAACCTGTACGATTTTTTTATGCTTTTTGTTTTTATGGCGGGCATTGCCGCTTTGATATTATTTATGCTAACAAAGAAACTGCAAAAGATGATGCATACAGAGCAGTAAATTGCTGATACATATAATCTTTAATCCGGTAAATAGCCGGGAGATGCAATTATGAAAACCAAAACAGGAGCTAAACTGGAGAATATTTATTTTTATAAACTTCTATCATTGGCTTTACTGATCTTAACAGAAGAAGAAAGAGATATAACAGGGGTGTTGTTTAAAAGCTGAGGTGTTTGCAATTGATTTTCCAACTCTTGCGCATGAAGGCGCAAATCTTCTTTTTCATTTTCCAGTGCATCCATCTTTTTTTTAAGATTGATTGCGCGTCTGCCCACTACAACAAAAACCATCCATCCGGATGTGAAAGCGATAAATAATATTACAATTATATTAAATAAATAAGGATGGGTAAATATCATTTCAACAGGGTTTATCGGATTTTTATTATACGCAGCAAAATCATTTATAGTATACAGCTGCAATAATAATTACAGCATGTAATAGTATACTATTATACAAAGTCCGGGAAAGACTATTATGATGTTGACTTACCGCCTCCTGAAAACTTTTTGGATAACCTCGTACCTGGAACCTGTTCCTTTAAAGATTCGGAAGCATTATCCGCGATAGAAAAAATGGGCGTTTTTGATTGAAGATTTTCTTTATCTGATAATTCCTTTTGCAGGTGCAAAATTTCTGCATGGTTCTGCAGCATTTCTGCTTCTAATTTTAAGATAGCTCCTTTCTGTTTATTAATTCGGGCTCCATTAATAAAAAACCCGAGAGCAACAGATGCAAGGGTAATAGACGCTAACAAAAGAATGTTAATTGAAATTTCAATAAATGCAAGCATGGTAATCAAGTTTGGTTGTTTTCAAAGGGGTTGGATATGTTTATGGGTACTAAAGTAATGTACGATTTTCTATTCTGAAAGGTAATTTTACGTTATTAATTTGAGAAAACTTAAATATTTTCAGGAAATAAGTGTTTCCACCAAGTCTTTTAATCTGGAGATTAAAATTCTTTCCTGCGCCATACTATCCCTGTAACGTATTGTAACCGTATTGTCCTCTTTGGTCTGATGGTCTATTGTAACGCAAAATGGTGTGCCTATGGCATCCATACGGCGATACCGCTTTCCAATTGCATCTTTTTCCTCATAAAAACACCTGAAAGAATTTTTACATTCATTCATAATTCCCCTTGCAATCTCCGGCAATCCGTCTTTTTTTAATAAAGGCAGAATAGCCAGTTTTACAGGCGCCAGCTTAGGCGGAAATTTTAATACTACCCGGCTATCCGGTTTTTCCGCGGTACTTAAATCTTCCTCCGTGTAGGCATTGCTCATCACCAGTAAAAACATCCTGTCAAGCCCAATGGAGGTTTCTATTACATACGGAATATAGTTACCAAATGGTTTGCCGTTGCTATCCAAATCATTGTCGAAATACTGCATTTTCTTTTTGCTGTATTGCTGGTGCTGACTTAAATCATAATCGGTACGGGAGTGAATGCCTTCTACTTCCTTAAAACCTATTGGGAAATCATATTCAATATCGCAGGCCTCTTTGGCATAATGCGCCAGCTTCACATGATCATGATACCTGTATTTCTCAGGTGCAGTACCCAGGCTCAAGTGCCATTTCAGGCGCTCTTCTTTCCAGTACTTGTACCACGCTCCTTCTGTACCCGGCCTTATAAAAAACTGCATTTCCATTTGTTCAAATTCGCGCATCCGGAAAATAAACTGCCTGGCTACAATCTCATTACGGAAAGCCTTTCCGATCTGCGCTATGCCGAAAGGAATTTTCATCCGGCCAGTCTTTTGTACATTCAGAAAATTTACAAAAATGCCCTGTGCAGTTTCGGGGCGCAGGTATATTTTATTGTCTCCATCTTCGGAAGAAGCAGTGGCACCAAATTCGGTAGAAAACATAAGGTTAAACTGGCGGATATCTGTCCAGTTGGCCGTGCCGCTGACACTGCATTTTATCTTTTTCTCTTCTATCAGTTTCTTTAGGGCGGCAAAATCATCTTTAGCCAGCAGGGCATCCATTTCAGCAAGTACAGCATCTGCATCCCTGCTCTCTTTTTCTCCTTTAGCTCTCAGGTCGTCTGCATATCCTTCTATTAAATGGTCTACACGGTATCTTTTTTTGCTGTCCCTGTTATCAATCATAGGGTCGCTGAAATTATCAACATGCCCGCTGGCCTTCCAGGTGGTGGGGTGCATAAATATGGCTGCATCAATACCCACAATATTTTCGTGCAACTGGGTCATGCTTTTCCACCAGTAGTCTTTTATATTTTTCTTTAGCTCGCTGCCGTACTGACCATAATCGTATACGGCGTTTAAACCATCGTAAATTTCGCTGCTGGGAAATATAAAACCGTATTCTTTACAGTGAGAAATAATTGCCTGGAACCTGTTTGTATCGTTTGCCATAATGGCTGCAAATATAATGAGATGATTGCTGATTTTGGGATGTGTGAATTTTGGGTTTTTTTAGAGGCAAAGATTGTTTATACTTATGTTGGCAGCCAGGAGACAATCACCAAATCTCAAAATCCAAAAAATCAGCAATTTTATTGCAGCTTTTCATTCCCCTTGTGACGGTCTGCATCACGTATATTTTTTTTCTCAAAATTCTGCTCTAAGGCTTCCGTTAAATTTACACCGGTTTGGTTGGCAAGGCAAATCAGCACCCACAGTACATCGGCCATTTCATCTGCTAAATCTTTTCCGGTATCTGTTTTTTTAAAAGATTGTTCGCCGTATATGCGTACCATCAACCGCGAAAGTTCACCGACTTCTTCCATTAAAATACCCAGGTTGGTAAGTTCATTAAAATAACGGACACCCACTGTTTTTATCCAGGCGTCAACGTTTAATTGCGCATCTTCAATTGTCATCTTTAATAATGTTTATGGTGAAGAATGAAGGACTTTTATTTTTATAATAGTGGCAATGGAAAGCGCCCGCTGCTTTGCCATTTCCGCATTTTTTCCACTAAATAACTCATCAACTGTACCGTTAAATAATTGCAGCCATCGGGCAAAATGTTTTTCTTTCATGGCCGATAACTGGTGCAAATGTGTATGAACAGCAATGACATTTTTTTTATACTTGTTATCCCCCAAAATTACCATCTCCCAGAAATCAGTAATGACAGGGAGGTGATCAATCAAATTAATTTTAGCTACTTCTGTAAAAAAATAACCAATTGCCTCATCTGTTATTGCTTTGGCATAAAAGCATTCCATCAGGTAATAAATGTCCTCCCTGGTTTCGATGTCATGCATCTATTACTCCTTTTTTTTTGTATCAATGATAATAGTTACCGGGCCATCATTTATTAAACTCACTTTCATATCTCCTCCAAATACACCGGTAGCAATAGGTTTTTCCATATCCTTCCCGAGTTGCTGTATTAGCTTTTCATAAATGGGTATGGCAGTTTCCGGCTTTGCTGCTTTTATATAAGAGGGCCGGTTACCTTTTTTTGTAGCCGCATGCAGGGTAAACTGGCTGATGAGTAAAATTTCTCCGCCAGTTTGTTTGACATCCAGGTTCATCACCCCGTTGTCATCATCAAAAATACGCAGGTTCACCATCTTGGCGCTTAACCACGCAATGTCCTCATCTGTATCTGCCTCTTCTATGCCCACCAGTATCAGCAAACCCGAAGTAATTGAAGAATGAATATGGCCATCAACAGAGACACTTGCTGCTGATACTCTTTGTATGACTGCTCTCATCGTTGTAAATATTGTGTGTAAATTTACTAATCAACACAATATTAATAGTTATGATAAACGTTTCTACAGAAATCACGTTCAAGACATTCCGGAGCGGGGGCAAAGGCGGGCAAAATGTAAATAAGGTAGAAACTGCTGCAGAAGGGAGTTTCAACGTATCGGCATCAGTTTTATTATCTGCGGAGCAAAAAGAATTATTGCTGAAAAAACTGGAAAACCGTATTAGTTCGGAAGGGTTTTTGCAGGTGAGGAGCCAGACACACCGTACACAGCTGGCCAACAAAGAAGAAGTAATAAAAAAAATGAATGGCCTCGTTACTGAAGCGTTAAAAAAGAAGAAAGCAAGAATCGCTACCAAACCATCAAAAAAAGCCAAAGAAAACAGGATAGAAAGTAAAAAAAGAAAAAGCGATACCAAACAGCAAAGACAAAAAATCCATTACGACCGTTGACCATTGATTATTGAAAAATCCTACTATGAAAAAGCAATTTGTACTGCCCGTTTTATTCATTCTTTTAATTGCAGCATTCAGTAGTTGCTCCAAAGAATACAGTGCAAGTGGTTTTTCCAAAACTACTCCCCTGGAAGATAGTTTTAATCTCACTATTAACTTTACACCTATTGTAGATTCATTAAAGCTGAAGTTTGATTCTGTATACCGTAATTACTGGAAAGAAGAATATAAGGTTACCGCTTTTAAGTTTTATGTAAGCAAGTTTAATCTCACCAACACAGATTCTAACCGGACATACCATGTAGACACCAGTAAATATTTTCTTGTTGATGCATCAGATTCTACTACCTGGGCAGTAAAACTGCTGGCTTCCCCTTTTACCTATAACCGCATTTCATTTTTGATTGGCATAGACAGTGCACACAATGTAAACAATAGCCACACCGGCGCCTTGGATCCTGCTAAAGGCATGTTCTGGACAGCCAGCACTGGTTATATAATGGCAAAACTGGAAGGAAGCTCTCCCCTGTCATCTCAACCAAATAAAAAAATAGAATATAGTATTGGCGGGTTTAGCGGGGATAATAATGTTCTGCGTACACCAACATTGCTATTTCCTTTTGGCCAGTACCTGCAAATAACAACTACGGCGGGATCAAAAAGCGTCATTAATATAAATGCCGATGTAAATGATTGGTTTTATAATCCACACCAGATAAAAATAGCAACCACGCCTGCCTGTATCTCACCCGGACTGATGGCAAAAGACATTTCCGAAAATTATTCAAAGATGTTTAATGTAACAGCAGTCATAAATAATTAGTGGATAGTTAAGTAAGGGTGCAAATACTCCAGTAGAATTTTTAAGCCACTTTTTTACGGATGAACGCTTCCTATAGAACACCGTACTATACGGTTTAGATTTACATGTATATATTAAAAAAGAGCTTGCAGATTGCTCCAATAAAATATATTCGTCCGGCTATGTCAAAAAAAAAATCCAGATGCCGGGGCAACTGGGATTTTTTTTGAAACTGGTATCTTTTTTATGAGAACTTAAAGAGAATCTAGTTTTTACGTTTTGCCATAATCGTACTTAAAATATCTTTCTGCTTATTGACTTCATCCTGCTGTTTTTGCTGATCTATTTTAGTCTGCTCCAGTTTATCCATTGTATTCTTCAGGGATTTATCGTAATCCGCTTCATCATCTGTAAGATTTCGCAATTTTTTCTGGGCCTTGGTCATCGCCTTGTCATCACCACTGATATTATTTTTTATATCATTACTGGCTTTTATCTGATCCCTTTTATTCTGTGACTGTTTATCTTCCAGGTTCCGTTGTTTTTTCTCTCCATCTTTCTGATCAGAAACCAGGTCATCATATTTTTTTTGTGCTTTCTTTACAACATCTTCCTGGTCTTTTATCTTCACTTCAAGGGCATAAGCATCAATTGCAGGCACCATTTCGTTTAATAGTTCTTTGGCGCCATCAAGCCCATTTCCGGTGCTGTCATTTAGTTTTCTTGTTTTTATGTCTTCCGTGGTTTTTGCTACCAGCAGATATATTATTGACACATCTTTTTCTGACCTGCTTTTACGGTCTGCTTTAAAATAAAGATCGCTGTTATAATCGTGTGCTGTTGCCAGTTTATAGTTCCTGTATACCTTATACCCGCTAAGACTGCTGCTTTTTATGCCTTTTTTGCCCATATAATCATCAATGGCCTTGTCTACTACATTGTCGGGGTAAGGAACAGTAATTGAAGCGGCTGGCTGTTGGGTTTTTTGAAATTCTGTCCTGCCTTCAACGGCCTGTCGCTGTGCATACACGATACCAGCCATCATTAAAGAGAAAAATAAGATAAATAGCTTTTTCATACCTGTTTTTAATTTATAATAAGATGGAAGACAAATACGTTACGTTGCATAATAAAGTAAGTCAAAAAAGAAACTTACACCCTGCAAAAAAACTACATTTGCCAAAACCATCTACCAATTGAGCGGAATAAAGAATCTAGCCGGGCAAACACTCTGGTACGGGGTAAGCACTATATTTTCACGTTTTCTCAATTACCTGATGCTTCCCTACCTCACTCTTAAACTTACCGCCCCCCAATTTGGCGAATATAGCCTTGTTTATTCTGTTATACCTTTCTTTACTGTCTTTTTTACCTACGGCATGGAAACCGCTTATTTCCGGTTTGTGCAGAAAGAAGAAAATAAAAAAGTACTCTATAATACCGCCAGTGTTTCTCTCATCTGCACCACCCTGTTGCTCACCACCGTTATGATTTTTTGCAACGGTGCTATTGCAAAGTTAATATCTGTAAAAGAACACCCCGAATATATTACCTGGGGGGCTATAATTATCGCATTTGATACCCTGGCACTGGTGCCACTGGCTAAACTACGGCAGGATGGGAGGCCCATAAAATTTGCGGCAATACGTGTTAGCAGCGTTCTTGTAAATATTGGCGTTACCTATTTTCTCATCTCTGTTTGCCCAAGATTGATTGCTGCAGACTCTAACAGCATTGTGCAGTTGTTTTACAATAAAAATTATGGCGTTGGTTACATCATTTTAGCCAATGTGGTACAGTCAGTGTTTACCCTGTTGTTATTATGGAAAGAATTAACTGCTTTCAGGTGGCAGTTTGATAAAACATTCTGGAAGGAAATGATTATTTACTCCCTGCCATTGGTGATAGTAAATTTTGGGGGTGTTATCAATGAAACTTTTGACCGGATAATGCTCGGATGGTGGTCACCGGGAGTAACCGAGTCGGCCAGACACGCAGACGTAGGTACTTACAGCGCCTGCTATAAACTATCTATTCTTATCACACTATTTATCCAGGCGTTCCGGATGGGGGCTGAACCATTTTTCTTTAAACAGGCCACAGGAGAAAATCCCCAGAAAGTATATGCCCGGGTAATGAAGTTTTTTGTAATCACTATCTGTACCATGTTCCTGGTAGTAGCACTGTTTATTGATATCTGGAAGTATTTTATAAGTAATAAAGCCATGTGGCCCGGTTTGAAAGTGGTACCCATCCTCTTACTGGCCAATATGTTTTTGGGCATTTATTATAATCTTTCTATCTGGTACAAGCTTACCAATAAAACCATTACCGGCGCATTGATAACAATAGGCGGAGCTGCTATAACACTTATTATTAATTATTTTTTCATTCCCCACTATGGGTATATGGCTTGTGCCTGGGCAACTTTTTTGTGTTATGGAAGCATGATGGTAATGTCTTTTTTACTGGGACAAAAATATTATCATGTACCCTATGCCTGGAAAAAATTACTGGCTTATATGGCTATCGTTGTACTGCTGTATCTTGTTCATACAGGTGTTACACACCTATTTTCTTCTTTTATTTTCAGCGTTTGTGCAGGATTGTTACTATTAACCATATTTCTGTTGTTTATTCTTAAAATAGAGAAAAAGGAATTTCAAAAATTGCCGGTAATAGGCAAATATATACGCTGATTATAAAAAGGATGGACGCTAACAAATACCCGGAGGATGTCACAGAAATGCGTTGCAGTTATTTCCTTGTAAAACCTTCTTTTGAAAGGCGCTCTGTATATTGCTCTTCGACCCATACATGAATTATGTAACCCCTGGAACAGGTACAGGCGAGGCAGGTGACCGCTTCTCCGGTTGGTTGCCATGTTATTTTAGCAGCTGCGATATTCTTCTGCAATAAAAATTTAGTGAGCTTTGTACTGGTTTCTTCATTGCTTTCTCCATATCCCCATGCATCTGCACATTGTGTTTGTGTGCGAACCATCTCTTGTTGTGGAGGTAAACAATAATCGGCCGGATGTTTACCGCAGGCCTGCAATATCAATAAACAGGATATAAAAAGAATCAGTTTCATGTATCATTTTACTTCCTGACAAGATTTTTTTCACCACCGTTGCACTCATATTTATCCATTCTTCAAATAAGGATTGTTAAGTTTTTCAAACCCTATTGTAGTAGACTCACCATGCCCGGGGTATACAATTGTCTCGTCTGGCAATGAAAATAATACAGTCCGGATGCTGCGTATAAGTGTATCCGTATCGCCACCGGGCAAATCTGTTCTGCCTACACTCATTTTGAATAATACATCTCCGCCAATTACAAAATGCTGTTGCTGGCAATAAAAACAGATATGGCCAGGGCTATGCCCGGGTGCAAATAAAACTTTTAACTCGTCGGTACCCAACCTAACCAGCTCCCCTTCACGTAAAAAATGGAGGGGACCTTTGTAATTATCAAAGGGCATACCCCACTGTAAACCGGCCTTCGGAGCATTTTCCAGCATCAATTGCTCATTTGAATGGATGTATAACTCTAATTGCCAGGTTTCATGAATAAACTTGTTGCCAAATACATGGTCAAGATGGCAATGGGTATTTAACAAATATTTAGGCCGCAGCCCGTTTTCTGAAATATAATCTGCCAGGTCCCGGCGTTCATTACCAAAATAACAACCGGGGTCTATAATGATACAGCCGCCTGTTTCGTTATGTAAAACATAGGTATTTTCAGCAATCGGACTGAACGTAAAAGACGTAACTGTGAACATATCCGTTTTCTTTTTAAAAGTTATAATAGTTGTTTCAAAATAACGGCACATTCTTTACCTTGCCCAACCTCATTTTATCGTTGCCCGGGAAGGGTTTTAAAATCCCTAAAACAGCTGTGGGAAGCCAAAAACTGCCGTATTTTATGAAATACAGCTAATGTATCCATATCATTCAAATAGCATAATTTTAATTACTAAATATCCGGTATGCAATTTCAGAAGAATAGTTTGACACAGCAATTTTTTAGTATGAAGAAAATAGCATTGCTTACAACTGGCCTCTTTTTTTGTACTTTAATTTTTGGACAATTAAGCACTACAGAGTTTGGTAAAAACAGGGTTCAATACAAAAAGTTTAAATGGGCGTATTACCAGACGGATAATTTTAATTCATATTATTCTCAGAACGGCGAGCCACTTGCAAAATATGTGGCCCAGGTGGCTGAAAAAGAATTACCCGATATAGAAAGTTTTGTAGAATATGGATTGCAGCGCCGCGCCAACATCGTTATTTATAACAGTTATGATGAAATGCAGCAATCCAATATCGGACTTAGTCTCGACTGGCAAACTTCCGGCGGCACTACCAAGCTGGTAAACAATAAAATGCTTGTTTACTATAACGGCGATCATGCCAATCTCCGCAGGCAGGTACGCAGCGGCATTGCCAGGATTTTATTAGACAATATTTTGTTTGGTGATGACCTGGGCGAATTTGCAGCCAACCAGGCACTGCTGGATTTACCAAAATGGCTTACAGACGGATATGTTGACTACGCCGCAGAAAACTGGAGCACAGATCTTGACGACAAGCTAAAATCAGCTATTCTTTCAGGAAAGTACCGCAATTTTTACCAGCTGGCATTTGATAAACCACTTTTAGCAGGGCATGCATTCTGGTATTATGTATCAGAAAAATATAAAAAAGAAAATGTTACCTATTTTCTTTACCTGGCCAGGGTTTACCGCAATCTCAACAGCGCCTCCAACCGCATTGCCAAAAAGAAATTTAAGGAAGTATTAAAGGATTTCATGGCTTACCAGGAAGAGCGGTACGATAAAGACATCCGCGGCAGGCGTAATCAGCCCAGGGGTTTTGTACAAACTACTGAAGAAGTCAATACCCATAAAAATTTCTTTCGTTACTCTCCTAACCCGGCGCCACGCAGCCAGACTTATGCAATTACAGAGTATAAAAATGGTAAGTATTGTGTAGTACTCTACGAAAATTTTGTCAACCGTAAAGTATTGCTGAAAACGGGCGTACTCATGGAAGAAAATGAAATAAACCCCAATTACCCCCTGATAGCCTGGGACGGTAAAGGAACCAACCTGGCCGTAATATATAATTCTGAGGGAAAAGTAAAATTGTTTGTGTACGATTTGCTGAAACGTTACAAAACTGTAAAACAGGACATTCCCGATTTTGACCAGGTACAGGATATGAAATATATGCTGGATAAGAATACATTGCTTTTTAGTGCAGTACACAATGGCCAGTCAGACATTTATACTTATAAAATTGACAAGGGCACTGTTGAGCAGGTAACCAATGATATCTATGATGATCTGGATGCCAGTTTTGTGGCATTCCCGGGTAAAACAGGCATTATTTATTCATCCAACAGGCCAAATGCTGCAGCAAAAACAGGCGATACTATCCTGCCTTCAGACAATCACTACAATGTTTTTTTAGTTGACAACTGGAATAAAAGTGAATTCAAACAGATCTCACAATTAAGCCGCCTCAAATATGGCAATGCCCGCTATCCGACACAGTATAATACGGCACATTTTACTTATATAAGCGACGAAAATGGCATTGGCAACCGTTGGGCTGGTTTCTTTACTACCAGGAGAGCCGGTGTTGATACAGTATATAAAATAGGTGACGAAATTTTACATAACCCGGATTATAAAGAGCTGGATTCTGTACTAAACGCAAACAAGAAAAGCGAACCGGATTCTGTTTTCACTTTTTCAATTACCAATGATTCAGCCTATGTATTTCCGCTGACCAATTACCAGAGTACTTTAAAAGAAACGAAAATTGCCGGCGATAATGGCCTGGTGAGCGAAGTAAGACAGGAGGGCGACCTGCTTTTTATGTATAAACTGAGGGTAGACGATGCTAACCTTAAAAAACGAAACATTAATCCGGGGCCAACAGACTTCAGAAGAAAAACAATAGAAGCTGAGCGGATATCAAACGCCCAGGCTGCCAAACTTACCCTGGCCGCTTCAGATACCACCAAAAAGAAAGATGCATTTGAAAATGAATTTGAAAACGAGAAAAAAGACGCAAAGCCGGCAAATGGCGTTGATGAAGATCGCTTTAACAGTTTGCCGCCCTCCGTATTAACCAAGGCAAAACATTATGATTACAAATTAAAATTTTTTGGTGATAATGTATCTGCCGGGTTTAATAACGATGTATTGGTGAACCGTTTTCAACCCTACACAGGCAGCCTTCCAATTGTATTAAACAGCAATGGCGGTTTTAATGGATTACTGAAAGCCAGCGTATTTGATGTTATGGAAGATCTGCGTTTTACCGGCGCTATGCGGATTCCACTTATCAACACCGTGGGTTCTGGTGTTGGCTTTAATAATAGCAGCGTTTCAAACACACCTTTTGTTGGCACCAATAATTCTTTATTTGATGCCGGCGGAGAATGGTTTGCACGTTTTGATTATCTTAAAAAACGCATAGATTACTCCGCAGTATATTACCGGGCGACACAGATTGGGGCTATTGGCAATTACGACGCTAAATTATACACCAACCTCTACCAGGCTATTATAAAATATCCTTTTGATAAACTGAAGAGCGTACGATTTTCCGTTGGTATGCGTACAGATAAATACGTTTTACGCGGCGCTGATGACTTTTCATTGCAACAACCCAATGATAAACAATCTTTCCTGCTTACACACCTTGAATATGTATATGACAACACCATTATGCCTACAACCAATATTTATAAAGGGATGCGGTATAAAGTATATATTGATTTTAATAACAACCTTAAAAAAGATACAATAAACGGAGGCAGGGGTAATTTCAATTTTGGTACAGATGTACGTTACTACTATCCTATCTACCGCAACTTTATATGGGCGGGCCGTGTAGGTGCAGATTTTAGCTGGGGCAGCCAGAAAACATTGTATTACCTCGGTGGTGCAGATGGCTGGCTTTTTCCTAAAGCTAATTCCGGCAACACCCCACAGGATCCTGATTATGCCTATCAAACCCTGGCGCTTAATATGCGTGGCTTTAATCAGAATGTGGCCAATGGAAACAATGCGGTTACTATTAACAGTGAGTTCCGCTTACCGGTTTTTACTACGTTTTTTAATAAGCCTATTAACAACGCTTTCCTGCGGAATTTTCAGCTTACACAATTTATTGATTTAGGATCTGCATGGAATGGGGCTTACAATAAGATTGAGCGTCCGCATATTGTTTATTCAGATAACAGCAATCCCAACAATCCTGTTACAATAAACATTAAAGCTGGCGGTATAGGCCCTTTTGTTGGAGGCTATGGCTTTGGCGCAAGAAGCACCCTGCTTGGCTACTTTTTAAAACTGGATGCCGCCTGGGCAATGGACCGCTTTTTCCGGGGCAAGCCTATCTGGTATTTTGGAATGGGGATAGATTTTTAAATAGAAAACATACAGATAGCAAAATCCCGTCCTGCAACATAGCGGACGGGATTTTTTTATACAGGATGGGTAATGGTTATTTCAGGTACTGCACCGGCAAAATTTTTATCCAGGTATAAACGTTGTATAGTCTTTTTAAATTTCAGGTTCATCTTGCCCAGGTATTTAGCCAGGTTATTACTACCTGCCTTAAAAAGTTTCCGGTGGGCCATCCATACTACCAGTATAGTAGAAAAATAAAATACGCGGTAAAATTGAAAACTTACAATCTTTTGCATAACTGTTTTTCCGGAAAAAATGATAGCCAGGCGCTGCAATTGAAAATCTATATGATGGGCTTCATCAATCAGTATATCAGTACAGACTTGTTTAAGGAGGATACATTTTGTAGCATCTTTTAAAGACTGGTAAAAAATTTGCGCTGTACTTTCTACCGTTATTACGGCAATTGTCCACAATTCCATACTGGTATTAAAATACCTGATTTTCCTGAACAGCGTATCTCCCCAATCATGGGCAATCCTCTTTTCATTTATTAAATCAAGGTATCTGCCAAGATTATATCCATGTTTTTGTTCCTCCTTAATAAACAATTGCACCGCTTCACAATAAAAATCATCTCCAATAGTATCTGCATATTTTTTTGTGGCTGCCAACAGATGTGCACCGTCAGATGTTTCACCCAGCTGCCATGCCTGTACGGATTGAACGATGGCTTTCCGTTCCGTTTCTGTAAGCTGCGGGCTGATTGACCAGTCGATTCTTTTGATTTGTAAATTTTGCCTGAAGTAGCCAATCCATTGCCGGGATGTTTGCATAAAAGTTTTTTTGGTAAAGAAGATCCGGGGGGTTACATTATATAATTATACAGCTTTACTTAATTTTTTAAGTGTCATATACAGTATGCTTAAGAAAAACGAAAAGCACAGCACCATTGCCCATGCATTTTTATAAAAGAGCGGATGTAATAATATATCCAGTGTATCTGCCAGCAACCGGAAAGGACTGTTGATTACATTCCAGCTATTAAAGCGCATGTACCTGCCAATATAAATACCCAGTGCATTAAGCAGCATTACAGGGTATATAAATAGCCAGTCGGACGGGTATGTCCATTTTGCCTGTATCATTTTTTCCATATGCCGCACTGAGAGAATACCTGCCAGTAATGCATTCCATGCAAAACAGAAAATAAGCAGCAGATCATACCAGCGCGGTACGGAATAGCTGTCATATAAATGAAACAGGTCTGTAAGCATGTAAAATGAATTGGGAATAAAAAGCAGCCAGATTGTAAATACTGTTGCAAATTTCCATTTGCTTTCCAGCCACGCAGGGCGTACTGTTACAGTGTAAGATAAAAAGTAGGGTACGAAGGCAAGGAACAGGTTCCATACCAGGAACACAAAGGTAAGCCCGCCCGTATAGATCGTTCTTGCCAGTAATAATAAAAACCCAAATGCAACCGGGGTAAGCAGCAGGCGATGTATTTCTGTTTTTAGCAGGTAAATACGCATCCAGTTAAATTGTAATGAGCTATTTTTTACCATAATAATGCGGGTATAAAAATGATGCAGGCGGTTATTACGGCTACCAAAGCTGTAACAAGTACCGCAGCAGCAGATACGTCTTTAATAAATTTTATTTGCGGATGTTGTTTGGGACTGATCATATCACAAAGTTTCTCAATAGCAGTATTGAATAATTCTGCCATCCATACAAGGCCGGTAGCAACTACAATAAAGAGAAAACTGGTCAGCGGTAATTTTATTATTACAGACAGTACAATTACCACAGCTGTTGCAAAAGCATGTATGATTGCATTGTGCTGCGTACTAAAAAACTGGTACATTCCATTAAAGGCAAAATGAAAGCTCTTTGCCCGTTTGCGTAATGAAAATTTTTCTTTCTCCATAATATTTTTTTTGTTGCCCGCCTCTGCCCCTCCCTGGAAAAAGACGGACTTCTAATGCATGTCTCCTTTGAGACGGGCCGGGTAATTTTTTATTTGACGGATATTTTTTTTGCCATCCGTTTCCACCAGAAATTGTGTTTAAATATTATTCACACACTAAATTGACGCGGGAACCTTTTTGACTGTGGTTGCATTGTACCAGTTAATTTTTCTGCTGCCGTACATCACCATTGCCAGTACTAAAAACAAGCCGATGCTTCCCACCAGCAATGCAGTATCCTCAAGGCGGATAAGTATAAAAATAAATCCATACAAACCACATAAAACACTGCCGAACAAAGCCGCTGTTTTCCAATTCTCAAAATGACTCTTGGCGTATAATGTGATTAACAGTATGGTAGCCAGTGAGGCAATGAGATATGCCTGGTCAAACAAAATAAACTCACTGAAAGAAAGCAGCAATGTATAAAAAATAACCAGGGCCAGTCCAACCAATACATATTGCACAGGATGAAGCGGTCGTTTTTGCATTACTTCCACAATAAAAAACAGGGAAAAGGTTAAGCCAATAAAAAGTATGGCATATTTTACGCTACGCATTGTTTTGGCATATTGATCTGCGGGTTGCAGCATACTCACGCCAAAAGCAAAACTATTTTTATTAAACTCAGCACCGCGCAATACTGTTCCAAAAGGAAGATTGGCCTTATTGATTGTCCATTTTGCAGAAAACCCGTCTTTATCTACTTTTCTTTCTCCTGGTAAATTATTACCATCAAAAGAAGGATTATTCCAGGTGGATTGTAATGCAACACTGCTGTTACCGCTCAATGGCACAAAATGTAACTGCTCACTTCCTTTAATCTTCAGCTGCATATTGAAATCAATGCGTTTACCAATATCTGCAGCCGTTAAATTTATGGGAGCTGACAATCCGTTTGTATCAACATCATTAACAGGCAACCCCGGTGACAATTCATAGCTGACTTTGTCAAAATCAATAGCTATCCGCTCTTCAATTCCTTTGAAATCTGTTATTCCAAAACAAATTTTAGCATCTGCCAACTGTAATGACGCAGTATCAATTTCTTTAGGTATACGGATAACAAAATTACCACTGCTTTTAAGACTGCTTTTATACAGCAATACTTTGTAAATAGATCTTGGCCGTATTTCGGGAGAAAGGTTCCCGGTAACGTCCAGGTTATCAGGTAAAAACAATAAATGTTTAGATACTTTCTCTACTTTATTATTCTTATCTGTTACGTTTACAGTGTAGGGAACATAAATATAGGGGCCGGCAATGGTTTGTTCAGACGCCCATTTGCCGCTTACTTCTTTTACCACTTCTTCCTGGCGCCTTTCTCTTTCTGTTACAAGGTTTGAAACAAAAATTGTAGGAATCATCATAATCAATATCAGGGCGCCCGTAATAAGCCCTTTAAAAAGCGTTTTGTTTGAATGCGTTGTTTCTTCAGGCAAAACATAAGGTGATTGTTCTGTTTCCATTTGTAGGTTTATTTGAGTTAATGAATGTGTTTGATTTTGCGGAGAGGAAAAGAAATGCATGATAGTGTTACGGGAAAGCAGCATGGCCACAATACTGCAGCTAAATAAAACGCCAGTTACAGCCAGCGTGTAAAGCAGGTAATTTGTCCAGTACTTATCATTGTTATAATTGCCGGCAAAAACACTGCCTCCTATTAAACCATAAGGCACCGTACATATAAACGATGCAAGTACCAGCCTGTTAATTTTATCGCTTTGCTGCATGGGTAAATCTTCTACTCGCGGAAGAACAATTGCTAAAACCAACAGAACCGGTAAACTGCCCACTCCTGCGCAAACAGTTGCCAGGGCACTCAGCCATAATCCCATATCATTATCAAAAAGAACAGTATATAGCAGCCAGCCCAATCCAAATACCAGGCTTGTAAGTATCCATATCCGCGCAGCTAATAAAATTGGTTTAATAATGTTTTTAAAAAATTCCATACATCTTACCTGTTAGTTTCAAAAAAATCATTCTGTTTGTTTATTTAAAAGTGCTTTGAATTTCAAAGCGAAATCGCAAAAAAATTAATTTATAGATTTTATCATCTGCTCCAGCGCATCAAGATGTTGTTTAAATGCTTTTTCACCTGCTTTGGTAACTGAATAAGTTGTATTTGTTTTTCTGCCAATGAAACCCTTTTGTACCTTAATAAATCCGTTTTCTTCCAGTGTTTTTAAGTGTGATGCCAGGTTGCCATCTGTTACCTCAATCAATTCTTTCAGCTCATTAAAATTTATCTCAGTATTCACCATCAGCGCACTCATTATACCAAGGCGTATACGGCTGTCGAAAATTTTATTGAGATTTTCTATCGGATTCTTCATTAATAACTGTATTACGCTGTTTCTTTTCTTTCATACTTATTCCACATAAGCGTTCCATAAATAATATGCAAAATACCAAATCCGGTAGCCCAAAAGTAAAGTCCATATCCTGTCAAAAAAAGATTAATACAGCCCAGTACTATTTCAAGCATGCCCAGGTAACGGATTTCATCCAGTGTATACTTACTCCCGTTTATTAATGCAAGTCCGTAAAATAACAGGCAGGCAGGGCCAATAAATTTCCATTCATTGTTTAACAGCATGGCAAAAACAAACACGCCGCCCGCCATGAGCGGAATACATAAATTTATTACCAACCTCCTGCTGCTGGAATTCCAGATAACCATTTTACTGCGCTTTGCTTTTTTCCATGTAAAATAAAACCCGGAAAGCAAAGCAAAACACATGGTAACCAGGCCCAGTAAAAACAGTTTCCATTCCAATTGTGCAAAATCATTTATATTCCAATGTCCCTTATTATTATATTGAATATAGTAGCTGTTAATCCACCTGTAAGCAATAGCCGCACCTGCCAGTCCAAAAAAACCAGCTGCAATACCGCTTAAACCACTCAAACTTATGAAACGGCTGCTGCGTTCCATAATTCGTTTTATATCCTGTATGTCCGCTAAGCTTTGTCGCTGGCTGTCCATATAAAAAGTACTTTGAAAAACAAAGTAAAAAGAAAACAGTGGTTATTCCAAATGATTTTCAAAATAAAAATAATATTTAACAGCTTTACCATTATAAAATCAATGTTTGCCGCGTTAAAGAGGCTTTTTGGGGCTTAAATCTTATTTTTGAACCTGTATGAACCTTCTGAAACTGTGCGGCTTCTTTATCGTATTATTCTCGTGCGGCTTGCTGCTGCCTGTTACATCACAGGCGCAAAACAAAATTTTAAAAGGCTATATTAAAGATGCACTCAGCGATGAACGGGTACCTTTTGCTTCGGTCAGTTTTATACACAGTGGCAATGGAAAACTCAGTGATTCAGCAGGTAATTTTATTTTCCGTTTTGATGACTGGCCTGCCGATACTTTGCTGGTTACTTATGTAGGGTATAAAGATTACAAAATTTTTATTGGAGGTGATTTTTTAGCAAGGGCTGTTGACAACAAACTGAATTTTGTAATTAACCTGGACCGTGGTAAAATAGTGGCCGAAGTGGTTGTAAAAAGAAAAATAGATCGCGGCTATTTAATGTGGAAGCGTATTGTAAAACACAAACCTGAAAATGACCGGTACAGGTTTAAAAATTTCAGCTATGAGCTGTATAACAAAATGGAACTGGATCTGAACCGCATTAATAAAGAAAAAATAAAAGGAAGAAAGTTGCTGAAACCATTTGGATTTGTTTTCGACAATATTGACACAACCGAAGGGCCGCCATTTTTACCTGTGTTTCTTACAGAAAATATTTCTGATTATTATTTCCAGAAAAAACCTTTCAGAACAAGAGAAATCATTAAAGGAAGTAAGTCGGAAGGAGTTGACAATGAAAGCATAAGCAAATTACTGGGTGGTACTGATGCTAACGTAAATGTATATTCTAATTTTGTTCCGGTATTTGATAAACAGTTTGTAAGTCCAATCAGCGATAACGGCGACAACTACTATCACTATACGGTACTTGATTCACAGTTTGTGAATGGCAGACGGCTTATTCATATGAGTTTTACGCCAAAAAGAAAAGGCGAAAGTACTTTCCAGGGCGATTGCTGGGTGCATGATACCACCTGGGCCATTCAAAAAATGACCATGTATCTTTCTGCCGAAGCCAATATTAATTTCATAGATAAACTAAGTCTTATACAGGAATATAAACTGATTGATGACAGTACCTGGTTTTTGGTAAAAGATAAATTTGTTGCAGACATTGCCCCTATTGGCAAAACCAAAACAGGTATTATAGCCCGGAAAACAACTACCTATAGAAATATTATACGGGACCAGCCTTACATTGAAGATTCTTTAAATAAAAATAAAATTATACAGGAAGTATTGGTTGATAATGGCGCCCGCGAAAAAACAGAGGATTACTGGGAAGAGCAGCGTCATGAAGAATTAAGCAAAAATGAAAAGTCTGTTTATGCGATGATTGATACATTGCAGAAGATGCCTGTATTTATAAAGTATACCAATATCATCAATTTTATAGGCACTGGTTATTTAAATGTGGGTAATTACCAGATTGGTCCATGGCAAAACTGGATATACTCAAATGTGCTGGAAGGATTCCGGACACGTTTTGATGTAGGTACCAACCGCGGATTTAATAAAAAAATAATCCTGCACGGTTACCTTGCCTATGGTTTTGGTGATAAGAAATTTAAATATGAAGCAGACGCACTTTACTTATTGAATAAAAATCCACGTTCTTACCTGTTTGCCAAATATTCAAAAGACATTGATTATGGACAGCAGTATTTAGACGAAGTAAGCCAGGATAACATATTTGCGCTGGCCATCCGTAAAAGTGGCGTTCCCATAAAATTTCTATTTACCGAAGAAAAAAGAATTGATTTTTTTAAAGAATGGCATTCCGGTTTTTCCGTTTTGCTGAACGCAACAGATAAAAAGTATGATCCGTTGCGTAACCTTCCTTTTAAAACCGCCTATCCGGCAGAAAGTGGTGAAGTATTTAACAATTTTGAATCCAGCATCCGGTTCCGGTTTGCTTACCTGGAAAAATTTCTGGAGACTTATTTTTACAGGTATAGCCTGGGTAGCCCCTATCCTATCGGGGAAATAAAATTTTCAAAAGGTGTCAGCGGTATACTCAACAGCAGTTATAACTATACAAAAATTTCAGGCAGTATCTCAGATTTTCTGCAAATCCCTCCCTATGGAAGCATTTATTATAACCTGTTTGCAGGCAAAACAATTGGCACGCTTCCTTTTATGCTGCTGGATGTAGCACCGGGTAATGAAATTTATTATTATAACAGGTATGCGTATAGTTTATTAAACCGTTGGGAATATGTACATGATAAGTACCTGGGCTTTGGCATTGAACACAATTTTGGTGCGGGCCTGTTTCGTTTTATTCCATTTACACGAAAATTAAAATTCAGGCAGTTCTGGACGGCAAAAGGTTTATGGGGAAGTTTAAGTGATGCCAATAAACTATACAATACCAAACCGGGCTATACTTTTAATTCACTGGATGGTAAAACATATATGGAAATTGGTACCGGTGTTGATAATATTTTAAAAGTCTTTCGTCTTGATTTTGTCTGGCGTGTATTGCCCAGGCCACTGCCACCAGAGGGCGTAAAACGCTTCGGAATATTTTTTAGTTTCAGGCTGGTGTTTTAATGTTATTACCAACTTAATTAATTAAGTTTTGCTGTTATTCCGGCTGATAATCATATGGCAGCATAATTGAAATTTTTTCCCACCAGCCCCAAAAACCATTCATTGCCAGGTTGGTTGGCTCAAAGCTTCCATTGGGCATAACACTGATCGGCCCTGGCTGAATCAGCGAAATTTCTGAAACAATCACATTATTGTTGTGGCCGTCAGTTGCATATTTAACGTATTCGGACGGCGGATTACTTTTGGTGTAGACGACCTGCAGCGTATCTCTAAAGTTCAGTAACGCATTTTTATTGCTAAAAAACATGATATTTCTCATGGAAGAGAAATTGGTGGAGTTGCCATCAATATTGCTACGTGCATGATTGTTTTCATTTGCCACAATCCTTATTTGCGTATTTGTATTACTGATTTCATAAATCGTATCGTAATTTTCAATTCCACTATATCCGTTCTCTGCTATTACACTAGCGTTCCTTACTTCAATAACTTTCTTATTTATTTTTCGCAGAATTCTGAAACCTTCCGCTTCCGTTGTTTCTGTATAGAGGCTTCGCATAAAATGCAGCAGCGAAACGGCATATACTTTTGCCCTGGTTTCTTTGTATTTTAACTTCATTTTATCGTTCGCTTTACCGGTTTCTTCAAAGAGGGCATACCCGGAATAAAATACGGTATTTTCAGTAAAATAATATTTGAATTCCTTTAAATCATACCTTATTGTATAACCCAATGATTTGTTTTCTATGATAATGGGTGCGTTTGCGGATACAGTTAGAAAATTATCTCTTTCATTTCTTCTGAATTTTAAAACCTTTGGGTTCTTAATCTTACAATTTCGTCCATACGATGAGTTACCGATGAAATGCTCAATAAATAAATCACCCCAGGTTATCCACCCATTTTTCTCTGCGGGAGTGACAATCACTTCATCCAGATCAGCTGCTTTGCGCGTTAATTCAATAACAATACCCCTAATGTTTGTGCCTACCTGCAAATATTTTACAAGTGTCTCGTAGCCTATACAGGAAACAACCAGCGTAAATTTTCCGGCGGCCGGTCTTGTTAAATTGAAAAGACCTTTGTCGTTGGTGAAAGTTCCTGCTGAAGAGTTGCTTACAAATACCGTTGCCGCCGTTACAGGCTTTGTAGTACCGGCTTCAGTAACACATCCCGTAATAATGGTTTGAGCAATGACGACAGTGCATAAATAGCAAGTTACAAATATGATTAAAAATAGTTTTTTCATGTAAGCAAAGTTCTCATTAATTAGTGTTGGCAATCACCTTGTTTAATCTGACTGTTTTCCCATTTATATCCAACCCTTGTGCAATAATTTGCAACCGCTTTGCAGTAGTATCGGTAAAATTAAATGATGCGGTGTGCGTAACCGGGTCTACTTCCAATGCAGGATTCCAGTACAATGTTGTTCCGTTTGATACGTTACCGGCCGCATTACTGAATTGCCGGTTTAACTTGTACCCGGCTTTTGTTGATTTTTCAAAACTAATTTTAGATGTGGGCTTATTCATATCTGTTTCTTTTTTTAGCCAGATAGCAACACTCCCATGCGGACCATTGTCCGGTACGTTTGGCATGGTTCCAGGTTTATACACTCTTATCAATGCCACGTCAGCCATCCTGATACCAGAAAGCAAATCAATCGCGCCATCATATCCGTCCGGACCGGCGCTCAGTAGCATTTCATTCAGGAAAAAAGCCGGTGCATTCAGTTTTAATTGATCCACATTCGATAAACCAATTATTACATTTGAGTAACGCCAGTAAATAAGCGGTTTACCATTACTGAAAGAATAAGTAAGCCCAGCCACTTTCCCATTTAACCAGCCCAGTACATCCTGATCAGAATTTGCGGTAATCGGATCATTGGTAAGATCCAGTGTTGCCGCCCAAGACCCCGGATTGGCAAACATACCGCTTGCATATTTTGCAAGAACACTATCCAGGTGCGTTTTAGCCCTGGCCGTAATAGTAACATTTTGCAACATTCCTGCCTGTTTGTCTGCTGCCATGCTATCGGCATTTATATTGGATAACCTGCCATTAAGAACGGTTGGTGCAATTACATACTTACTACCCGCAATAGAATCAAAAACATTTTTATAAATTGTTATTGCAATATTGTTACTGGCCTGCCCTTGTGTTTTAATACCGGTTTGAACAAAAACAGCAGCCGTATCATGAAAATATAAATCGGGGATAATAAAAAAACCTGCACTGTCTGTAGTAACACTCAGGGGTATCGAAACAGAATCCGCGACTGCTTTTAAAATAAGAAAAAGTGAACCATTTGCCACTGGTATTTTTACCCCGTCGTTCATTTCAAAAGCACGTCCTTTTAGCGTAATTGATTTTTCCGGCAAATATTTTATTCTTTGTTCATGCGCACCCAATATAGTTTGTGCATTGGCCCTGGCAGGTTTACATGTCATCAATAAAACATCGAATGCGTGGTCCGCCCCCGGCTTTTTACTGAAATACCAATCCGGCTCATGCACAGGTGAATTAATATCTGCAGAAAGAAAAATAGCCGAGTGTATTGAAGGACTATTATCGTTATAAATTTCATTGTCTGCATCTGTTACCGAAATCGCAAGTGTACCACTGTAATCATCTGGCATCAAAATTGAAAAATTTCTTGTCGCGTTGTCAGCAGTGGCTGCCAATTGATTTAGCTGGATGTTATCAGCGTTGTGCCCATGCAAAAAAAGTAATC
>JBDSOC010000175.1:0-44963 GCA_039915085.1 Chitinophagaceae bacterium
CAGCCTTTGTTTTTAAATTCTGATTGCAAAGAAATTGCATGGGATGGTGATATAGATAAACTCAGAATAAAAATGCTGCTGGTTATTACAGACGAAGAAAAGATTGGACTTGCCAAAAAAGTATTTAAACAAAAATGTTTTCTTGCCAGGCAGGCAAAAGCGCTGAGTGAACTTTTCAAAACTGACGAGGGAAAATATAAATGGCTTGATGCAGTTTATCCTTATGTTTCAGACAGCGGCAATTTTTATAAATTGGGAGAACTCATTAAAGATGAATATTACCTCAACCGTTTTAAAGCGATGCTCCGCAATTAATACTGTATTAATTTACTTATGCCACAGCGCTATTTTCTGGAACTAATGTATAAAGGAACGGGCTACAGCGGTTTCCAGGTGCAAAAAAATGCGCGCAATACGGTACAGGAAGCAATAGAAAAAGCATTTGCCATATTGCATAAGCTGGAGGTAACAATGACGGGGTCATCAAGAACAGATGCCGGCGTTCATGCTTTACAAAATTTTTTTCATTTTGATTTTGACGGATACATTGATGATCACTTCAGGTATAAGATGAATGCCATCCTGCCAAAAGATATTGTTATAAAAAATATTTACGCTGTCAGCCCTGAAGCCCATTGCAGGTTTGATGCCATTGCACGCAGCTACAGCTATCACATTTACGGGAATAAAAATCCTTTTCTTGCAGACAAAGCCTATTATTATCCATATATGCTGGATATTGAAAAAATGCAGGAAGCAGCGTCCATACTTACAACATACGCTGATTTTACTTCTTTCAGCAAACGCAATACACAGGTAAAAACATTTGTATGCGCTATAGCAAAAAGTGAATGGAAGCGGGACGAACAGGAAATTATTTACCAGGTAAAAGCCAATCGTTTTTTACGCGGCATGGTAAAGGGGTTAACGGGTACCATGCTTCATGCTGGAAGGAATAAAATCAGTATCGATCAATTTAAAAAAATTATTGAGGCAAAAGATTGCAGGCTGGCAGATTTCTCTGTACCCGGCCATGGATTATTTTTAACAGAAGTGCAATACCCGGCTGATTTTTTACCTGCTCCGGTGGCTATGCGTTAATACAATTATTACACCCTTCAGGGCTGTTTAATATTCATTTTAATTACCGGTTTTATCGGATGCTGATTGATACTCACTCTGGCCGGACAAATACAATAAACTTACAATAATGGGTAATGGTGCCAAAAAAAATAGCTGCTGGTATACAACCAACAGCTATCATTCTATCAATTAATAATCTGTTACTCTTTTATAGCCGCAATACCCGGCAATTCTTTTCCTTCAAAATATTCTAATAATGCGCCTCCCCCGGTAGATACATAACTCACTTTTTCCGCAAAGCCAAACTGGTTAACTGCGGCCACGGAATCTCCGCCGCCTACCAATGAAAAAGCGCCTCCTTGCGTGGCTGCGGCAACAGCAGCCGCAATTGTTTTGGTACCATGCTGAAACTTTGCCATTTCAAATACACCCATTGGCCCGTTCCACAAAATAGTCTTTGATCTTTTTATAACATGTGAAAACTGATCGCAGGCAGAAGGGCCAATATCAAGACCGAGCCAACCATCAGGTATATTATTGCTCGGCGCGGTTGATGTATCCGCATCAGCTGCAAACTTGTCTGCAATAATAGAATCTGAAGGAAGGTGGATACATACACCTTTTGCTTCTGCTTTCTTTAAAAGATCCAGTGCGGTTTGTAAACGGTCTTCTTCACAAAGTGAATTACCAATTTTACCCCCTTCTGCTTTCATGAATGTATATGCCATTCCACCACCAATAATAATATCAGTAGCCCTTTCCAGCAGGTTTTCTATTATAAGAATTTTATCAGACACTTTTGCGCCGCCAATAATAGCAACAAAAGGTTTTTTTGTTTCATGCATTACCTTTTCAGCACTTGCCACTTCACTCTCCATCAGCAAACCAAACATCCTTTTTTCTGCAGGAAAAAATTTAGCAATAACTGCTGTAGAAGCATGCGCGCGGTGCGCAGTACCGAATGCATCGTTCACATATACATCTCCCAGTTTGCTTAATTTCTCTGCAAATGCTTCGTCACCTTTTTCTTCTTCCTTATAAAAACGGAGGTTTTCCAGCAGCAATACTTCTCCGGGCCTGAGCATGTTAGCGGTCAGGTAAGCCTGTTCGCCAATACAATCATTTGCAAACAAAACGGTAGTACCATCCAGCAACTCACTTAAATGCTTCACCAGATGCTTTAATGACGATTTTTCTTCTGGTCCGTCTTTGGGTCTTCCCAAATGGCTCATTAAAATAGCAGATCCGCCGTCGTTCAATATTTTTTTTATGGTAGGAACAGTTGCCCGCATGCGGTTATCATCAGTGATAGCAGCCGTTTGTTTGTCTAATGGAACGTTGAAGTCTACCCGAACCAAGGCCTTTTGACCTTTGAAATTGTAGTTGGAAAATTTACTCATGAGAAAGAGTTATTAAATTTCTGAATTTTACATTTTGCATTCACAGACGAATTCAAAATGTAAAATTCAAAATAAGCAACAGAAAAATTACTTGCTGATTAACCCGGCAAAAAAATTAACAGTGCGTACCAACTGGCTTACATAACTCATTTCATTATCGTACCAGGAAACCGTTTTCACCATTTGTGTATCTCCTACTGTTAATACTTTGGTCTGTGTAGCATCGAACAAAGAACCAAAATGGGTGCCTATTATGTCTGAGCTTACAATTTCATCTTCGGTATAACCAAAGCTTTCATTGGATGCTGCTTTCATAGCTGCGTTGATTTCTTCAATGCTTGTCTTTTTACCAAGGATACTCACCAGTTCTGTTAATGAGCCAGTAATGGTAGGAACACGCTGTGCGCTGCCATCTAATTTTCCTTTCAGTTCAGGCAAAACCAAACCTATCGCTTTTGCAGCACCGGTAGAGTTGGGAACGATATTAGCAGCTGCAGCACGTGCACGGCGCAAATCACCTTTTGGATGAGGGGCGTCAAGCGTATTCTGGTCGTTGGTATAAGCGTGAATGGTAGTCATGATAGCCGTTGTGATACCGTAAGTGTCATTCAGCACTTTTGCCATGGGCGCCAGGCAATTGGTGGTGCATGATGCGCAGGATATAATTGCTTCGCTTCCGTCAAGAATCTTATGATTAACATTGAATACAACTGTTTTTAGATCGCCCGTTGCAGGTGCAGAAATAACGACTCTTTTAGCGCCTGCTTTCAGGTGAGCGGCGGCTTTATCTTTATCTGTAAAAAAACCAGTGCTTTCAATTACCACATCTACACCGTGTGTGCCCCATGGAATTTGTGCGGGGTCTTTTTGCGCATATATTTTTACTGTCTCTCCGTTTACAACAATTGAATCTTCTGTTGATTTTACGTCAGCGTCAAAACGACCCTGTGCGCTATCATATTTTAAAAGATGAGCCAGTACTTTAGGGCTTGTCAAATCATTAATGGCTACCACGTCGATACCCTCCATTTTGTAAATCTGGCGATATACCAACCGGCCTATGCGTCCAAAACCATTAATGGCGACTTTAACAGTACTCATTGTTCAATTAGATTTAATTAGTTAAAAATTTTAGTGGACGAAGGTACAATATTGAAATATATTCTGTTTTACATTTTATTGTTTAAAAATGATCTCCAAAACGCAGGTTTTTACCCAGTTTTGAACTATTCCGGCCATGTTACAACAATGGTTTTTACAGGCCATCTGGTTCAAGTAGCGTATATTGTAGGGACGGGAAACAAAAAAGCAATAACAACTAAAAAAGTTTTGGCAAGCTTTGCCCCGGCCGTTATCTTTGCCGTCCGAAAAATAACTGGCCCGTTCGTCTACCGGTTAGGACACCAGATTTTCATTCTGGTAATAGGGGTTCGATTCCCCTACGGGCTACAAAAGGCAAGAACTAACAATTCTTAAAAAGCATCAAACCCACGTCAAAGTTAATACTGGCGTGGGTTTTGTCATTTTAGCATGTTTTCAATTCCCGTTTGATTCCTTTATTTGTTTTACGGATTGTTTTACGGTTTTGGCTATTAATTTGTGGCAGACCCTGTGTGGTCATACTTCTATAGACGCGAATCCAAATATTTAAAAATAGCCATGCCGCAGAAAATCACCCGCAGTCAATGGAACGGTGCAGATGACAACTGGATAAAATCCAGCCATCCCTTTGCATTCGAGGTTAATAATAAGATTCTTGAAAAAAAGACTACGGCAATTGATCTCATCAAGCGCAGTTATATGTTCAATAAACCACCTTCTTTCCAGACTTTCTTTTCAGTAATGACACGAAAAGGCGACAGGAATTCTTTTTATGAATTTATACAGCGTTATATTGACCGCCCTCCTGAAAAGCTGGAAGAAAATACACTGAAGAAATACCGCACGGCACTCAGTCACTTAAAAAAATGCAGGCCGCATTTGCAGTTCGTTGGCATTGATTCCAAAATGGTCAGTTATTTTCACCAATACATGCAGAATGAATTAGGTTTAGAGGGCGCCGCCTGTAAGAAATATATGGAGGCCTTTACTTATGATAAAAATGGGAGCGGGTACTGGACCCAGGCCATCCGTTCTTTTTAAAAATCATGCGGATTTTATTATATCAAGCCCACATAAAAAAAGAGAATGACCCCTCTATGTCCTGTTTTTATATTCTTCTGCACTATTTCCATGGTGCAAACCAGTCGTTCGTCTAGTTAAAAGGTTGTTCAGCTATTACCGGATCCTAGCAGTACCGGTTACACATACTTTTGTTTTATACACTGGCGGTAAAAAATATTAGTCAATAAAAAAAATGGCGGCGGCGCCTTTTAGAGCTGATACGGGTGGAGGGCATTATTACTTCGGGATAATGTTGCCGATAACGGGATAGAAGGAAATGCAAATTCTAATCAATTTCTATTTACAATAACAAACTAATAAAATAAATTTTATTACCTTAAAAAATAGCAATGAAAAAGTTTATCAACCTTGCCCTAATTGCAATGATGGCAACAGGCGTTTTAGTGAGCTGCAAAAAAACTGTCACTAATATTCAACCACCACCTGTTACTTTTGCGGATTTTTTAAAGAATACAGAATGGGTTGGCACACTTGATGGTAACGGATTTCAATACCGCCCACCCTGTTCGTTGAAGTTCAATGCAGATAATACCTTTACCATGTACGGTATTTTTGTATTCTTCCCCAACGGCGTAGAAACATTCAAGGACAGCATTACGGGAGCTATCCAAAAGATAGACACCCTGCCTGATTCCAGAGTGCGAATTACTACCGACATCGCGACAAGTTTTAACGGCGGCCCTACCAAATATTTATACATTACAGATAAGAAAAAAATTCAAGGTATCGATGCAGGTGTGAGCACCGAAACATTTCAACTGAGTTTGTTCCCGGCAGCAGGTATTTCTGCGGCTGGCAGCTGGCGTGGAATTGCCTGGAAAGGAGGCTATGGCTATCCTGATCTTAGCAGTATCATTTTTGACAATGCAAAATCCGTTACCCATTACAGCAAAAATGGCGTTTCTGTACAGGAGTCAGCCGAGGCAACAAGTGCAGTGCTGGGAGTGATTTACGCGCAGAAAGGCGCAAGGGTTTATTTTTCCGGATATAATGAAACAAATCCGCCACCCGGATATGGGGGAAGAACAGTACCTTATTTTGGGGTGATGCTGCCTTCCGGTGATAAAATGATGGTCCATTCTTTAAATGGGTTTGCAAGACTGCCAAATTACGTTTATACCAATGAACCCTACGGCCCCAATGGCCAAACTCCTTTACTTAATAAGTATTAAGACCAAACTCTTTACATCTCAAATTGAAATTTTGCATTCATGCAGGCAGTTTATACAAAAAACAACTGCCGGAATGATGTCTTACTGACATCTGTAGTAAAAAGGTTCGCGTATTCTCAAAGTGTACCTTACCCTGAGCCATTACAACAGCCTGTATAGTTTTTATCCACCGATGCGTCTCTTATGATGTGGAACAAACCTTATTGACTATACCATTACGGCTGTCAGTAAAACAGGGGCCGGCTTTTTACCATTAGCATATGTAGGAGTTGTAAAGTCTAAATCCTTAACAGGCTTACCATTAACTTAAAATTTCCTTGCCTGATGTATTCGATTATTTCTTTGATCGATTCTTAATTGAATATGGAGGACTGCCATTTAACTTTAGATCAGGTTTAGGCTCACCTAACCCAGAAGACTAGCTTCCATCGAACACTGAACTCCATCATTATAAACGAAATGAACAGAGGGCAATTTAAATTATTCCAATAGCAGCATAAACTTTTCCTCCGGTATTTAATTTGGGGTCACCTGGATCAGTAGAATTGTCATCAATTGCTTCAGGCTCTGTGACAGTTGTATATCAAAGGCTAAATTCAAACCATTTATAAATGCTTAACATTTGCGTTGTAGAAATATATGGCAGTTTAAAAAGCCTAAAAATTGTTGTGAATAAATAATCAAAATTATTTACGGTTTTCATATAAACAACTGAATATCACTTTTGGCCGTGGCTCCCTACGGGCTACAAAAATAGTCTCAGTTAGGCTCAAAACCCCGCAAATGCACTGTTTGCGCGTTTTTGTTTTTCACTACTCCCCTTCCTTTACCCTCAAACATTGGAGCCAAAGATTTTATATCTTTCGGATGCATTATTTCTAAAAATTTGTCTGGGAAAAGTATTTCCCGGGCTTCCCCCATTGAGAAGGAAATGCAGGTATTGCATAAATCGATCTCTGCTGTTAATAATACCCGTAAATATTTTATTCAACCGTGTATTTGGATAATTCCAGGGGGAGTGCCCATGTTGATGAAATTAAAATATTATCGTAGTCTTTTACCAGGTTTGCCTTTACCTCAACATAAAGCAACCCGTATAATATTTTTCTTCCTGGTAAGTCGATGCTTTTTTTTCCAAATCCAAGGTCTCGCACTGAGAAGATTTTGAAAATAGGTATTGAAATGCTTGCATCCGTAAGAAGTGTTAAAATTTCCATTAATGTTTTGGACACCATTCTGCCGGATTATAAATACAGTCCTTCCCCGGGTTAAATGCCTTATTGCGGCAATTTAATATTATTGCGGATAACAGAAAGGAACTGATATTGTATATAGTCGTCCCTCAAAAGGTAGGATTGGCGCAGCTGAAGTCACAGTAGTACAGAAGCTTAATCAGGGAACTATGTCGAAATCGGGCAAATAGAGACGTTTCCATTTTCCTTCTCCATTGGAGAAGGTGGCCAAAAGCCGGATGAGGTGAATTTCTACTGGCTTTTTTGCGGTACTTTTTTTCCATAAAAAAAGTACCAAAAGGCAAATTAGAAAAGATGATTTTGCAAGATTTCGTAACTATCGTACAAAAAGCCAGTATTTTTTTTGAATACAATATGGAAGAATAAAAACTGCCAGCAAAGGTTTCAGACTTTTTGAGGGTTAACTATATAGAATTACCAGCGTCCATGCCAAGAAGAATAAAAATTAAAAATAGATGGCGTTTAAGAAAAAAAACAATTCAAAGAAAAAATAAAATATTCACCAATAACTATTTCCAGATAGCCGTGATCTATCCAAAAATATAACAAATGAAAAGTGAAAAATGTAGAAACATCTTCCGTGCCTTTCATTTACTATTGCTATATGAAAAAAAAATCAGATTACATTAGCGCGTCAAAATAAGCTGGTAACTAAAGCTGGCCGGTTTAGCAAATACCCTGTATTGTTCCAGCGGGCGGGGACCGCAACCATTGGAACCTACTCCCAGGGTTTGATGACTGATACATAAAACTGTTCCTTTACTCTCCGGCATGTCTATTTTATATTCCACCTTGTCCATTTCCTCATCGCTGTAAGGCAGCGCAGAAATCTGCAGCAACGAACTATCCTGCTTAACAGCAATGCCTGCCCCGGTTTTTGAACGCAGGTTTGCCCAGCGCACATCTTCATGGTTGCCGCATTCCATTGGTTTTTCATAACCGGTTAATTGTTTGGCAACGCTGCTTGCATAGTGGCCAATATCAAACCCCTGCTTGCGGTCTGCATAATTTTCCATGGGACCGCGTCCCAGGTAATCAAATTGATCAAGTTCTTTGTTAAGGAAGATGCGCACCCCCAGCCTGGCCAGTACCAGTTTTGGATCACTGAAGCTTACATTGTTCCATACATTTATTACACCCTTGCTGCTTATTGTATACACTACCTCATGATGAACAACAAAGTCGTGTGTACCGGTACCGGTTAAACGCACACGAATCTCTGCTATGCCCGGAGAAGGTTTTCCGGTTTTCACTTCATCGGCTACCCAGGCTATTTCTTTTAAACCATTTTTCTCCCAATCCTGGTAAGCCCACATATCATCTTTCTGATGAGGTGCACGCCACAAATGAAGCATTGGCCCGCCATCCTGTTGTAAAATATTTTTTCCACCTGTTTCTATTTTTGAAAAACTACCTTTTGTTTTATCAAATTCAAGTGCAAAGTCAGTTCCTTTTACAATAATAATATTCTGTGCATCGTTCATCATTAATTGCCCTCCTGCGGTTTTATCAGAAACAGCCGGTATAGACAGTGGCAGTTCAAATTGTTGTGCCGCTATTTCAAAACCCTTTTTCGCCCAGTTATAATCTTTTGTCACATCAAATGACACACGCAGAAAATATTCAGCGCCAGGTTTGGGATGAACGTTATATGGAATCTGTATATCTTTTTGAGCGCCTGCTGCAATAGACGCTTGCGCCAGATTGCCCGAAGCAATGATGTTGCCATTTTCACTGATGGTCCATTTACCTGTAAAACCTTTCAGGTTGGTGAACTGATAGCGATTTTTTATTGTAAATGTTTTACTGTTGAAATCTTTTGCACTGATGCTGATCCACTGATAAGCATGTTTAAGTTCAGGATAATGCGGCTTTTCAGACCGGTCGGAAAATACCACGCCTTTGTGAATGAAATACTGGTCGTTGGGATATTCACCAAAACCGCCACCAAAAGCCGTGATAGGATGTTTGGGATTGCGATTGTTATAGATACCCTGGTCCTGCCATTCCCAGATGGCACCACCCAGCAGCTGTGGATATTTATCAAAGAGTTCATTATAGATATCTACCGAACCCATTGAATTAAACATGGCATGCGCATACTCACACAAATAGAATGGCTTGCTAAGGTTGCCGTCATTGGCTTTTTTCTCCAGGTCCACAACGTTGGTGTACATCTCACTATCCATATCGGCAGGATTCTTTTCTCCGGTGCCAAAACCCTGGTAATGTGTTGGCCGGCTTGCATCAAGTGCTTTGATCACCTTTACTATTGCCCGGAAGTTGGAACCACCACTGCCGCACTCATTGCCTAATGACCATATAATAACCGATGGATGATTTTTAAAATTTTCTACATTGGCCACATTCCTGTCTATCAATGCAGCTTTGATCCTTGGTTCTTCATTAAATTCATCCCATGCGCCATGGCTCTCGACGTTGGCTTCTGCCACGAGGTAGATACCATACTCGTCGCACAACTCATACCATCTTGGATCATCGGAATAATGACAAGTACGTACATGATTGCAGTTGGCTTGTTTTATCAGTACAATATCCCTGATCATTTGTTCTTCTGAAACTGTGTGCCCTGCAGTTGGCCAGTTTTCATGGCGGTTAACACCTTTTAATTTGATTGCCACACCATTTACGGTAAACAGCCGCCCTTTTATCTCCAGCTGGCGAAAACCGGTACGCGATGACAGCGTTTCTATATGGCGGGCACCATCAGCAAGTGCAATAACTGTGGTATATAATTTCGGAGTTTCTGCTGTCCATTTTTCCGGGTTGTTTACCGGTATACTAACCTCCACATTGATTTCTTCACCGGGTTGCAATGCTGGCACTGCTTTTTTTGCTGCCACTCCTTGCACTGCAATAGCACCGTTGTACAGGGTTACCTGCAATTCACGGGCTTCTACAGCAACAGTGCTGTAGTTTTTTATTTTTGTGCTCACAATCAATGCGGCATTGCGGAATTGTTGATCCAGCGTAGTTTTTATAAAATAATCACGGATATGTTCCTGGGGGCTGCTCCACAAGGTTACATTCCTGAAAATGCCGCTCAGGCGCCACATGTCCTGGTCTTCCAGATAACTGCCGGTTGTAAAACGGTACACTTCCACAGCCAATACATTTTTTCCGGGGTGTACATAACTGGTAAGATCAAACTCTGCAGCATTGCGGCTGTTTACACTGTAACCAACTTTTTTTCCATTTACCCATATAAAGAATCCGGCATCCACGCCATCAAAAGTGATAAAGATCCGGCGGCCGTTCCATGTAGAAGGCAGCGTAAAATCGCGGCGGTAACTGCCCACTGGGTTTCTCTCCTTGTAGGCTGTAAATTTTTCCGGCGGCGTACTCATTACCCTGGGAAAATCTTTCTGGAAAATATAATTGAAGTTGCTGTAGTACGGCGTCCCATATCCTTCTACCTGCCAGCACGATGGTACTTTAATATCTTTCCACCCGGATACATCATACCCCGGTTTATAAAAATCAAGCGGGCGTTTTTGCGGCCAGTCAACCCAGTTAAACTTCCACAGCCCGTTCAGGCTGATGCAAAGTGAAGATGCATGCCGGTTTGCTTTCAATGCTTCGGCCAGCGAACCGTAAGGCATCAGCGTGGCATGACTGGGTTCTTTGTTGATGCCAATGTTTTCAGGATCTTCGATTTCTTTTGGAACAAATGCTGTATCAGTTTTTGGCAATTGAAACGCTGCAGCACCGGTATAGCTGCAAACAAAACAAACAATCAGTAAGATGGCTGCAATTTCTTTTTTAAGCATGGCTTTTATCGTAAATGGTTTTATTGTTTCAGTATCCATATTTTATGTGCATCATAAGTATATATCCATCCATCGGCCATGGCACCAGTTTGCGCCAACCCAGGTGTTCATACCCCTGGACAATGCTACAGCCGGGTAAATATTGCCACTGGGGAAAGATCGAATTTGGAATCAGTGCTCATTAAAAAGGACTTATACACTCAACTGGATCGCTCAGCTTATCCACTGTTTGCGCAATAGTACACAAATCATCAGGTAACCAATTAGCAGCAATAGCACCCCTTCCAATCATTGGCCAGCATATGCGTTATTAATAATTGCTGACAAAGCTAAAAATAGCCAGAAAAAACGTTTTAGCAATTTATTTTACACATTTTTTTTCAATGTAATTTGCCAGATGTTGAAACCAAGTACTCGATTGATTTTTAGGTATTTATAAAATAGGCAATTATACCGTGCGCTCCCTACCCGTTACAATTCCCTTCATTGCTTTTACAGACCAATAGCGGACTGCCAATAATACTATTACAGTCATTTAAATGATACATCCCGCCCTTTTCGCTATAACGTTTTAGCCATAATTGTAAAATAATGCTTTAAACGACGCGGGTAGTGGACTCGCGGATAACCAGTTTTCCCGGCACCGTTACTTTATGATTGATCACGTTTTTGGAAGTCAGTTTATCCAGCAAAATATTGATAAGCTGTACCGACATGGCTTCAATAGGTTGTTCTATTGCAGTAATGGTCGGGGTATGCAATTCAAACACCACGTTGTCATCAAAAGACATAACGGCAATGTCTTTGGGAATAGCAAGCCCCATTTTTTTGATCGCTTTCAGGCCATTTACCCCCAGGTAGTTGGTAGAAAAAATAACTGCATCCAGTTTTGTTTTTCTTGCCAGGAAATCAACAATATGCTCTACCACATTATCATCACTCATATTGAAACCTACCTCTTTTACATAATGCTTCAAATCGTTATTGTCTGTCGCTTTTTCATAGCCATGCAAACGATCCTGCATCTGCGATTGCAAAGAATTAATGGTAATAAAGCCAATTTCCCGGAATCCCTGGTCTACCAGGTGCTGCACGGCATTGTAAGCACTTTGGAAATTGTCAAGCAAGACATAATCGTGGTTACCGCCTTCAAAATACCGGTCAAAAAGTATGACCGGTGCGCCGGCATTGACAAGCTTATCTATATCGTCTTTAATACCTTCGGTGGGTGTGATAATGTATCCGTCTATATGACGATCTTTAAATAACTGCATCAGTTCCCTTGCTTTGGCAGGTTCGTTTTCAGTACTGCAGTATAGAATTTTGTAGCCGTTTTTATAGGCGTTCTCTTCAATTAGTCCAGCCAGGCGGGCAAAAAATGGATTGGAAATATTTTCTACCATCAACCCGATAATATTGGTTTTACCGGTTCTGAAACTTCTTGCCAGTAAGTTGGGTTTGTAACCAACCTGCTCTATAAACTTCAGCACTTTCTGTGTTGTTTCAACGCTTATCCTTCTTTCTTTTGATTTCCCATTCAGAATAAAAGAAACGGTAGATTGGGAAAGATGCAATTGTTTGGCAATATCAATAATGGATAACGCTTTCTTTTTCACGCTGAAAAATCCTTTTAGCGAAGGTAACCATGAAGTATAATAAAAGCAACGCTATTCTTATTTTTATATTCAACTGACCAGATAGCTGGTTGTTCAGGATATCATTGATATCTGTATTTCAGGCCAGGTGCAGGGCCTTGAACAATGCTATCCGCAGTTCCATTAATGGATCGTTTACTACCCTGCTTTCGTTGTTTATTCCCATTGTGGCATTTTAAACACAGGCCAGTTCGGCAGCTTAGGGGTATGGGGTTACCAGTTCTTGCAAATGCAATCCACGCATCACTTACTTTATCAGCCAGCACAATTGCTTCAGCTCCCCCACCGTTAGATTGGCGCATAACCGGGCGTAGTCGAAAGCGAAAAGCCATTCACTACTGTGCGGCGATTTTAACAAGCCGCCCTGTACCGGCGTTTCCCAGGCGAAATAATACTATACACAGGCCCGTTTTCAAGCGCGGCACGACGTTCCGCCACTTTCATCGTTGGTGCATTATAGTTATAATCACTGGCTACCAGGAAAAAGATACCGGAAGTCATAGCATTGGGATTGATCCTGCGATACAGTTTGATAATATCCGCTGACTGATCGCCTGTTAATTCTTTCACCCGTGCCTGCATTCCTTCTTCATCCAAATGCCAGAGTGCTGCATCGGTGATCAGCCCCGTCCATTCTGTGCGGGTGCTGCCTATGGGTACAGGTATATCCGGTGAAATGGCAGATGCCGTTGGATGGAAAGGATGTTGTGGCAGTATACTATTACCGGCCGTAGGTACAAAACCATTAATAGCCTGTCCGGATCACCGCCAAATTGAACAATGTTTGCACGAACCCATTCAATGCATGCACAATGTCAGGCATATCGGATCGCCGGAGTCTGCAAAACCAGGGCTGAAAAATTTTCTTTCGGTGCCACATGCGCCGTGTTTCCAATAGCACGCGGCGAACCACTTGCCGGCGCAGTTTGCGGGGCGCTGTGCACATATGCAAGTGCATCCCTGCCCCCGTCCACGGCGCCGGGTCCGATGGTGGCATAAACCTGTTGACCTCCCCTTTCCGTATTTGCGCCGTAAAGAATTTCCTTGAATATTTTAATGCCGCGGCTTTCTATACCACGGATTTTTCCAACCCTCATTTCCGCTATAACGTAGCGGGCACCCTGTCCCCATACTTTTTGCAGCACTGCACCTGAAAATGCAAGCATGGAAGCGCTCAGCAAAAATTCCGGCGGCTTATTTCTGAAATACCCACAACAATCAGTTTGAGGAATTTATTTTTTATTGAATAAGCAATTGGTTACGGGCGCACCAAAAATGTATAAATGGTGGTTGATGTAAATTTTTCTCCGGGTCTTAAAATGGTATTTGGAAACGCTGGCTGATTGGGTGAATCCGGGAAATGCTGCGTTTCAATACAAAACGCCCCATGTTTGGTAAACGACTTTCCGCCCCTGCCGGTTATGCTTTCATTAAGGTGATTACCGGTATAAAATACAAGACCGGGTTCTGTGGTATATACCTGTAATTCCCTGCCACTTACCGGTTCAAAGGCGCTGGCAGCCAGGGCCAGCCTGCCTGTTTGATTGCGCAAACTGAATGTAAGATCATATCCATTGACCTCCTTAATTTCTGAAATATGGCTACCAATTTTTTGTGGCGCCGTAAAATCAAATGGCGTTCCTTTTGCATCCAGTATCCTGCCAGTGGGGATGGGATCGGCAGGTGCTTCGAGGTATTGATCTGCCAAAATATTTAATGCTGTATTGAGCACTTTATTCTCCGTATTACCGGAAAGATTAAAATAAGTATGGTTAGTGAGCACCACCGGCGTTGCCTTGTCAGTAGCGGCGAAGTAATTTATTTTCAGTTCATTTTTATTGGTGAGGGAATACGTTATGGTTACTTGTAAATTACCAGGATAGCCTTCTTCACCGTCCTTGCTCAAATAGGTAAGTTTTACTCCCACTTCTTTTTTTCCGGGTAGTTCTTGTATGTTCCATATTTTCTTATCAAAACCATGTGCCCCACCATGAATATAAGATGTGAGGATATATTCTTTACCATCCAGCGTAAAACGTTTATTGGCAATCCGATTGGCAACACGCCCCACAACAGCGCCCATCAGTGCATTGTTACGCCCGGTATACCCGCTAAGCGAATCAAACCCCAGTACAACGCTTGCCATGACACCATTTTTATCAGGCGTAATAATATCGGTAATGCTGCCGCCGTAATTGATCACTTTTACCTGCATACCCTGGCTATTTGTCAATGTATATTCATAAACTTGTTGACCGGCCACCTCTCCATAAAACGCTTTTGTGATGCGGGGCTTTCCTGCCTGGTGGAATGCATGCACCGGCTTTTCTTCAGCAGCCAGATCTGCAGCCATCAAAAGAACCGAACACATGGCTGACCAAACGATTATTTTTTTCATTGCCAATTTTTAAAAAAAGGGACCGTTCAGCGGCTTATTTTACAGTATTAATAATTAGTTGCTTTCCTTTTTTCAGGTCCTCATGGGCTATAAAATAATTATCAATCTTTTTGCCGTCATACGTAACCGTACTGATTTTTCTGCCTGCATTCTTTTTAAGAATAGAAAAAGTTTTATCACCCAGCATAAATTCTACTTTATCGAAAAGGGGCACGGTAACAATATAGCGGGGATCTGCAGGCGAAAATGTATACAACCCAATGGCATTAAACACATACCAGGAAGACATTTCACCCGCATCATCCATGCCGGCGTAGGCAAGCTTATCTTTACCCATGTCGTAATAGTGGTTCATAATGCTATCCAGGTAAAACTGTGTTTTTTCCGGTTTGTTAACCCAGTAATACAGGTAAGGATAATTATGATCGGGTTGGTTTCCGTGACAATACTGACCTATGAACGCAGAAATATTATCGGCTTCATCTCCTTTGTAAGGAATGGTAAAAAGATCATCTAATTTTTTTTCAAAATCATTTTTACTGTTATAGAGGCTTATCAACCCCGGTACATCGTGTGGGGCAAAAAAAGAAGATTGCCAGGCATTTGCCTCGCGGTACATGTACTCATAATAGATAAAAGCAGGATCGAAATTTTTCACCCAATCACCATTGGCCAAACGCCCCCTCATCAGCCCGGTGGACGGGTCAAATACATTTTTGAAATTGCTGGTTCGTTTCATCAGCATGCGATAGCTGGCTGTATCATTTAATTCCTTTGCCAATAAAGCCACTGCGTAATCATCGTACGAATACTCCAGTGTTTTGGTAACGCCTGCGTTAGCCACGGTTTGAAGAACCGGCTTAGCCAAATCCTGCTCAGGTACATAGCCCTTCTCTATGTATTCCAGTATATGCGGCCTGCTCCTGTTCTCCAGTGTAGCGTTTCGTAAAAGCAGGTTGTAAGCCGTTTTTGTATCGTAGTCCCGTAACCCTCTCAAATAAGAACCCGCAATAAACGCCGAGGCATGATCACCATGAAAAAACGTTGGCATGAATCCCTTAACCTGGCCTTTATCGATTAAAGATTTTATTACATCATTGGTTACCTGTGGCGAAAGCATACCCAATAAAACGAGCTTATTGCGGTAATCATCCCATAGAGAGGGTTCAGTATAATAATTAAATCCTTTGTTAACCACCTTACCGCCTTGATCTGTAAAGTCGCCGTTAATATCGCTGCGCAGGGCTGGCCATAAAAAGGAACGGTACAAAGTAGAATAAAACAATCCTTTTTGTCTTTCTGTACCACCGGTTACTTTTATTTTTGATAACAAGGCCTGCCAGGTATCTGTAGCCGCTTTTCTTACCTGCGAAAAACTTTTACCCGCTATTTCCTTGTCCAGGTTTTCTTTTGCATTTTTAGTGCTTACATAAGAAAAACCAATCTTTAGTTCCAATGGACCAGGGCCGGTAATAAAATTGACCACTGATATTACTTTGGCATCTTTTCGCAGCGAATCAATACTTTTTATTTTATGATTGGCAACAGCATAGAAATACATTTTTTCTCCCCCTTGCTGAAAACCATTAAACACATTTTCGCCCTCTTGTACAATACTCCAGCTCCGGATTCTTTCATTGGCCATGGCAAGATCTGCTACCAGTGTTTCGGGCTGGCCGGCCTTGTAGGTATACTTGTGATAAGCGCACCGTAATGTGGAAGTTAATTCAGCATTGATTTCATAGCGTTTCAAATATACCTGGTAATAACCCGGGTGGGCCGATTCATTTTTGTGGCTATAGCCGGAAGCATAATCGTTGGGTGCAAAACTGCCGGTAACCGGCAACAATGGGATATTGCATAAATTCCAGTGACCTTTACTGGTATGCGCAAATCCGTAAATGACGGTATCCTCATACTGGTAACCTGAAGCACTCCTGAACTTGGTAACCGGCGTTAACTGCACCATGGCATTGGGGAGTGATGAACCGGGGAACACTTCTGCACCCCATGTTCTGTGAGTAGGCTTATACCCAATGTCTGCACTGTCCCATAAGGTTGCTGTACCCAAAAACGGGTTTACATAGTCAGCAGGTAATTTCTGAGCCGCGGCATTACTCAGTACCAGCAGTAACAAAAAAAAGATCGCAATATTTTTAATCATACGTTTTTGAATTAAGGACGAGAAATTCTTTTTACTTAGATCAACGCTGTAATTCGCCATTATCAGCGTTTCCCGGTTCATCCAGCAACTGTATAGATGTGGCAGGCCCTAAATCAGGTTTTTTCCAGGAAGAGAGTGCCCAAACAATTTTTTTTGCCGGCGTTACTTCAAATACCTGCACTGTTCCTGCCCATTCCTCCGTATTGTTGTTGCCCGCAATCCAGCTGCTGATAACGGTATTGCCATTGATAAGCCGGTTGGCAGTTTGCGTATTACCTATTTTAAATGGTGCGTCGGCCCGTGTAAACTCCCAAACCGTTTCTCCTTTGGGATTAACCTCCCGCGTATAACCCTCACCATCACCCGAGATTAGCGTATTGCCATTTTGCAGGCGGATGGCCGACCAGGCTGAAGAAGCATTGACCGACCATATTTCTTTTCCGTCCAAATCAAACTCCACCACTTTTTTTTCTGTAAGCAGTCCTACCATGATGGATTTTTTACCCGGCGTTATGCGTACATGCCGGAACTGGTAATGCGAACCGGTACCTGCGGTTGGAATCACTATCTCTTTCAGTAATTTATTGGTGGCTGTATTAAAAATAAGCACCTTACCCACTGTTCCATTCAGTACCATTAACACACTGTCTTTCCCAATTGGCTGACAGGAATGCGTTTCGGTTCCGGGTGCACAGGTGTATTGCCAGATGATATTTTTTTCTGGTGTAATGATGCCGGCACCCGACATACAGGCATATACAATATTGCCGTTTGAAAGCAGGGTTGCATCATCAAACTCCTGTACCGCGCCGGTAGCGGTACGCAATGGTATAGAATATTGCCAAACCAACTTTCCGCCGCGCACCAGGAACATTGACTGCGCTGTGGGTTTGCGGATATCCCACTCACCTGCATACAAAAAATCATGCTGCTTCAAACCCTTTCCGGGCAATGGGGAATTGCCTTGCGTGTTTTGTGCGCTGGCAAATGAAAAAGTAAAAAGTAAAGAATAAAAGACGTGTAACTTATTCATAATATAGTAATTGTCTTGTTTATATTTTTGCTACGCAACAGGCCAACTTCCCACCTGCACCGCTTATTACCTGCCTGTGCCCCATGCATAATTCGGTTTCTGCCCATTTCAAATCAAAGCTGCTGTAGCAAATGCCAACACGCACACTCCGGTAACTATTTGTACTCAACAACAACAAGTGTATTTGCACCAATATGAATTTTAACATTGTTGCCACTGCTGACCAGGTCTGCCCTTCCTTTTTCGGGCAACACCAGGACTTTGCCGGCCACTGAAATACGCGGCAATTCAAGTGTTACGTCAACAGCTTCTTCATTGGTATTTTCCACAACAAAAACATTGTCGCCAAAGAGATATAGTTCTACCCGGTTGGGGGCGTCAAATTTTATTTGCAGGGGCGCCATCATTTTATCGCGAATAGGTTTGATCTGTTCGCGTGTGAGGTTCAGCAGCGTTTTGGGCGATCCCTTCACTGGCAGCACAGTCACATTTGCATTGTTGAGGTAGGCAATGTTAATGGCGAATCTTTTTGCGAAGCCATCTGAAAGCAGTAACGGCATTCCTTTATTTACGATGCGGCCAAATTTGGCAACGATGTCCGTATCCTTCAGCGCCTGCACCGGGAAAAAAATGGCCCTTGCATTTTCATCAACCTCACTGGCAGGCACAAACGGGATTCCCAGGTTGCCAATGAAACTGCATATCCATTCTTCCTCAAAGGGATCACTGTTGCCCGGCTTTAGCAATTGCACACCCTTTACCGGTTTTCCCTGCACTATTTTAGCCAGCTTAATTAGTCCCGGCAATTCTTTACTTAATGCTTCTATTTTTGGGGGCGATGCCAGGTGGCCGCTATAGCTCCACAGTATCATATCTTTTCCTTCACCCAGCACGGTATGGCGGGCCTGTTCCATATAGGTAGTTACTTTCGTCCTGTTGCCACCCGTATCAAACCATCCGCCACCAACGGTACCCAGTGTGGCAAGCCACCGCATATTGAAGTAAGCATTGTACCCAATTTCGTAACCAAGGTTATTCTTTTCGTATTCAAAATTACGATCTTCAGTACCGGCCCATATGCCATCAAATATTCCAGGTTCGGCCACTACATCATAACCACGCTTGTGAAACTGATCATTCCATTGCGGAAACTTAATAATCACTTTTACCTTTGGATTTACTGCATGCGCCGGCCCCACCACCCGATCGCGGCTCATTTTTCCCATGAGATTAGTATAATATTTCGACCAGGTTAAATCACCTTTGGCCTTTATACATTCAATGCACTGGCACTGCGTAAAATACCAATCGTCCAGCACAATCTCATCAAACATGGAAGCGGTATATTCAACCAGGCGCTGTAATGCTTCCTGGGTACCTTTATTGGTATAACACTGGGAACCCGTCCATTCAATAGCACCATCGCCACCATTAACAGCATCTTTTCCAAATTGGGTAGTAGTAATGCCACTGGAAACAATAAAACCTTCTTTCAGGAACCTGTCTCTCGCAGTTATCAGCGTTTCCTTTTTTGCATACAGGCCCCTTCCGAACGCTTCAAGATGAACTTTGGTAACACCATATTGTTTGCACCAGTTTACAGCACTATCCAACCCGCTGGTGTGAGACAAGTATTTATCTGCTTCCTGCGCAGTAAACCATACAGAGAGTGTGAGTACCCCTTTCTCTGCTTTCATGGTATTCCACAATGATTGCGCAATGCCAGTATTTGTATTTGTACAAAGAATCACTATTGCAATAACAATTGCTTTCAATTTTCCTGTATGCCTGTTCATAGTATTTCCTGGTTTTAAAAAACGAATACCTGTTATTTTACTGGCAGACGGAGCTGCAATTAATGATACCTGTACAACTTTATTTTCTGGATCATGTAATAATCGCCGCGCAGCCGCAATCCTTTTCCCGATAAAATTTCGTCTCCATTCAACCGGCGGCCCGCTACCCAACTACCATTTACAAATGTGCCGTCTTCAACACTGGCAATACCCACAATCTGGTTATCGCCCGGTATATTGGATTTGAAGTTGACCGGTAAACCGCGGCCCACTACGCCGGTTAATTTATTTAGTTTTACTTTATTGCCTATGGCATACTGAACACCGCTCATTATTTTGACGCCCAGCTTTTGAATGGCTTTTATAACAGCAGGGATTGATTCATGACAATAGCCCGTCACCTTTGTAAACACCAATACCCGTTTACCGCCTGGCTGTGCATGTGCCGGCGTTATACCGGCCAGTAAAAACAACAATGGCAGTATTTGTTTCATATTATTGGTATACGGTTTTGGTGCTGCCTAAAAATTATAACGGCTTTCCATCCACGCAAAACGCGCCAGTATTTCCAGCATACCCCCTTGCTCTACAAGATTATGCACTCCTTCTTTTCCGGAAAACAATGCCTCTTTATTTTTATCGTTTAGCAACGCATTGTCCAAACATTTTTTAAAGCCTGTAATGTATTTGGTGTCTTTGTTGTACTTCAACAGGTGCTGGTAAGCCCTCAGCAATACGGCGTTAAACCAATAGCCATCCCTGAATTTGTCCCTGCCATAAAAAAATGTAAGTGAACTGTCCGCAATGGCATTTGCCTGTTGCAGGTATTTTTCATCTTTGGTGCATTCGTATAAATAAACATTCGATTCAAGCATGGTACCGGTGTTGTACGAGAATACCGGTTTACTGATATTGCCGTCACTGGTACGTATATTATCATAATACAAACCGGATGGCGCCTGTAATTTTTCATTCACCCAATGGAATAGCAGCAAAGCTGTGTCAAGATATTTTTTATTATTGGTGACCTGGTACAATTGAAGGGCAACCAGTACGCCGGGACCATTTGAGCAGGTATTTTTAGAACTCTTCGATGTTTCCTTCCAGTATAAACCGCCGCCAGAAACAGTGTCGTAGCCACCCATCATGAAATCATAGATGGATTTGCCCAGATTCAGCATGGACTTCTTGTTTGTTCTTGCGTAAGCATCCAGCGCAGTGATGCCTATCCATTGGTTATCGTCGTAATAACGTTCTCCTGGTTGCAGGTTCATGATATAATCTGAATAACCGGCTATGGGCGGAGCCGGGTTATAATACCTGCCCATTACAGTTAGCAAAGGGTCCATCAATCTGGCGCCTGGTTCAATTTTTTCAATTTCATTGGCCGCCTGATATAAAGCACACAAAGCCCAGATATAGGTAAACCGCCGTGTATAAGTTCCTTTCTTTTCCCATTTGTTGGAATCTGCCACAATCAAATAATTGCCGGAAGACTTGTCATAAAGATTTTTTTGAATGGCCGTTTGAAGCGATTCCATTTCTTTTCTGTAATGGCCGTTATTGACGTTGTTCTTTTTTTGGGCAGAGAGAAAGCCCGAAAACATCATTGCAGTCAGCAACAGCAGGAAACATTTTCTGTTTAGCATATCAGTCAAATTATTTACAGCGTTTAGCGCCTGGGTCTTCTCTGTGTTTACCAGATTCTGCAGCAGGACCCGGATTAAGCTTTTTTATTTGTATAATGTCACACAAACGGCCAGTAACCGCAGCTAAAAATTATTATTTTCCGGTTAAAAGTATGGGTAATGATGGTTGACTGCTTTGAAATGATGGTTTGTTTGCGAGTATAAAGGCTAGATTACTGATACATATCAACCTGCACATTTCTCAGCGCTTTTAATGCCTTACTGATGTGCTTTTCAACGGTGCTGACGGTTATATTTAAAGTAACCGATATATCTTTATTGGATAAGTGCTCTTTGCGGCTTAGCAGGAAAACATGTTTACACTTTTCTGGTAATTCACCAAGTAAAGAATTGATTTTTGTTTCAAGCTCTTTTATTTCGAGGGGATTTGCAAAATCGTTTTTGCAAACCGAACTGGCAAACACATGTTGCTGGTATTTAGTGGTGATAAGATCTGAGCGGTATTCGTTTAAGATCTTAAATTTAAGTGCCTGACTTAGGTAAGCCCTGAGAGAGATGGTAAGATTGATGGTAGATCTGCGCTGGTATATATCAATAAAAATATTCTGTACGATATCTTCCGATTTCTCTTTGGAGTTCAACCTCTTATAAGCAGTGTTTACTAGGTAAGGCCAATAACGCCGGTATAACTCCTCAAATGCCTTTACATCATCTTGTTTTACCAGAAGGAATAAATCGGCATCTAATCCTTGTGAGTAGAATAATTTAGAAAGTAGCATGCAATCGGTTTTGAAACTTTAAATTAAGAAATTATTTTAAATTTAAATAAAAAAAGCTAAAACAATTTAGCTTTTATGAAAAAAACCACTTTAAAGCAAAAATCTTTGCTACCATTAAACCCGTTAACGTTATATTCAGTTGATTTTTAACCTTTAAAACACTATTTTGGTAAAACTGGGCGTACAGTAACATGGTGCATAATAAAGACAGCCCTAACCGGGATGTTTATTTCATACCACCGGGCTTATTCAGCTTTAATTGCAGTGCGGAAAATTCGTTGGCGATTGCTTCATTCAGTGCAGCTGAGCCGGGAGAGAATAAATCCTCTTTTTTATCTCCCAATGCTTCATACCATTTATCTACCTGGCATTTTTGTTCAGGTGTAGCAATACCAGCAAGGTATCTTTTAATAATATTTTCTATTTCTTCTTTAGACATCCCTGTATATAGTCACGCAAATTAATAATTACAGCTAAGAAGAAAGCAAAATAGCTGACTTTAATCAAAAAATGATGATAAATGGGCATAATCATATTATCTCAAGTGCAGCCTGAGAAAATAATGGTACAATAATAAGCAATCTCCCAGCCTGCTTTCATTGAAATTTTGTTATGCTTAGGTTATCATTACGCAGCAGGAAGCTATTGCTAATGCACTTGCATTAGAGCTTTATTTTATACAGCCTGCTGCAAAAAGATTACTGAATAATATATGATGGGCAGGTAATAAGCATGCGCTACATCATGATTGGCTAAAAAACCAACCCCTTAACGGGGGAAACACCGCCCCGCCTACAAACACCCATCACAATAAAAGAAGAAGAATGCGGACCCGGTTTTTTAATCAAAGACTGAAAATAGTTGGAAACATAATACTGAAAAAAAATCAGCATCAGCAAAGCAGTAAACGGGGGCCAGCCACTTTTCAATACATTTGAAAATGCCGGTTCAATACATCCCCATGGTAATACCCCAGCGCATAAAAAGTGAAGTAACAAAAATGATCGTAACAATGAATTTAGTTTCGGTAAATGCCGGCTTTGTATGCATATGGGCTTTGTTGCTTTTTTATGAATCCCTATCTGGTATGTAAACTATCAGAAGAAAGATAATGGATGTTTGCTGCTCCCAGTAACGCTGCATCTTCTCCCAATGCGGCGGGCCTGGTTTCAATACAGACACCTGCCTGCTCCAATCCGGCTTTCAGCGCAGCAGAAAAAAAATCAAAGGCCAGTGAAATATTTCCTCCCAGTATAACCAGCTGCAGTTGTTCTGCATTAATGTAAGGAATTAAAAAACCGGCCAGGTTAGTACCAAACTCATCAAACACTTTTTTAACCAGCCCATCTTCTTTCGCCGTACCCACCAGCTCTTTTACGTTGCTGACATCATTTCCTGATACTTCTTTATACCGTTTCAAAAACCACCGGGTAGAAAAATAATCTTCTGCAATACCTTCCCTGTATGCAGAACCCCACAAATCTGCATCTTCGGTTTCTCCATCTATAGACCAGGCAGAACCCAAACCCGTGCCCAAACTAAGGCCTATGATACGGTTAAACCCTTTGCCCGCGCCGCCAAACACTTCTCCCTGCAGGAAGCAGGCAGCATCATTAAAGATGGTAATATTGCCGTGGGCTATCTCTAATTTTTCTGCCAGCTGCTCTTTTACATTCAGCCCGTACAACGCATCGTATTTATTCTGGCCCCTGATATACGAAATACCATTTACGTAATCAAAAGGACCGGGCATGGCAATACCTATTTTGGAAGGTTTACTGTTTATTGCTTTAAAGCTTTCTTTTATAACCGCAGACCATGATTGAAAAATTGCTTCTGCATGCCTATTAGGATCGATCTCCTTCCGCCGTCTGGTACTATTTATTATCTTCCCGGTATTAACATCAATAATGGCTACCGTAATGTGCGAACCACCAATATCTGCTCCGGCTACTATTACTTCATTCATGCTTTATGTTTTCTGTAGATTCATTCCATCATTTTTAGCGATAAATTTTTGCAAGAAATGTATTGCTATTCCCGGTTTGTTTTATTTCTTTTGTTGATGCAGATCTAACCCTTGCATTGCTTACAATCAATATACCACAACAGCAACTATATGTTGTCACTTAATTTGCGGGATTCTTCTATTTTTGATATTAACATTGTGCTAAATGAAAAGTCTCCTGTTGAAACAGGAGACCGTTACTGTTGCTTATGAGAAATTCAAAACGTAAAATATTTAGACTCATGAGTATTATCGATCCTAACTACTCTTTTATTAAAGTGTATTCATTAGCTTCGAAATTGCCTGCTCTTTATTACCAGTTGGGGTTTTGGGGCAAAAGATTTGAATTCTTTTGTATCTCTGAAGAAGGAACCGGCCACAGGTAATGCTTAGCAGGATTCCATACCCGTTGTGTAACCCGGAGGTAACCATTGTCAACGCCCGCAGTACCCCATTTTGCACCATGTACCCAGCCGTTCATTACTGTCTCAGCTATTTTCCATCTTCTTATGTCATCTATCCGCAATGATTCAAGAGCAAATTCAGCGCGTCTTTCATTTCTTATCTGATCAGTTATGCTTACAGCTGTATTGCCTGGGAAATTTAATGCCAGCAGATCTGTAAAGCCTGCCCTTACGCGGATTGGCTTAATGGTGAGATCCCAAATGCCCGCATTAAATTGACCAAGTGAATTTTTTGCTTCTGCATACATTAACAAAACATCACTCCACCGGAGTAGAATTAAGTTTGTTGAGAATTGCTTGCTGGAGATGGCTGCAGTAATGGCATCATAATACTTTTTCCAGTAATAGCCGGTTGGGGTATGCAATCCGTTGCCCAATTCATTGGTTTTTGAAGGGCTCGGGTCTGTTCCCGGTTTAATATAAATCGTTTGTGTACTGCCATCGGTGTTTGTCCAAACCGCTTTGTCATATACAATGGTAGCAGCAAAACGCGGATCCCTGTTTATGTAAGGGTTATTTTCATCGTAACCGGAACCTGTTTCATTGATTGCTTTTCCGCTTGCTGTAATATAGCTATCAACCAACTCTTGTGTAGGTGCGTTATAGTTTTCATTATTAGATACATTGGATGCAGCTGATATTGGTATAAACCGGCTGGGCTCATCATAAGTACGTACATTCGGAATATAAGATAAATCAAAAATGACTTCTGAATTGTATTCATTGGTGGGTGAAAAAATAGAAGCGTAGCTAGTTTGTAAAGTGTTATAGACGCCGTTGTTCGCCTGGTTATTCATCAGATCTTCACATAGTGCCGCAACTTCTGCCATTCTGTTTCCCTGGTATAATAATACCCGTGCTTTTAACGCTTTGGCAGCAGCTTTTGTAGCACGGCCCTGGTCGGCGGCGCCGTAGGCTTCTTTCTTCGGCAATCCGGCAGTGGCTGCATCCAGTTCAGTAAGAATAAACGCAAGCATATCAGCCTTAGGTGTTCTTTTAATTACCCTGGAAGATTCCACTTCATTTACACTCCACGCCTTTGTAATTAATGGCACATCGCCAAACCAGGTCATTAGCCTGAAATAATGAAAAGCCCGGATAAATCTAGCTTCTGCTTTCATCCTGTCTTTAAGAGTTGCTGCCAATGATGTGTTCCTGTCAATATTATCAAGCAAAAGATTGGCTGAATAAATTCCCTGGTAATAATAAGTCCAATCATCCAATATCCGTTTCAGATCGGCTGCAAACAAACCATCACTGCCACTTGCAATTGCCGATGGTGTACCAACGTTTACGTCCAGTTGTGCATAAGCATTGTCACTAAGAGATTCATTGAAAAAGAAACGTTGGCTGGTAAACACACGGTTATAAACTGTGTTGAGCGCATTATTAACGTTCCCATTTACCTGCCAGAAATTATCTTCTGTATATCTGTCGGTAGGTGTTACATTGAGCTTTTTGCAACTGAATACAGTTAATAACAACAGAAGTAAAAAACTTGTTTTATATAAACGCTTTACAAGCATATTATTAGATTTTTGATTATTAAAAAGAAATGTCCAGACCAAAGCCGTAATAAACCGGTGTTGGATAAGATCTGGCACTGTTAGCTCCAGAGTTAATATCTACCCTATTGTTAAATTCGCTTTGTTCCGGATCAATAATCTTTTGTTTTGACACGGTAAGCAGGTTTTGCGCATTGATGTACAACCGTACTTTTTGCATATGAATTTTTGCAAGTAGGGATGCAGGCAATGAATATCCCAACGAAATATTTTTAAGCCTTGCATAAGCTGCATTAAACAAATAAATATCTGAGCCAATCTTGTAGTTATTACTGTTTGAAGCGCTTCCGTTTTCGGCGATGCGGGGATATTTGGCACCTGTATTGGTTGGTGTCCAGAAATCTTTCTGATGTTCATACAAAGTGCCGCTGTAACCATAGTGGTACGCCTCTAACAACTCTCCCCTTATCAGTGCATCTCTTTTGCCGACACCCTGTATTAATAGCGACATATCAAATCCTTTGTACGCTACGTTGTACGTAAAACCAAATGTGTACCGGGGGAATGGATTTCCTAAAATTACCCTGTCTTTTGAATCAATAATACCATCACTATTTTGATCAACATATTTCAGATCCCCCAGTCCCGGTGACAGGCCCGCAATCTTAGGATACTTTATTAATTCGTCTGCGGTCTGGTACAAACCATTTGTTCTATATCCCCTGTAGACAGTAATGGGAAGACCGACCCGGCGTACAAACCAGAATTCTTCTCTTTTAAATTCATATTCCTTAACAGAACCGCTTAACTCGCGAAGCTCATTTTGATTATCCGCAATGTTAAATGCAAAACTTTGAGATAATGATCTTCCCTTCAAATCATAACTAAGAGTAGCTTCCCATCCTTTGCTCATCTGCTTTGAAACATTAAATGTGGGCAGGCCTTGTCCAAACAATGCAGGAACGTCTTCCCTGTTTTGCAGGATATCGCTTGTAATTTTGTGATAATATTCAAAAGTGAAATTCAGTTTGCGCTGCAGGAAGGTAGCATCCAATCCAAGATTATAACTGGCTGCTTTTTCCCAGGACAGGCTTGGATTAGCAAGGTTGATAGTGGCACCGCTTACCCCCGAACCGCCATAACCATAGGCATTACCATTGGTACTGTATGAGGTAATATATTGATAAGGGTTAACACCCTGGCTTCCCAGTAATCCATATGTTCCCCTGATCATCAGGTCCCCAACTTTCGCCCGGTAGTTATCCAAAAATCTTTCTTCAGTAAGGCGCCATTTCGCACCAATAGAAGGAAAAAATCCCCAGCGTCTGCCTGATTTGAAGTTTGAAGATCCATCATACCTGAAATTACCTTCGATGAAATATTTGCTTTCGTAAGAATAACCCACTCTTCCCAGAAGAGAATTAAGACTTGTTTCGCTGGTGTTTGTATTTGAGTTGTAGGTGCCGTCAGTTGTTCCGGTAGACAATATTGTTCCTGTTGTAGGTATTCCTAGCAAAGAATCTGTTCCACGCTTTTGTGCGCCATTGCCCTCAGATTTGAAAGATTCATTGGTTGCGCCGATGAGAATATTCAAATCGTGCTTCTTGCTAAACGTTTTATTGTATTCTGCGATCAGTTGCGTGTTTGTAAAGAGTGATTTAGTGTTTCTGTCATAAACCTGTCTATCACCCCCATAACTTCCACCATTGGCATACACCAGGTTAATTTGTCTTTGAAATTGTGTGTTTGCTACAAGGGTGCCGCCTAATACAGCCCTGACTTTAAAAGCGGGCGTAAAAACATACTCGCCCGTAAAATTTCCCCTTATTTCATCATTATTGCTCCTTGTATAACCGCCTTTCTCTAAAATTGCCTTTGAGTTACTGTTTACCACCGGATTGATTACATAGTTACCCTGCGCATTGTTAAAGCTATAAATGAGCGGTGAGCGTGTAGCGTCACCAACTAAACCTTCAGTACCTGCCGACGGTTCTTTGTACACTCCTTTTACATAACTGAAGATAGACGTGAGCGTAAATTTATTGTAAGTGGTGGATTGGTTCAAACGCACATTATATCTTTTCGCCCCGTAACCCGGGCCGATAAGCATGTTGGACTGATCAAAATAACCAGCCGACAAAAGATAGGTGCTGTTGGCTGAGCCACCACTCACCGTTATATTATGCGCTTGTTGAGGAGCGTGCTGTATGATTGTTTCCAACCGCCAGTCACCATCCCCCTGTTGTTTGAATGCGGCAATATCAGCATCAGTGTACTGAGCTGGTTTACCGGAATTGGCGAGAGATATATTTTTATACATTGCATTTTCCCAACCATGTACTTGCTTAAAGGTGTAACGGGGAGTCTGTATACCATAGCTGCCACTGTAGCTGATGGTTGGTTTTGAATTCTTTTTGCCTTTTTTGGTGGTAATAAGTATAACGCCGTTGGCCGACCGCGAACCATAGATGGCGGCAGAACCTGCATCTTTTAATATTGATACATTGTCAATATCGTTTGGATTGATAAGATTCAGATCTCCGCCAATGATCCCATCAATCACTACCAGTGGATCATTGTTGTTAGTGGTTCCCAGGCCTCTTATATTGATATTCAACGCGCCCGAAACAGGCTGAAATGTTCTTTGCTGAATTACAAGCCCGGGAGATGTTCCCTGTAATGCCTGCGTTATATTTGCCACAGGCCTGTCTTCTATTAAAGCGCTGCTTACCCTGTCTACAGCGCCGGTTACAGAAATTCTTTTTTGTGTGCCATATCCTACTACCACCACTTCTCCCAGGCTGCCATTGGTAACTTTCAGGTGAACAACAAGGTTATTGCTGTTTACCAGTTCCAATTTTTCAAATCCAACATAGGTAAAAACCAGCACAGATTTTTTATCGGGAACGGTAATGGAAAAATTACCGTTTGCATCTGTTGTGGTAGTTACATTGGAATTTTTTACCTGCACAGTTACGCCACTGAGCGGGTTATTATTATCGTCTATTACCCGCCCGGTGACAGGAACCAGCAGTTGCTGGCCTTTTGTAAGACCATGATTACGATTTGCACCGGCAAAAACAAAAGTTGCCGCAGCCAAATTGAAGATAATTAGCAGTCCTGCTATCTTACCGGAGAATGCTATTTTCCCCAGCAAGGATTTGAGAAACAGGTCAGTTTGCAGTTTGTACATTTTCATACGCAAGTTGATTTGGTTGTGATTTTTTATGAAGCAATAACCCTGGTCAACCCCCCGGGGCTGCTCAAAAAATTAATGCTCTCTTAATTACCTGTCACCTTAACACATGCTTACCTCTATTCTTGCAGAAACATTTTTTTCCCGGGATATTTATCACCATCATTTTTTCTGTCACCCCACAAACAAAAAACCCGGCCCATTAAGCATTTAATAAGCCAGGTTTTTTACAAAAGGTCGTCAGCCATTACACCAGCAGCTGCGGTTTTTCTTTATAGGTTTTCCATAATAATTCTCCAAAAAGTGTATTTGCCCAGGCAAACCATTTGCGGCTGAACCTGGCAGGATCATCTTTGTGAAACGACTCATGCATAAATCCAGTTTCAGCATGGGTCGTACTTAACAACCCGATGCAATTTTTAATCTCTGTACTGTCATGGCTTGTCAGTGCACGCATAATAATACTCATGGGCCAAATCATGTCCTGCCCCACATGCGGGCCGCCAATTCCTTCACCCGCCTTTCCTTTGAAGAAGAATGGGTTATAACCGGAAAGAACCAGTTTGCGTGTATTTATATAAATGGGATCATTATTTTTTACAACACCCAGGTAAGGCATGCCCAGTAAACTGGGCACATTTGCGTCGTCCATCAGGTTATAGCTGCCAAAACCATTTACTTCATACGCATACACTTTTCCAAATACTTTATGATCTATTACTGCGTGTTCCTTCAATGCATTTTCCACTTCCTGTGCCAGCGCGAGCAGTTGTTTTGAAGTAGCCTGGTCTTTTGCAATTGCAATCATCATTTCGGCTGCCTGCCGCAAACTGGTAACTGCAAAAAAGTTAGAAGGTATCAGAAATGAATATACTGTAGCATCATCACTGGGCCTGAAAGCAGAACATATCAGCCCTACTGGTTTCACGGGGTAACCATATCCATCCATGGGCAGCGTATCGGTGGCAAATGGGGTTGTTCTTTGAAATTTGTACGAACCGCGGTTTTCTTTTCTTTGCTGATCACGAAATACCTGCAGCGTAGTTTTAATATTATTTTGCCAGCGTTCGTCAAATGGTTTTGTATCACCGGCAATTTTCCAGTAATGATAGGCCAGCCTGATGGGGTAGCACAAAGAATCTATTTCCCATTTTCTTTCATGTACGCCGGGCTTCATGTCGGTCCTGTCTTTTGCCCATTCACCCACTTTTTTCTCATCGTTATAAAATGCATTGGCATAAGGGTCTCTTTCAATGCAGGTTTTTTGCCGGTTGATAACACCTGCCACAAGGTCCTGCAAAGCTGCTTCCTGTTTAATGAAATGGAGATAGGGAAAAACTTGTGCACTGCTGTCGCGCAACCACATAGCGTCAATATCCCCGGTAATTACATAGGTATCCGGAACACCTTCTTTTATGGTATGAAAAACCGTTGTATCGATGGTATTGGGAAAACAGTTTTCAAACAGCCATGCAAGCTCTGGCTGCTTTACATTGACCTTAAATTCGGCAATGGCCTTTTCTATGGCTTTGCTTTGGAAATTCCTCGATGCAGTTGCAACCCTTACTATGGGAAACGCTGGCGTATTTGCCCCGGCAAACACAGCGGCCCTGTTCATAAGCATGCCTGCACCCAGCAATCCTGTATGCTGAATAAATGATCGTCTTTGCATCTTTTATTCAGGTTGTCACATAAGTGGGCCCCTACCCCCAAAATAAAAAATATTTTTTTTAATGTTCTTCGGGTTAACATTGGGGAGCGAATTGCTTGTGCCCCGCGTATGCTCTTGCTGGTATTATCCCTTGCGTACCAGGCAATTTCGCTACAGCCTTTTAGTAAGTTTCAGGCAATTCAGCCTCGTCTATAAAATGGTGATGTATCCGGCACAGAGTGACATCGTAATTTAAATAATATCAATTTGAGCACGATTCATTCGCAAGCAGTTTACATTTTAAAAATGGAAAGAAAATTCACTTAAAAAATAGAGATTATAGTTACTGCTTTAAAATACAAGAACTCAACGACCGTTATAATGAATCAGTTACTGCCCGCACATTTTTTTATAAATTCAAAATACCGTTGCTGAAAGCTTTGGCAGGAAGTACGCTGCCCGTAAGAGAAGGAAATGTGAACAAATTAATTCGCTGGCGAATTTCTGCAAAATTAAAATTTAACCAGGCTTTTGATCGAAAAGACTTACAAACGGTATCTGGTTATTTTTTTTGCTTCAAAAGAAGAATTTTTTAAACAGTATATGGCATAAGATTATAGAAAGTTATGATAAATAAACCTTACAGCTATATTACAAATGCACTTAAAATAGATAACCTTAAATTAATTTATTAAATATGAAAATCATCAAAAAAAGTTTTCTTCTTATTCTATTTTTGACGGCTTATTCAAGTGTCCTTTTTGCACAAAAGAAAACCAAAACCAAGTGGGTTTCTAAAAAATTAGCTACTACAGCAACACCATGCATGAATGTGCTTGACCTCTTCACAGCGCCTACTGTTCCTGCTATGGCTCCTCAGGAAGAGTTTGCTTCATTCGGTAATTCTAATGCTGTAATGCCGGGCAACCTCCCGGGAAATGGCCTGGCACAACACCCTATGCTTTATGTTGGGGAGAATTGCAACAAAATGTTCCTGGTTAAGAATGGCAAAACTATCTGGAGCTATTCTACCGGCAAAGGCCCTGAATATGATGATATATGGATGCTGTCAAACGGAAACATCCTGTTTACCCGCATGCAATACGTTGCATTAATTACGCCCGGCAAAAAAGTGCTATGGCGCTACGATTGTAACAACTCTAAAGGTGCTGAGCATACAGAAGTACATGCCTGCCAGCCAATAGGATTAGACAAAGTTATGTTTGTGGTAAGTGGCCTGCCACCCAAATTGTTTGTTGTAAACATCAAAACAGGGAAAGTAGAAGTGGAACATGAACTTCCTTATATTCAGCCGGCAAACCCCAATGATATTCATCCGCAGCTTAGGCGTGCCCGTGTTACAGCACAGGGAACTTACCTTGTTTCTTTGCTTAATTTAGGTCGCGTTGTGGAATATGATAAGGATTTCAAAGAAATTTGGAGTTACAAAAGCACGAAGCCATGGGCCGCCATAAGATTAAAAAACGGCAACACGTTGATAACCGACGAGACGGAAAACCTAACCCGCGAAGTTAACAGCAAGGGTGAAACGGTATGGGAGTTTAATTGCAAAACTGATTTGCCTGCTGAATACCAATTTACTTCTGCACCCCAAACCTGTACCCGGCTGGTCAACGGCAATACTATTTTTACGTCGCGCGGCCAGGCAGGCAAAGGCCCGCAGCTTATCGAAGTTACCAGGGACAAGAAGGTAGTTTGGGTGCTGCAAGACTGGAAAAATATTGGCGACGCTACTGCAGTGCAGATATTGGACGATCCGGGAATACCTGAAATTCCGGGCCAGTCTGAACATTAATTTTACCATTGCACATGGCAGATGTTTCTGTTTTTTGCAACTGTTATAAAGCTACCATCGATAACATTAAAATGGATATCAGACGATATATGATACGCTTTGGATCAGCAAGGACCTGCGCATTTCTAATTGCCATTCATTGACCGGTTATTGATCCCGTTGAACCTGAAAGTAAAAAGAAGGTGTTCAGCTATAATGCTTCTGAAATTTTTCTGAAATAACGCTACAAACAATAACAACAAAGCACCACTTAAAATATTTTACATTCAATCACAATAAAAATCATGAATTCAATAAACAAACTAGCAGGTTGTTTCCTCCTGTTTATAGGAATGTCAACCCAGATGCATGCCCAGGGCAAACCGATTGATCTGATGTCTCCTGATGGCGAGCTAAAAGTATCCATCAGCCTGGGCGATAGAATATATTACAATATAGCCGGGAATGGTCAGGAAATGTTAACCAAAAATCATTTAGCGCTGACCCTGACAAATGAAGTACTTGGTGAAAATCCTAAAGTGATATCGGTAAAAAAAACCAAAGGCGAAGAAATTATAAAACCCTATGTCCCGATAAAATTCTCTACCGTTAAAAGCAACTACAACGATCTGTTACTAACCTTTAAAGGAAATTATGCAGTGGAGTTTCGCGCTTTTGATGATGGCATCGCCTATCGTTTTATCACCAGTAAAAAAGGTGATATAGAGGTAATGAATGAGGACTTTTCTATTAACTTCCCAGACACTTATTCATTGCATTTACAGCAGAACAACGGATTTAAAAGCGCTTACGAAGAGCTTTACCAGCACATAGAATCAGTTGCCTGGAAACAGACCGATAAAATGGCTAACCTGCCGGCTTTAATTGACACTAAAAAACAATATAAAATATTAATCAGTGAGTCTGACCTATCTGATTACCCAGGCATGTTCCTTAGGGGCACCGGAACTAATGGCGCTGAGGGCATCTTTCCAAAAACGCCGCTTGAGTTTGGACCGGATGGAGACCGCAGCCAAAAAATTTTAAAATCAGCAGACTATATCGCTAAAACCAGCGGAACCAGAAATTTCCCCTGGCGTTATTTTGTAATCACCAAAGATGACAAGCAGCTCCTGGAAAATACCATGACCTTGAAACTGGCAGCAAAAAGTGTGATTGCAGATCCGTCATGGATCAAGCCCGGACAGGCGAGCTGGGAGTGGTGGAACGACGCTGCCCCTTACGGGCCTGACGTAAATTTTGTATCGGGCTATAACCTGGATACCTATAAATATTACATAGATTTCGCTTCAAAATACGGTATCAAATATATTGTGATGGATGAAGGCTGGGCTAAAAGTACTACCGACCCTTACACACCAAACCCTAAAGTTGATGTGAAGGAATTGATTCGTTATGGTAAAACTAAAAACGTGGATATTATTTTATGGCTAACCTGGTTAACCGTACATAAAAATATGGATGTGTTTAAGACTTTTCATGAATGGGGTGTAAAGGGCGTTAAGATAGACTTTATGGAGCGCACTGATCAATGGATGGTTAACTATTATGAAGACGTAGTAAAAGAGGCCGCCAGGTACCAGATATTTGTTGATTTTCATGGCGCATTTAAGCCCGCAGGTTTAGAGTATAAATATCCAAACCTGATCTCGTATGAAGGTGTAAGGGGGTTGGAACAAATGGGTGGCTGCTTTCCGGACAATAGCATCTATCTTCCGTTTATGCGCAATGCCGTTGGCCCTATGGATTTTACACCTGGCGCAATGATAAACATGCAGCCTGAAGTTTACAACGCAACAAGGCCAAACGCCGCAGCAAAAGGCACCAGGGTTTACCAGCTTGCTCTATATGTTGTTTTTGAAAGCGGTGTACAAATGCTGGCAGATAACCCTACCCTTTATTATCGTAACCCGGATTGTACCGGGTTTATTACCAGCGTACCAACTACCTGGGACGAAACCAAAGCACTGGCTGCCAACGTTGGCGAGTTAGCTGTAGTTGCCAAACGCAAAGGTGATAAATGGTTCATTGGCGGTATAACAAACAGTAAAGAAAACATGAGGGAGGTAGAACTAAACTTTGACTTTTTAGAAAAAGGAAAAACCTATACCATGACTTACTTTGAGGATGGTATAAACGCTAACAGGCAGGCAATGGATTACCGGAAAAAAACTATGCAGGTGAACGCCAGCGAAAAAATAACGATTAAAATGGCACGCAACGGTGGTTGGGCAGCAGCGCTTGAATAGCTTGCATTTGGATAAAGGGCTAGAAAACAAAACTGCACATCGTACTGTTATTTAAAAAGAAAACCTGGTCTGATTGTATTCCAATTTTAATTCCACAAACATCAAAACATGATAACCAGCCTGGCAGGAATATTTTTGTTACATCAGTGATAAGTGCAACCGGTCTTCATACTAAACAATATAGGCGGAGCAGGTTTCCAGCATTTACGTGTGCAAAAAAACAGGTTCTCCAATATTTTAACTTAACAAGCCGAAAAACTTAACCTGTTCCAACAGCCGTTGCTTAATAGATAACTATCGGAAGCAGATAAAAATGGCGCTATAAGCGTTTGCTAATGAATAAAAACTTTTAATTTCTTAGCGCCGCTATTTTGACATTTTTGATCTTGGTTTCTTCTGATCTTAATAGGAGTTTTTCGACCTTTAAGTCCGGTCGAAAAGCGATCATAGTTCGTTGACCTGCGATTTCAGTGTCGATCTGTGAACCGCCAAATTTATCTTCATATTTCACAATGATGCGTACAGTAAACGGCTTATCGGTAACACCTAAACCTTCAATAGCGTAATTTCTGGCACTGCTTGGAGAACCACCCTCCCGTAATGATTTTTCCGTGTCTGAGAAATTCTGAAGTTGTCCTTTTCCAAATTGTGCTTTTTTAGCTTTTGGGCTGATCTGGACTTCACAAGCATGGTTTTCACCGTCTGCACCTAGAAAAAGTGCTCCAAGTTTGCCAGTCAAACCGGCTCCCGGTTCTACATCAAATGTTAGCAGGAAAGAGGAAGATCCTGTGGCAAAAGTGGAGGTCTTTTTAATTTCTTTAGCTAATGATCTTTCTCTTTGGGTCGCAGGAATTATTTCCTTCATCCATTTTGTTCCAATTCTGCCGTCAGGAAATTGTACCATTTCATGAATAGTCAGTGATCCGCCCCAGCCGGCCATAGGAATCCAGCCCGCCAATAAGAAACGGCCATCTTTTATTTCTGTCACCGCAGGCACATTCATTCCATTGTAAAAGTCTACGCCTGTTTGAACGCCATCTACAAATTTATCTTCCGGTGCATTGGCTGGCTTTGACCAAAAGCCAGTAAAGCCACCGATAACATAATCGTAATTTCCCCAGCGGAAGAAGAATGTGCAATCACCTCCCGGAGGGAAATTCGGATTGATAGAACGCCAACCTCCATTGATAGATTTCGATTCCCAGGTTCCTTTCGCTCCATAGTTCGCTAACATGCGTAAGTGTCCTTCGGGGGTGGTATAAATACTTGGGTTTTCACAAGGATGGAATAAGATTTTGGTTTTCTTGAAATTACTGATGCCATCCTCACTGATAGCGTAAGTAGAACCCGCTGGATAGCCTGGAATGGTGTCGTAACAGAAGGAGCCCGTAACGCCGTGTTTATTGTAGTAATCCCATTGTAAGGGCAACAAGGTTTGTTCCTTAGAATAGATTCGTGTAGTATGCAGGCCGTAACTGAGACAAAGTTTATTGTCGAAGATAAAAGGTGTACCAGTCCCAATTGTTTCCCATTGTGCCTCTATAGGAGTCGCGGCATCGTGTTCGGTCCATGTTTTAAAGTCTGTTGTTGAGATGTGCTCGAAGTAATGCCCTCCTTTTCCAAATTTACTGCCATGACCCCGCCGATCAAACAAATAAAATATATGATAACGTCCCTGATGATAAAAAGTAGCAACATCGCCTACCCAAGTGTTATGCCCTTGAGGCGTCCAATACTGGATCTCATTTGAAATGCGGGGTTTCTTTAATGCCACTTTTTGCGGTTCAATTCCCGGGAAGAAAATTTCGGCATTAGAAACAAGTGAAGGATTTATCTCCCAAGTGCTTTGCGCTCCCCATTTTGGGTAGCCTATGGCGAAGTCGTTGTCCAAAAGCTCATTGTCGACATATAAGGTCCATCGAACACCGGAGAAATGAAGCACGACCTCATGTTCTCCTTCGGGTTTTTTCAACATTGCTAAGGGAATGCCTATGGGCATGTCACGTGCGCCTTTAGGTTCCAAAGGCGGATAAAGCTGAAGAGCAGCTTCCAATACCGGAATAGAACCATCACGCATTGGATAAGCGGGATAGTTTTGATGTTTGCGATCCTTCGCATCATGTTGAAAAGTAGTCACCTTCAGCACCCCTGCAATGTTAAGAAGATTCATAGTGGAGTTTTCCGCATTTAGAGAGACCCGCATTTTGATTGTAAAACTGCTGCTGTCAAACGGCACTGAAAAAGTTGCTTTCGTTTTTTGCGGCAAAAGAGCACTCAGTGCAGGCCTTTCTGAAAAATGCCAGGGAGAAGACTGTAGCCGAAGTTGAACAGCCTGTGGTTTGCCGGCACAGCCATTGAAGAACAGGCCGGCAATGATCGTCAATATTATTAAAGTGGAACTGACTAGTTTCATTTTCATTGATTATTATTAAAGCGTAACAATTACTATCATCCAATTATAAACATTTATAAATCTAAGCAAACTGCAAGTCAAAAATCTAATAGATCAATAATAGTATAACGTAATGCTTGGAATACTGCATGTTTGCTTTTTTTTGTTTTTAAAGGATATTGAGTTGAAAAGCCGCAGGTAGTCATCCTTTATTTCTGGTCCCCGCAGATGCGTACTAATAGTAAGCGCAGAAATAAAAGATTTTTAGGGTATATAGTTTTTTAGTGATTAAAGATTTATAAGTAATGTTATTGCGAACGTATTGAGACAATTGAAGTGATGAGCAGTTGTCCTTTGCAAGCTACCAGCAAAGTGTTGTAGTTGTTTGAAACCGATACATATTTGGCGGCTGCCTTTTTTGAATTGTTGTACGATTCTGGTACCTGTAAAATCGATTCTCCGGACTAAATTCGGACAATCAGCTGATTCGGGCAGGGGTCGGCGTAATGTCCGGTGCTATTTTGTACATATTCCACTGTATGAGATACTTTTTTGCTTTTTAAACCCGCTACTTTCAAATAATCTTTTTGCAAAGAGATGACTCATAAATCAACTATGTGAAAAAAAATCCACACTTTGACATCCTTAGGTGTGATTAAAAAAGATAAAAATAAAAATAATTGCATTTTGATAGGACCGGTAGTACATTAGTCATACGTTTTACCCGAACCCGTACCCCCATGAAAAAGTTATCCGTATTATTTTTCTTTGCAGCCATCCTGCTTATTTTAACTTGCCTTTCATGCCGTAAATCAAACGATCCGATAATGGTCACAGCCAGTGAATCCATTATTTCAACAGCACCGCTCTGGCTCAATTACCAATGCGCCAATGCCCCGGATTACGGGGACAGCATCCTTTATTTACAGCCAGTCAAAACCGACTACATCGTTTCCCCGGTCAACAGAACAGCACTTGGCAAAGGAAAATTTCTTTCCTGGCCGGAGGGTCTTGTGATTGATTCAGCCAGTGGCGCAATCAATTTTTCTGCAAGTGAAACAGGGATGCGTTATATCATCGGTTTTATTAAACAGAGCACCACCGACACCTGCGTCAGTAACCTTATACTGGCAGGTATAACGTATGTCGACAGTATCTATATACTCAGTCGCAATGACACGCTGGCTGTTCCATATTATAACGCCAACGCATCAACGCCTGTAGTCTGCGATGCCAGCGACGACAATGACTACCCCGGCACTAGTGGCCATGGAGATGGTAATGACAAATGTATTTTTGATGGTACAGACAAACATGGCAATAAAGGCAAAGCCAATAAGCAAAATGTCAGGGTCCGTACCATCAGCGGTATTATCAATTTAAAAGCGACCCTTGCCGCTGGTGCTTTCGGAGCCAGTCCGGCTGATGGTACTGCAGTAGCGGTACCGGTTGTTTATAGCCTGAGTGACAAGAGTAAAAAAGCAACACAGGAAATCGATGTACAATTATTGTATTATAACAGGAAAGCGGACATTCCTGCATCTATGGTCAACCGGGTAAACGCGAACCGCGCAGCATTCTTTCAAAATACCGCGATTCTTGGTTCACCCAGGCCACCGATTATTATTGTGACAAGGTTTGAATAAGCAATAAATAACCAGCCCTTTTAAAACCGGGAAAATATTTTTTAATGACCGGCATTTGTTTCTTTGGTCTGCATCGTTGCGTCACTCCCTTGAACGGAAAAACAATAAAAACTGCCTCCATCTACAGGAGAAATTTTCAATTTCTTCCTGAAAATGCCGGATTTATCAAAGTTTATGATGATCAACACTTTCAAATGGTGAATGTGTTTTTTTACTGTGTTTCTGTATACCCCCAACGTCCGCGCACTTCCCCAGGCATTTACAATCCCTGTCAACATGGGCCGTAAATTGTTTTTACCTTTTATGTGAAATGCTATGGTTCATAGGGTTAACAATGGTAACAAATGACAGAGGAACTTATACCATCAGGGCCATACTGGTCGCGCCTAAAGATGACACCCTTGGAATGACCTGTATTAACAACTCTGCATACCTGTTGAAATGAGAAGGATGATGCCAAATGAAGTAATACAAATGTATCAAAAGAGTCGAAATCCCTACTTTGGCTTTGCCCGGTACTTGGTACATGGTCATATTAGAAATCCCGAATCTCAAACTGGCCGGAAATAGGGTACGCTTACCAGTTGCAATTGTCAATGTATTCAGTTGATCGCTCCTGTTTTTCGTATATTACAAGCGAATTGGGTATAATTATCTGAAGCTTATGCAATTTGTTGAAAAAAGGAACAATGTGAGTATTAAAGGCAAGGGTACCATACCCATGTTATTTGCGCATGGCTTTGGCTGCGATCAACATTCCTGGCAATTTATTACTGATGCCTTTACCGATGACTATAAAGTTATTCTATTTGACTATGTCGGAGCGGGCAAATCTGATCTGACTGCGTATGACCCTGTTAAATACAGTACCCTCCAGGGTTATGCCGATGATATCATTGAGATTTGTGCGGAATTGGATATTACAAATGCCATTTTTGTTGGCCATTCCGTGAGCAGTATGATAGGAGTGCTGGCTGCCAATAAACAACCAGGTCTTTTTTCAAAACTGATTATGATTGGGCCTTCTCCCCGATATATTAATGATGAAGGGTATACTGGCGGTTTTGAACGCAAGGATCTGGAAAATCTTTTTGAGTTTATGGACAGCAATTACCTTGGCTGGTCCAGTTCATTAGCGCCTGCTATTATGGGCAACGCCGAAAGGCCGGAACTTGGCACCTTTTTAACCAGCAGTTTTTGTTCGACCGATCCTGATATTGCAAGGCGTTTTGCACGGGTGACCTTCTTTTCTGATAACAGGGATGATTTGAAAGATTTGCAGGTTGACAGCCTGACCCTGCAAACGCAACATGATATTATTGCTCCCATTGTGGTAGGTGAGTTTGTAAATAAGAATACGCCACGCAACACTTACTACCTGATGAAAGCCACCGGTCATTGCCCCCATATAAGCGAACCTGCAGAAACTATTAAAGCCATACAGGAATATCTTCGGTTGTCATGAATAATTTTGAGCACCTGATTGATACGGAACAAATCTATCAGCACGCACCGAGCGGCTATTTGTCGATGCTGCCGGATGGCACTATCATAAAAATTAATCAAACACTGTTAGATTGGCTTGGCTATCAAAGAGAAAATGTCATCGGAAAACTGAATTTTTCAAGCCTGCTTTCGAAAGGTGGTGCAATTCACTACGAGATGTTTTTCCGCCCAATGGTTAGCGTGAATGGTAATATCAAAGAATTAAACTACGAACTTATTGGCGCCGGGGATAAAAATTTCCCTGCGCTGATCAGTGCGAACGGTGTAATGGATGAGAACAGGAAACTGCTGGCGGTGAATATGGTTATAACGGATATCACCCAGCGTAATTTGTATGAAAAGGAACTGCTATCTGCAAAGAACAAACTGCAGTCAGAAAAAACACGATTTGAGTTATTAGCGGATTTGTCTGAAGAATTGATATGGACCGTGGATTACCATGGAGAAGTCAATTATTTTAATGGCCGGATGTCCCGTTACTTTAACCTGAGCCGCGGTGATGCGGTGACCAGCATCCTGTTCCAGCATATTCACCCGGAGGATCGCCGCAAACTGATGCAGGCATGGCATGGCACGGATAAGACATTGGATCCGTATATTAACCGGTTAAGGTTTGGTAGCGAACAAAAAGGATATGAGTGGTTTGAAGTGCATTTAATTGCTGTTAATGACCTTGCCGGTGATATCCGGTGGTTTGGTACCGCCAACAGCATTAATCATCTGATGATGACTATTGAAAGAAAAGATGAATTTATTCATATTGCCAGCCATGAATTAAATACGCCGGTGACCGTATTAAAAGGCTTCCTGCAATTGATGAAATATGGCCTTCCTGCAGAAAACATGAACAACTTTATATCAAAATGCCTGGCCACCGTGAATTATTTTCAATTTTTGATCGGCAGCCTTTTGAATGTAAGCGTGATCAATTCAGGTGAACTGGCGTTAAATATATCTTCATTTTCCCTGGAGGAGTTGTTATTATCCTGTATTGAACAGGCATCCGCGCTCAGCAATTCTCATACTATTTTGCTACAATCAAATGTTAATGAAATATTTGTGACTGCAGACAAGGAACGAATTACCCAGGTAATTATTAATCTTTTAAATAACGCCATTAAATATTCTCCGGGAAAAAAGGAAGTTCTATTGATGGCGACACTGTTGCCAGATCAGCATCAGGTGGCAATAGCTGTGAAGGATTATGGTGTGGGTATTGCCACCGATCAACTGGATAAAATATTTGAAAAATATTACCGGATCCGGGAAACGCAATCCATCAAAGGATTGGGCCTGGGTCTATATATTACCCAAAATATATTGATGGCACATGGTACCCGTTTAAATGTAGAAACTAAATTGGGTGAGGGATCAACGTTTTCTTTTATTATTCCTGTTGCTTAATTTTAAATTACCTGTTTGTAATCTGTCCATACTAAGCATCAAAAAAGAAATACCATATTTTATCCGATCCTTTATGATATACTGATTGAGTAAAAAATATCCCCAGCTGAAAGTAGGCCCAACTGCAGACAACCCGGTTAATGGCTGCGGCGAGAATAATTGCTGAACGCGGCCAATGCTATTTATGATTTGACTTGAAACGAACTGCCGTTGATACTGCCACCCGTTTCCGTAGTTGCGCTTGCTTGTATGACTGGATCAAGGATTACGCGTTGACCATTGTGCATAGCCTCATAAATTGCCAGCAATATCTGTATGTCTTCACGGCCCATCTCACCTGGAACAGGTGATGCCTTATCTCTAAGGATGGCCTGTGCGATACGGTCCATTTCAAGCGCCTGCTGGTTGACTGGTTCAAAATGCATGTCCCCGGAAGAAGTTTTCCCTTTGATGCCCGCGTAACCAAAAGCTGGTTCCAGTTCAAACCATCCGTTGTTTGCCATTGCATGCAGGTAGTTCATTTTTTTTGAATAACTGCATGCGCATTCTGCCATAAAACCGCCTGGATATTCTAATTGAAAAGTGAGCTCTTTTTCCACTTCGTCCAGCGTATTGTCGTGTTTCTGCACTGTTACGGCAATGGGTGACATGTTAAAGAGATAATTAGCCGCCTGCACACAATAGATACCCAAATCCATCAATGCGCCACCACCTGCAAGTTGCTTATTTAACCGCCAACCGTGGACTTCCCCAATGCCATCGCGGGCAATAACTTTTTGTACATATCCATATTTATGGGTTGTTGCGAGTTGTATTATTTGCTGGTTATAGGGTTCGAAATGCAACCGGTAACCAACAGAAAGTGTAACACCGGCCTGTATACAGGCATCAATCATCCTGTCACAATCTTCCAGGGTAGTCGCCATTGGCTTTTCGCAAATAACATGTTTCCCTGCTTTTGCTGCTCTTACGGCAAAAGCTGCGTGTAATGCATTGGGCGTAACGACATACACAATATCAATCGCAGGATTGTCTTTGATGCTATCAAAATTGTCATAGTTGTAAATATTTTCGCCTGGTATTGAATATTTTTGTTTGAATTGATTTGCTTTCTGGGAACTGCCTGTAATTATCCCCGCCAGCCAGCAGTACTTCGTTTCCTGCAGCGCCGGTGCCAATTGTTCCGTTGCATATTTTCCGAGGCCCAATAATGCGACTCCCAATTTTCCATTTGTATTTTTCATACTTATTTTTTAATAAGTAGCATAAAAACCCTGCCGGTATTTCAACGCGCACGCCAATACAGTTGCTGTGTAGAAATTTCCCTAAACATGAATACCCGGCATAGACGCTGGCAGACCAATAAAGGCGATAATGGTGTTGATATTGTCCCGAAAGCTTTATTGCACAAGAATTGTTGAGAATCATTTAATCTTTACAGAAATGGACCACGGTTATATAAATCCAATTTCTGACAGGTACAAAAAATTAATTGCGACAAATTTCAAACTCAAAAAATGGGATAAGGTTCAGAATTATATTTTCAGCACGCGTGGAAGAATAGGCTGGCAAATAAACAAAAACAGCATAGTCATGTATGCACGGGTTTAAAAATTCAATCACCACAATAAAAAAACAATACCAGGCGCCGTTCAATCAGTCCTAAATATAAAATTGACTATCTATTTTCTGCATCCCCACACATGCCTGGACAAGTAAATCCCTGACATTTCCCGCCCCCGCTTTTCATACCTAAACAGCAAAGCTTTACTTTCCTTCCGCAGTGTCGCATAGTTACCTTAATAATCAACTGTACCGGAAATGGTTTTGTTGCGTCCACGGCACTTTGATATCAATATAGTTCACCCACATTCCGTCTGCCGTAATTCTGTTGGATTTTACTTATTAACTTGTATTGCTATTTATAATTGGGTTCCGGGCCGGACAAACATTTTTTACCTGCTGCACAAGTCCCTATACATCTAACTAAATACGGATGAGTATTTAAAATATTTACAAGCAAATGGACTATTTACAAAAAATTATAATCGACTTTGAACTCCACTCAGTTAGCGGAATAAAAGAATGTTTTGAAAATGGAGTTAATCCAAATGAAATGGTTAACGGTAAGCCCCTGGTTTATAAACTCATAAATATGTACACCCGCGGACCATTGTTCAAGGCTTGTATCAAAGTTTTTGTTGAATATGGATTAGCGTTTGAGGACAAAGTATTATTAGCGGTGTTATCAGATGACCCGGAAACACTTGACAAGCTACTAAAAGACAATAGCCCGGCATTACAAAATAAATATTCATTTGACTGTACCTTCACACCTCTTTATGAAGCTTCATTGCTTCACATTTGTGCAGAATACAATCATGTGGCCTGTGCGCAAACGCTTGTTAGGAATGGAATTGACATCAATGTAAAAGCAGGACTTGACAAGAATGGTTTTGGCGCGCAAACGCCAATTTTTCATACTGTCAATCAGGATGCAAACAAAAGTTTAGATGTTTTAAAATATTTGGTTGCTCAAAATGCAGACCTGGCAATAACTGTAAAAGGACTTATCTGGGGTAAAGGTTATGAATGGGAAACATTTATTCCTTCTGTAAATCCCATAAGTTATTCAATGATGGGGCTACTCAGACAATTTCAGCGGACTGAAAAACAGATTTATGACGTTGTCTGCTTGTTGCTACAAGCAAACTATGGCATTGATTATTCCCCATCAAACATTCCAAACAAATATTTACGCAGCTAAAA
>JBDSOC010000185.1:0-16700 GCA_039915085.1 Chitinophagaceae bacterium
CACCACTTTATGTTTTAAATGGCAGCATTATCAGTCAGCAGCAATTCGAAAGAATAGACCCAAAAAATATAAAAAGCATGGATGTATTAAAAGATATTGAAGCTACTTCTGTATATGGCGCACGCGCTGCAGCCGGTGCTATCCAGGTAACGCTTAAAGATGCGCTGGGCGACTACATTACAGTAAAAGACAATGAGCTGAATGTTGTATTCGATATTGATCTGCCCTACGATATACCGGGTAATGGCAAAGAACAAAATGTTTCGTTGAAGGAATTCCCGGTTAATACATTGTATAAATATTATGCAGTTCCCAAACTGGACAAAGATGCTTATTTACTCGGAGAAATAGCCGAATGGGAACAACTGAACCTGCTGCCGGGTGAAGCCAATATTATTTTTGAGGGAACATATATTGGCAAGTCTTATATTGACCCCAATTCAACAATGGACACATTAAATTTAACTCTGGGTAAAGACAAACGCATTGTGGTAAAGAAAGAAAAATTAAAAGATTACAGCAGTGTTAAATTCCTGGGCAGTAATAAAAAACAAATTTTCACCTATGAGATAACGGTGAAGAACAATAAAAAAGAAGCCATTCAGATGTTATTAAAAGATCAGTATCCTTTATCAACCAATAAAGATATTGAAGTGGAACTCCTGGAAAGTAAAGGTGCGTCTGATAATGCGGAACTGGGCGTGCTAACGTGGAAACTGCAGATGGCGCCAGGCGAAGTAAAAAAGGTAAGGGTTAGTTACAGTGTAAAATATCCAAAGGATAAATATGTAAACCTGTAATTGTTGAATTCTTTTAGATATGCTCGTCGCGCCAGTCCGTTATAATAAAAGATACTTCAGGATACCCGCAATGACGATCTAAGATGGCATGAGGTACTGCTTTAAAGATCAAATTACTTATTCAACATTCACTCCTCCTTAACCGGTACATTTCTTTTTGGCCGCAGCAAATGTTTTAACCTGCTGAATGTTTCCGGTTTTATATTGAGGTAAGAAGCCAGGTATTTTTGCGGTACACGCTGCAGCATATCCGGATGGTTGTGCATATAATCTAAAAAACGTTCCCGTGTTGTTTTATTGAGTTGTTTAAAATCGCGCTGATCTTTTTTGATAAACATTTCTGTGATTATCATCCGGCCCAGCTTTTCCGTCTTTGGAAACCTCTCATAGATTATCTGAATATTGGCATAACTGATTGACAAAAAAGTAACTGCTTCTATCGCTTCGATAATACAATCAGATGGTTTTTGCAGGTTAAAAGAGATTTCAGAATGTATCATATGGCCTTCTGTAGACAATTGTATAGTGACTTCCTTTTTATTGACCAGCAGGTATTTCCTGGCAAGCCCTTTCATAATAATATTGAAATAGGTGTCTGTCTCCCCCGTTTTAAGCACTTTTGTTTTTTTATTAAACTTTCTTATTTCAAAATAGGGTACAATCAAATCAAACTCTTCATTGCTCATATCTATAAAACGCCTGAAATAAGTATGTACTGTTTCCAGATAATGTTTGTATAAAATCTGTTCGTTCATTATTTAAATAAACTGTGTTTGTAATATCACCCTCTTAATAAATGTTTATACCTGCTGAATGTTTCGGGCTTCATGTTAAGATATGAAGCAAGGTATTTTTGTTGTACGCGTTGCACAAGATTGCTGTTTTCATTCATAAACCTGACAAACCTGTCGCGTGGTTCATGCCGCAGCCTGTCGTGTTCCCATATTTCTTTCTGTAACAGCCAGTCTAATGTAATGAGTCTGCCCAACCGGTTCATGTGATGACCCCAGCTGTACATTTTTTGCAGGTTTTCATAACTCAATGCAAATAATGTGCAGGGCTCAAGAGTTTCTACTACATATTCTGATGGTTTCTGAGACAAGAAAGATACAGAGGAACAAAGCAGGTCTTTTTCTTTGGCAATCTGGGTAATGACCTCTTCTTTGTTTTTATAAAAAAATTTCCTGGCCAGCCCGCTGTTAATAATATAAAGATATTTTTCTACCTGGCCCTTCTGGGTGAGTATATGTTTCTTATCGCACTGAACGGTCTCCAGCAGTTTCGCTATCTGTGCAAATTCTTCCTGTGTCACTTCGGCAAACTGCCTGATATATTCATACAGATTTTGCATTGTTATATGATTTGCCAGAAATTATTTATCCGAGCCCTCTAAAGTTAAAAAAAAATACTACAGCAACAACAGAAAGCCCATTAAAATAGGCAAGCACTATCAATCTATGACAGGGTCTTGGAAAATCCATCAAATTATGTAGGTTTGCCACTCACTTTTAAATAAACACTTAACCATGGCGCAAAAGATTAAGGTAGCCAACCCGGTGGTTGAACTGGATGGCGATGAAATGACAAGGATTATCTGGAAATTTATTAAGGATAAACTGATACTTCCTTACCTGGATATTGATATCAAATATTATGATTTGGGTATGGAATACCGTGACAAGACAGATGATAAAGTAACGGTAGACGCGGCAAATGCTATTAAAGAGTTTGGTGTGGGTATCAAATGCGCCACCATTACTCCCGATGAAGCACGGGTAAAAGAATTCAACCTGAAACAAATGTTGAAAAGCCCTAATGGCACCATACGCAATATTCTCGACGGCACTGTTTTCCGCGAACCCATCGTTATCAAAAACATACCGCGGCTGGTAACCAACTGGACAGCGCCTATTATTGTTGGACGTCATGCTTTTGGTGATCAGTACCGTGCAACCGATACAGTTATAAAAGGAAAAGGTAAATTAACCATGACCTTTACACCTGACGGTGGTGGCGAACCGCAGGTCTTTGAAGTGTTCAACTTTAAAGGCGACGGTGTAGCTATGTCTATGTACAATACCGACGAAAGCATTACGGGTTTTGCGCGCAGTTGTTTTAATATGGCACTCAGTAAAAAATGGCCACTTTATCTTTCAACAAAAAATACCATCCTTAAAAAATACGATGGCCGGTTTAAAGATATTTTCCAGGATATTTTTGACAAAGAATTTAAAACTGCCTTTGATGCGGCCGGTATTGTTTATGAACACCGCTTAATTGATGATATGGTAGCCAGTGCTTTAAAATGGAATGGCAATTTTGTATGGGCCTGTAAGAATTATGATGGTGATGTGCAGAGTGATACAGTGGCACAGGGATTTGGCAGCCTGGGTTTAATGACTTCCGTATTAATTACTCCCGATGGAAAAACCATGGAAGCAGAAGCCGCACACGGCACCGTTACGCGTCACTACCGTGATCACCAGGCGGGTAAACCTACGTCTACCAATCCTATTGCTTCCATATTTGCATGGACAAGGGGATTGGCGTTTCGTGGCAAGCTGGACGGTAACCAGGCATTGATTGATTTTGCCAATGCACTGGAAGCTGTTTGCATTGAAACGGTAGAAGAAGGCAAAATGACCAAAGACCTGGCAGTTTGTGTTCATGGTAACAAAGTAAAACACGGAGATCATTTCTTATATACAGAAGAGTTCCTGGAAGCAATTGATAAGAATCTGCAGAAAAAGTTGAAATAGGTTCACCGGTTGATTAGTTGACCGGAATATCTGCAGACCAATAAATGAAAACGAGCGGTTGATCAGCAATGATCAACCGCTTTATTTTTTAACTAACTCAGGTTCCGCAAAAGTTTTCAACTACTCAGCCAATCATCCCTTTTTTGCCTTTCCGGCATTACTGTCTTTAACCGTTTTTAAACGGCCGGCTTCCTTCAGTTGCTGGTTAATAATCCACTCTATCTGTCCGTTTACACTGCGAAAATCATCCCCTGCCCATTTTTCCAGCAACTTGTACACGTCCCCGTCTATCCTTAATACAAAACTTTTTTTATCTGCCATCCGGAACGGCTTTAAATTATTAATTGCTTACTGGTAAAGCGTACCGGTATTCAATACAGGCGTAGCAGCTTTTTCGCCACACAATACTACCATGAGGTTGCTAACCATAGCGGCTTTTTTCTCTTCATCCAGGTTTACAATATTTTTTTTGCTTAACATCTCCAGGGCAAGCTCTACCATACCCACCGCGCCCTCTACAATTTTAAACCGGGCTGCTACTATAGCAGTAGCCTGCTGGCGCTGCAACATGGCACCGGCTATTTCCGGGGCATACGCCAAATGGCTGATACGGGCTTCTTTTATTATTATACCGGCAGGCGCCAGTCTTTCCTTCAATTCCAGTTCCAGCATATCATTTACTTTTTCGCCACCATCCCTCAACGTTATCTCTGCTCTTTCATCTTCCATCTGGTCGTACGGGCAACTGGTAGCCAGGTGGCGAACGGCCGCCTCACTCTGTATGCTGACATACTGCTGAAAGTCGGCTACCTCAAAAGAAGCTTTATATGTATCACTTACCTGCCATACAATAACAGCAGCAATTTCAATGGGATTTCCCATTTTATCATTTACTTTCAACTGTTGCCCGTTCAGGTTTTGTGAACGGAGTGTAATGCGGTAACTGGAATAAAAAGGATTTACCCAAAGCAGGCCGTTGGCTTTTACCGTGCCCACATATTTACCAAAAAAAGTACATACCCTGGCATGATTGGGATTAACGACCATAACCCCCTTAAATAAAAATATTGCCAGCAGCAACAGGAATATTGCCAGGAAGATAAGTGTTGGCATACCTGCATCTCCCCTTCCTGCGCCTGCTATAAAACACACAATGGCGCCAATAATACTTCCAATTGCCAGTATCAATGCCAGGTAGCCCGACATTGGTTTCAATTCTTTTTCCATATTGAGTTAATTTAAAATGATATTAATTTGATATCAAAAATAATAAAGCAGTATGATACGGCAAAATATTGTTGCCTGGAAAGAGAGTAAAGGATAAAAAGCAGGAAGATTGGTTACCCCTGTGGTTGAAAGGTTATCAGAAAATAAAACTTACGGAACAAAATTCCAGTACAAAGGATTTCATCTTTACATTTTATTGGAACAAAAAAACATTTACCCCTTCCCGGGTTGCGTCCCGGCTATTCATAAACACCCTCCGTAGCTTTAAACAGGTTTGTAATTTGTTCCGCCAGATCAGACCTGTCCAAAAAAATATTCGTCCGGGCGGGCATCAGTTATCCTCACATCATACATCAACACATTATCACACCCGGCATCATCCATCTTTCATATTTGCTTAACTAGTCGTCCCTCAAAAGGTAGGATTGGCGCAGCTGAAGTCACAGTAGTACAGAAGCCTAATCAGGGAACTATGTCGAAATCGGGCTGTTTTCCCTGCCCGACTGGTCATTCAGGCGGGGATTTCGACTGGTTTTTTTGCGGTACTTTTTTTCCATAAAAAAAGTACCAAAAGGTAAATTGGAAAAGATGATTTTGCAAGATTTTGTAACTATAGTATAAAAGCAAGTATTTTTTTTGAATACAATATGGAAGAATAAAAACTGCCAGCAAGGATTTCAGACTTTTTGAGGGTTCACTAATTAACTGATAAATGTAAAAGTCTTCTGATAGAATTCTCCCAGTAATGGAACAGGTTTTTCTTCACCGTTTACTGCCGCAATCAATCCAAGTATCAGGAAAATAAGAAGTGCAAGGCCGATAAAAGGAAAGATAAAAACAAAAAACGGCATTATAAAAATCATCATAAACATAACAATGTAAAGTGCAAAGGCTGTAACAAAAATTCCAAATGATTGCCTTAAATGAAATTTAGCCAGCGAACTTTTATCGTTGGATGAATTGTACGTTACCAGGGCAATAATCCATCCAATTAAGGTAACATAGCTTACCCAGGCGATTGTTTTTTGGTCCATAATGAGGGGGTTTTAAAATGATAAACTAATTTTGTTATAAGGTACTGTATAGCAGGAAAAACAAAAAATAAATTATGAACATTGCTGGTATAAGAAAAGAGTACAAGCAGCAATCGCTGTTGGAAAGAGATATTGAAAAAAACCCTTTTAAGCAATTTGAAAAATGGTGGAATGACGCCACTCATTCTGCTATTGAGGAGCCAAATGCGATGACGCTTGCAACGGCTTCTGCAGCGGGCTTGCCGGCTGCACGTATAGTGTTATTAAAAGGATATGATGAGAAAGGATTTGTTTTTTTCAGTAACTACGATAGTTTTAAAGGCCTGCAGCTTGATGAAAACCCACGGGCCTGCCTCGTTTTTTTCTGGAAAGAACTTGAAAGACAGGTGCGTGTAACGGGATTGGTTGAAAAAACAACCATTGAAGAAAGCGATAATTATTATAACAGCAGACCTGTAACAAGCCGTATCGGGGCATGGGCTTCTCCGCAAAGCCGTGTGATAAAAGACAGGGAATGGTTAGAAAAAAATGAAAAAAAATATGAAGCATCATTTGAGGGAGCCCGTATAGCAAGACCTGCAAATTGGGGTGGTTACCGGGTTATACCTGTCACCATAGAATTCTGGCAGGGGAGGGAAAGCCGGTTGCATGATCGTATTCAATACACCTTGCAGGAAACAGGGGGCTGGCAAACAGAAAGACTGGCACCTTAGCGCAGATTAATTTGATTTGTTGATCAGTTGATTGGCAGAGAAGGTTTAGCCGATCAACTGATCAACCTTTCAACTATTTGGCTTCTTTCTTTGGAGCGGCTTTCTTTACAGGTGCATTGGCCGGCCTGCTTTTACCAAAAGATCCTTTAAAAATTTTTCCTTTTTTTGTTTTTTTATCGCCTCTGCCCATAAATGTTTTTTTAATTTTAAGAATTTATTTCAGTTTTTTATAGCTGTTGTCTTTTGTAAAGATACGCATCAAAGCAAAAGCCCCGAAACTTATTCATACAGTGCCGGGGCCTTTAATGCGGTATGCGCAGCATTATAACTTTGCAGACAATTCTTTTCCTGCTTTAAATTTAGCCACTTTGCGGGCCTTGATTTTAATAACAGCGCCGGTTTGAGGGTTACGGCCATTGCGGGCAGCTCTTTTGCTAACAGAGAATGTACCAAAACCTACAAGGGTAACTTTACCGCCACCTTTTAAAGTTTTAGTTACTGCTTCAATAAAAGAATCTAAAACAGCATTACCCTGGGTTTTTGTAATGCTTGCATCATCAGCAATTTTTGCAATTAATTCAGCTTTGTTCATAGTGTGATGTTTTAAAATTTAACGCCTGACAAATTTAGACGGTTTTACTTTCCGGCAAAATTTTTTTATTGATTTTTAAAAACTTTAAAAATGCTGCAACCCGCGTGGAACAAGCATTTTGCCCGTTTTCTCATCATCAGGCAAAACCATGCCATAAATAGCCACGCCCTGAAACCCTTTACAGTACAGTGTTTCAGGCTGCACCCTCTGGAGTGCTTGCCAGTATTGGGTTTAAGCGGAATACACTATGCGGATCTATGCTATCTGAAATACAGTTATTATCCACAATCACTGTATAACTTCCAGCACAGAATGGAATGAAATAATGGCCCCTGCCCATTTTTCAGTTGCCTTTTTACGCATCTGTGGCGCATAAATATTTATAAATTGATCATACTGTTCTGCAGTAGTTGCAGTATATTGAATGGCGTAAGTATTTCCCTCAGCGTCATCCTGTTCCAGTAACCGTAATAATTTATACGCCGTAAAAAAACCGGTAGCCATAGTTGCAGGAATATTTTCTTCATGCTGCCATTGCAACCATGCCGCGTCAACAGAAGCATGTACTTTGGTAGTAATATTATAGACAAGCATGAGAGGATACTATTAAAATACAATAATAAAATTTTACAGGAGCGTACGGGATAAACAACATTTTTCTGCAGCTGTTATTAATTCAATATTTAATTTTTTTATTTGGCAATATCCAGTTCCAGGTATACGGGGCAGTGATCACTATGCTTTATGTCAGGATAAATGTCTGCAGATTTCAGGTTCTTTTTTAAAGGCGCCGTTACATTTATATAATCTATTCTCCATCCTTTGTTTTGCAGACGCACATGGGGAAAACGCTGGCTCCACCAGCTGTAACGATGTGGTTCGGGGTGAAGTTCGCGGAAAGTATCTATCCAACCATTTTCTAAAAATTTATCGGTCCATGCCCTTTCTTCAGGCAAAAAGCCGGATGATTTTTTATTTCCTTTGGGATCGTGTATATCAATTTCTTTATGCGCTATATTATAATCGCCGCACAAAATAAGTTTAGGATGTTTTTTCTTTAATGTATTGAGGTAATTAAAAAATTCATCCAGCCAGGCGTATTTAAATGTTTGTCTCTCGTCACCGGAAGTACCGGAAGGGAAGTAGGCATTGATTAAACGGATATCACCGAAATCGAGTTGCAATACCCTTCCTTCATCATCACTCAGCTTGTGACCGGTGCCATACTCAATATTGTCCGGTTTTATTTTTGTAAAAACAGCTACGCCGCTGTACCCTTTTTTTTGTGCAGAAAACCAGTAATCATGAAAGCCAAGATCAGTAAATTGTTTGTGATCAACATTGTCCTTGGCAGCTTTGGTTTCCTGGATACAAATAATATCTGCAGGATTTGTTTTCAGCCATTCAATAAAGCCTTTGGTCATAGCAGACCGGATGCCGTTTACATTATAACTGATGATACGCATACAAAAATAAATGGTGTGCTGCAAGGTAGTAAAATGATATGGTGTGTGACACGGGCTTATTCTTTTTTTGTTCCGCGGATAAAATATTTTTCCAAATATTTAACCGCAGGTTAACGTAAGCGTGCAATAAATTATACTTTATCTTTATTTGATTATGGCAGTTAAAGAAAAAATTATCGCTTCAAAGGAGCCTGTTTATTTAGATGGACCACAAAGCAGGAGTTACGAATTTTTTTTTGCGGTCCGTGTTTTTCGCCAGTTGATAAAAGGGTTCCGCACATTGCATTTTGTGGGTCCATGTGTAACTGTATTTGGTTCGGCGCGTTTCAAAGAAGATCATCCTTATTATATTTCGGCACGCGAAATGGGCAAACAAATTGCAGAACTGGGGTTTACCACCATGACCGGCGGAGGCCCGGGTATTATGGAAGCTGCCAACCGCGGCGCTTTTGAAAATGGCGGCGCTTCGGTAGGTTGCAATATTCAATTACCATTTGAACAAAAGCCCAACCCTTATGTACAAACAAGCATTACCATTAAATATTTTTTTATCCGTAAGGCATTACTTGAAAAATATTCTTATGCTTTTATAATTATGCCCGGTGGTTTTGGAACCATGGATGAATTTTTTGAAACACTTACGCTTGTACAAACAAAAATAATCACACAGTTTCCTTTAGTATTATTTGGGAAATCTTTCTACCAGCCACTTATGGATTATATGAACTTTATGGCTGAACAGAAAACCATTTCACCGGAGGATTTAAACCTGGTATTACTTACAGACAGTGTGGAAGAAGCAATGGCACACGTCGGAAAGTACATCACCACAAATTATAAAATTAAACCCCGGAGGCGGTTATGGTGGCTGTTTGAAAAAAGATGACAGGAATATTGTTGATTTTGAGATGGCGGAATTTTCGATTTGCTGAATGTTACCAGGAGAGATCTAAAAAATTCCTGCTTCACAAGGAATTAAAAATTAATGATAAATTTTACTTTTTATAATTGCCATGTAGCGGTTAACATAAATCTCCATATCTCAAAATCCCGCAATCAGCAATTTGTATTTACTTTCTTTTAATCAATTGTACTTTTATTATTCTTATATCACGAAGTGGCCTGTCGCCGCCCTGCCTGCCCCCGGTAGCTACGTTAGCAATACTGTCAACAATATTCAATCCGCTGATCACTTCGCCAAACACTGTATAGCTGCTGTCCAAATGAGGCGTACCTCCCAGTGTTTTATAAACCGACCTGTGCAATACCGGTAGTTTTTTTCCTTTTAAACGATAGTTCTCTATTGAATCAAGACCTGCATCGGTAAAGACCCTTCCCTGTACAATATAAAACTGGCTGCCGCTGCTGGCTTTTTTAGGATTTGTATCATCCCCTTGTCTCGCGGCTGCAATAACTCCTTTTTTATGAAATAATTCAGCATTGATTTCAGCCGGGATGGTGTAAGAAGGACCACCATTGCCCAATTGAACCGATTGGTTTGCATTTTTGCTGATGGGGTCACCAGCCTGTATCATAAAATGATTGATGACCCGGTGAAATAGTATGCTGTCATAATAATGTTGTTTTACCAACTGCAGAAAATTATTACGGTGTAAGGGAGTAAGATCAGATAAACGGATTACCATAGTGCCCTTATCTGTTGTCATTTCCACATCCTTCTTTAGATCATTTTTACGCAGCCCGCCACCAATTTTAGGATTGCAGGCACTAAAGAAAAATACTAGCAGAAGAAGATTAACAAATTTGGCCATACAATTTTATTATGATTATATAGTAATGAGCAGTGCTTACAAAGTTTCAGGCCGTTATTCCTGAACCCCATAAAAATAAAAACTGATTGACTATAAGGCCTTTTATGTTATACCCTGCACCATTAACCTTTTCAAAACCCTTTTTCATCAAAGTACATGAGTACATGATCTTTCATAAAATTTTCCTGGGCTATCAAATCCATAACTGGTAATGCTTTTAATTGCTTGTAATGCGGCCAGCCATCTGCATCAGCGCCTTCCAGTTCATAATAACCACTGGCAGATAATAAAGAACAAACTGCTATATGCATTAAATCCTGTTTCTGTTCCTTGGTAAATTTTTCTTGTATGTCGCCCAGCTCCTGCACACCAATCAGGAAAAGAATGGTTTCCATGTCAGGTTTTTTTTCAAATCTTTCCATTAATTTTTCTTCCAGCTTCCACCAGCGCGCCTGTAGATCATCACGTATTTGCATGCCGCAAAGATAATGTCTGAACCGGGAAAAATACCTGAACCAGGATTAATGTCTGATCAGGATTTCAGGATGCGGGAATTTTCAGTATAAATTAAATAGCGTCCGGATGACTGCTTTTTCTTTTCAGGTCTGAGGAAGCATGCTTTCCTTTTGCGAAAATAATTATTTATGAAAAGTTGGGTGCATTTAAAATTGTCGCTCTGAGTTTCGGTCGGTGGAGACACCGGCCGAGGCTGAGCCGTGCTTGGTGTCCCCCACCAACCACTTCTAGCTGCGACAATTTAAATGCACCCGAAAAGTTTCGTGGTATTCAGTGCATTCTTCATTTATTTATATTTGAGAAACTTTTCAGATGGATTATTATAAAGACAACTATTCCATTTCTTCGGTTAAGGAAAAACTGGACATCCTTTTTATTCATCAGTTTCTTACTCAGTCTTACTGGGCAGAAAATATTCCAATGGAAATAGTACAAAAATCAATTGATGGAGCTATGTGCTTTGGCGTGTATGAAGGCGAAAGACAAATTGGGTTTGCAAGAGTAATTACAGATAAAGCTACATTTGGTTACCTGGCTGATGTGTTTATAGATGAGAACTATCGCGGCCGTGGCTTAAGTAAATGGTTAATGCAAACCATTATGGATCACCCGGAATTGCAGGGCTTCCGCAGCTGGCAACTGGCAACAAGAGATGCACACGGCCTGTATGCTCAATTTGGCTTTAAGCAACTGGAAAACCCTGAGCGTATCATGCGCAGAACTGTACCGGATATTTATAGGAAAAACAATTAAACATCCCTTTCAACCTGTACAGCTGTACCATATGCCAGTACCTCTGTAATACCATTCATTACTTCATTGGCATCATAACGCATGTTTATAATGGCATTTGCCCCGCGCTCTGTAGCATGTTGCATCATCAGCTGAAAAGCTTCTTCTCTTGTTTTCTCACATAAATCAACGTAAATAGAAATTGTTCCACCAAAAAGTGATTGAAGTCCCCCGGCCATGTTGCCAAATAAACTTCTTGATCTTACTGTGATGCCCCTGACTACACCAAGATTTTTTGTTACGCGGTATCCGTTCAGCTCTATGCTGGTGGTGATCATACTTTGATCTATCATAATGGTAAATTTTATACTAAGCTATATAATTTTACCACGTTGCCCGTTTGCTGTTCAACAATTACCTTTGCCGCAAAATTACCTGAGTATGCTACAGCTGGGCTTTATTAGGCAAAATACAGAACTGGTTAAAAAAAAACTGGCGGTAAAGAATTTTAAACAACCGGAACTGGTGGATGAGCTGATAAAATGGGATGATAAGCGAAAGCAATACCAGCTTGAACAGGAAGAAATAAAGGCACAGATCAATGCATCTTCCAAAGAAATTGGCCAGTATATGGCAAAGGGTGAAAAAGAAAAAGCGGAGGAAATTAAAAAAAAGGTAGCTGATTGGAAAATACAGCTGGCTCCGGATAAACTCAATGAGGCAGAAAAAAACATTGAAGCCATTTTGTATTTACTCCCCAACCTGCCTTCAGATAAAGTGCCGCCAGGTAAAACGCCGGAAGACAATGTGGTGATAAGAGAAGGTGGCAGCAAGCCAACATTGTATGCGGGTGCTGTGCCTCATTGGGATCTTACCACGAAATACAATCTTATCAATTTTGAACTGGGCAATAAAATTACGGGCAGTGGCTTTCCTGTATACATTAATAAGGGCGCCAAACTGCAAAGGTCGATAATACAATTTTTTCTTGATTATAATACTGCGGCAGGTTATACCGAAATTTTACCACCTTTTATGGTAAACGAAGCGTCTGCCTATGGCACGGGCCAGTTGCCGGACAAAGAGGGTCAAATGTATCATGTAACAGAAGATAATTTTTACCTCATACCTACAGCGGAAGTACCAGTAACCAATATTTACCGCGATGTTATTTTAAAAGAAGCGGAATTGCCGGTTAAGATGACTGCTTATACGCCCTGTTTCCGGAGAGAAGCAGGTAGTTATGGAAAGGATGTACGGGGTCTAAACCGTTTGCACCAGTTTGAAAAAGTAGAAATAGTACAATTGGTAAGTCCGGGTAACAGTTATGATGTGCTGGAAGAGATGGTAACACATGTAGAAAAACTATTGCAATTATTAGAACTTCCCTATCGTATTTTAAAATTATGCGGTGGAGATATGGGTTTTACTTCTGCACTTACCTATGATTTTGAAGTATACAGTGCCGCACAGGAAAAATGGCTGGAAGTAAGCTCAGTAAGTAATTTTGAAAGCTACCAGTCTAACCGTTTAAAAGCAAGGTTTAAAGATGGTTCCGGTAAAATGCAGCTTGTGCATACACTCAACGGCAGCTCATTGGCGTTGCCCCGAATAGTTGCCTGTTTATTGGAAAACAATCAATCTGTAAATGGCATTGAATTGCCCAAAGCATTACATGCTTATTTCGGGGGCAATACAATTTCCTAATCGCTGCATGATACAATAAATTTTCATTTCACTTAACGTAAATCGTTGTTAAAGGAAGGTGTTAATAAAAATGAGTTCGTTTTTTAGTACATTTTTTGTGCGTCAGTAGAAACGGCAACTGGTAGTAGGTTTTTATAATCCTGGATATCTTCAATTCAGTCATTCAAAAGAAACGGCGCTCCTTGCTACCAATTGTTCGGGCACAACAAATAATTTTTCATTGGGTAGCAGCCTTCGTAATTTTTCGGGTTTAACTATTGGTTTTCGTGTATTACTTAATTAGCCCTGGTTTGTTTCTTTATCATAGAAAGGCGGGATTTTCCCCGCCTTTTAGCTTTTTAAAAATTGCTCATTAATAACCTTTAGAATTATCTTCATTGTCCGGGGCAAAATAGTTTTCTTTGCAGTCTTGATAATTTAAATATGTGTTTATGTGGCAGGCTATAGCGCGGTTTGTACTGAAGAATAAATTGATTTTGTTGATTTTTTTGCTGGCGGTAACAGCTTTTATGGGCTGGCATGCATCCAAGGTGCAGTTGAGTTATGAATTTACAAAGGCTATACCTACCGATAACGCTAAATATGTAAGCTACCAGAATTTCCGTAAACAATTTGGGGAAGATGGTAATACGCTGGTTATTGGCCTGCAATCTGACCATTTATTTGATGAGAAAATATTTACGGACCTGGCATTGCTGGGCAGGCAATTAAAAAATACCAAAGGGGTTGAAAATGTACTTAGCATTCCCACGGCTGTCACACTTACCAAAGATTCAATTTCTGAAAAATTAAAACCAACAAACATATTTATGCCGGTGGCGCCGGATGCAGCTTCTTTGCAGTTTATGCATTTTGACAGCAGCAAAAATCTTTTTTTCAGTCTTCCTTTTTATAAAAATCTTTTATATAACCCGCAAACAAATGCCAGTCTTATTGCCGTGCGGATTAATGGTGCTATGCTGGCATCAAAAGAGAGAACAACGGTAGTTAACCAGATTATTGCTGCAGGTAACCAGTTTGGCAGCAAACATTCCATAGAAATGCATTATAGCGGCCTCCCGCTTATACGTACCCAGGTATCTGACCGTATAAAAACTGAGATGAAATGGTTCCTGGTTGGCTCGGTATTATTATCTGCGATCATCTTGTTGATTTTTTTCAGAAGCATCAGTACCATGCTGTTGTCATTAGCCGTAGTACTGACGGGCGTTGTGTGGAGCGTGGGAACACTGGACCTGTTTGATTACAAAATTAGTTTACTGACTGTGCTTATACCGCCGCTGATAGTAGTAATCGGTATCCCCAACTGTATTTATTTTCTCAATAAATACCATGTTTCCTATGCGGAAACAAAAGAAAAAAATGCGGCGCTGATAAATATGATCAGCAAGATGGGCATTGTAACGCTGTTTTGTAATATAGCTGCAGCCATTGGCTTTGCCGTATTTGCACTAACCAAAAGTGCTATACTGAAAGAGTTTGGCGCAGTTGCAGGTATTAATATCATTGCTTTATTTTTCATTTCATTTATTTTAATACCAGCCGTTTTATCTTATTTACCTCCGCCAAAAAAACGCCATACAAAATACCTGGATAATAAATGGCTGCTGGCTTTACTTGATAAACTTGAGGTATGGGCGCTGAAATACCGTGGTTTAATTTATGGAACAACGGTGGTAATACTTGCCTTTTCCGTAATGGGTATTTTTCGTCTGCGTTCGGAAGGGTTTATAGTAGATGATCTGCCCAAAACAGATAAAATTTATACAGACCTGAAGTTTTTTGAAAAGAATTTTAAAGGAGTGATGCCATTAGAAATTGTAATTGACACGAGACAAAAAAATGGGTTGCGCAAGAATCCCCTTCAAACCTTTGGGCAGATAGACTCTTTATCGCAATATATAGCAGCACTGCCGGAAACAGGCAAGCCACTGTCTATAGTAGAAGGATTAAAATTTGCCAGGCAGGCTTATTATGATGGCGATAGCAGCAATTATGCCTTGCCCAATTCATTTGATATCAGCTTTCTTTCCTCCTATCTTTCTGCTAAACCTGATACATCGGCTGGAAACAGCAATAATACTTTTACAAAGTTGCTGAGTTCTTTTATGGATAGCAGCAAACAGAAAGCCCGCATCAGCGTAAACATGGCCGATATTGGAAGCAAACGTTTGCCTGCATTACTACAGCAGATACAGAACCAGGCCAATCATTATTTTGATTCAACGAAATATTCGGTTGAGTTAACTGGTGCCAGCGTAACATTTTTGGAAGGTAGCACTTTTATCATTAAAGGGTTAAAAGACAGTATTTTATGGGCGTTTGGTCTTATTGCCCTTTGTATGCTGTATTTGTTCAAATCTATCCGTATATTATTTTGCTCGCTTATACCCAATGTTATTCCGTTGGTTATTACAGCAGGAATAATGGGCTGGGTGGGTATTGCATTAAAGCCTTCTACGGTACTGGTGTTCAGTATAGCACTTGGTATTGCCATCGACATTACCATCCGTTTTCTGGTTAATTATAAACAGGAGCAGAAAGGAAGCAGCAAGACACAGCAGCAGCTGGTAGTAGCAACCATCCATTCCACGGGTATTAGTATTGTGTATACTTCACTGGTGCTGATAGCAGGGTTTATCATCTTCTGTTTCAGTGGTTTTGGAGGCACCCAGGCGCTGGGCTGGCTGACGTCTTTAACCCTTGTGGTGGCTACTTTTACTAATCTTATCTTGTTGCCTGCATTGCTTATCAGCAGCATCCGAAATTAAATTAATGGAATGTTAATACCTTGTGCAGCATTTGACAACCAGACTTGTCATATATTCTGTCGGGTTTATAAGGATCCGATTTTTTTTAAGCAACCAAACAAAGTAAACATGAGAAAACTATTGCTCCTTATGGGAGTCTTGTTGCTTGCCGGCGTACAACTACTCGCCCAGCAACGAACCATTATAGGCAAAATAACAGATGCCGATGGAAATACCGTTCCAAATGCTTCTGTTCTTGTAAAAGGCACTACCAATGGTACTACTACAAAGCCTGACGGCACTTATTCTTTATCCGTTTCGCCACAGGCAAAAGCCATCGTTATTTCCTCTGTGGGAATGGAAACTGTTGAAGTAAATATTGGTAACAAAGGCGTTATTGATATTTCTTTGAAACAGGCGGATAAAGATTTACAGGAAGTAGTAGTAACTGCCCTCGGTATTAAAAAAGATAAAAAAACCCTGGGTTATGGTGTATCTACCATTAAAGCCGAAGAGTTAACACAGGCTCACACAACCAATGTTACCAATGCGCTGGCAGGTAAAATCCCTGGTGTTAAAATAAGTGGTAGTGGTGGTTCCTTTACTGGCTCCAGCATTATTATACGTGGTGT
>JBDSOC010000198.1:0-9367 GCA_039915085.1 Chitinophagaceae bacterium
TCTTACGGTAATTCTCACCAAACATACTACGGTGCCATTTGCCCACCTGGTCAAATTCAGTTATTAATTTAATGCGGATGCTATCTCCCTTTATATCGCTTTCTTTAAATTCAGCAGCAACTGCAGGAGAAGTATATGGCCTGTTGTATACAAATGATTCTTTTATATTTTGATCATCGTATGTATAATAATGAAGTCGCAGACTATTATCTTTAAGTACATCTGTAATTACATAACCACTGCTGTCTGCTGCGTAAAGACTTCCCTTCCCTTTTTTTACAGGTGTGTTTTTACATCCTGACCCACTCACTATTTGTAATACATCTCCTTGTATCAGCTGTAGTGTGTGTTCATGACCAGCTGCATGAATAATATTTGGATGTGTTTTCAGAATATCATTTACCGCCTTTCTCATATCCCTGTACAAAACATTTTCAAGATCTTCAGCCGGTGGAAATGTCTTTCTTAATATGGGGTATAATGAACCAATAACGGGCAATGGTATGTATAGATTCTTGTTAAGATCGGTGAGCGGGAACAAGTGTTCTCTAAAAGAATAATAGCCGCCATGGCTGCCATAGGTAACAAAAGGATGATGCGTGGCAAAAATAATTGTCTTGCTGAGGTTTCGCTGTACAATATCATTCAGCCTGCCCAGTACATCTCTTTTGGTTTTACAATCGCATTCTGAATTGCTGGTATTTTTATCATAAGGATACAACCACCATTCAGAATCCATTGCCACAATAACAAGGTTATCAGATACCTGTAATTCATACGGGCCGGGACAAGCATCAGCAGGAATCATCTGCAGCAAAGAATCATTTTGGCTGGTAATGAATGAATTTGCGGCCATTATCTTTTCATAACCTTTCGGGCCGCTTTTGTCCCAATCGTGGTTGCCTGGTATAAAGTAAACCGGCACGCCATTTTTACGCAGTCCTTCAAATTGCGACTGCAATATCTTAAGCGTCCCATCTTTTTTATCAGCAGCCAGTTCAACACCTTTGGGATAAATATTATCGCCCAGAAACAAAGCAATCGTTTTACCTGGTATTGATTTGCTGATGGCATCCTTCAATATTGCCTGCCGGGTAGCATTAATTTCACCCGCATCACCTATAAGAATAACCCTGTACTGCACATCTTCCTGTGCAGCAAGATGAAAAAAATAACCTGTAAGGCAGTAAAGAAGGAGGTAAATTTTTTTCATTTATAAGGTTAGTTTTTTGGCGGGTATGAGTTGGTTATTTATTGAATTATTTTATTTCTTCTGGTATTTAAACTGGAGAATGGTTCCGTTCTCCGCATTTCCTTTTTCATTGGCAATATATAAATTACCTGCCAGGTCGAACGTTATACCTTCCGGTTGTGTAAAAAGGGTGGGGTTTAACGGGTACGCATTTAATGGCTTCCATTGCGCATCCGTAATGAGCAGTGTTTTATTGACTGATGAAAGTATATACCACTGATTTGTGATGGGGTTCGCCGCCAGCCCGGAAGGTTTAAATTTTATTTTTTCTTTTCCTGCCAGGGCGGCAATTGCTTTTTCATCAATTGAAAAATGATCTTTTAAGGCAAGCTTTCCGTCGGGTCCTACTGAAAATACCTGTCCGCTAACTTTTCCGGCGGATTTATCATCGCTGCAGTTCTTACACAACACATAAATTGAATTAGTGTTATCATCAGCATATAAAGATTCATATTCGCCCTGTGGCAACAAGCCTTCCTGTTCAATTGCATTGCCTGTTTCTTTATTGCCAATACCACTAAGCGGAAAAGTGAAAAATACGCCATCGCTGCGCAGCATAATTACCTGGCCATTACAAATAGCTACATCTTCATAATCACCACGTTTTGAAAATTTAGTATGACTTACTTCAACATCCCCCAAATGAAAATAAAAAAGTTTGCCTTCTTCATCCTGTTCGGCAAATATCGTATCTGTTTTGCCGTGGTTCAGTGCAATACCGGAAATTTCTTCCAGTACAGAAGGCATTTTGTAAACAGTTGGTTTGGCAAGATCATATCCCGGCGGATTGACTGTTTTGGGTGGTTCTGTACAGGCAACTTTTGTTAGTTGCAGTAATACGATTAAAAAGATGGCGGATATACTCTTCATAATATAGTATGGTGTTTTTGATGCAGTAAATCATAAATGGCAGGCTGAGATTGGAGCGGTTCATTGTTAAGTGCCCTGTTTATTTTCACAGCCTGGGTATTATCTTTTAACTGCAGATCAATCATTTGTCTGACTTTATTTTTTATGAACCATTGTACACTGGAAGACAAACTTCTGGCCTGCGGTAAAATTCCTGTTCATCCAGTCATCTGAACTTATAAACAGCAGTTCATGGCCACCATTGCAGAAAACAAATACCCGGCCATGCTCAGGAAAAGGATCCACTATACCCTTCCGTTGAATGAGAGCCAGCTGAGATCCTTGCTTAAAAATTATTATTCATCACCGTTTATTTAACCGAAAAAAATAAAGGAAATAGCAAAAGCAAGCACGGCAAGAATAAGCGTAAACATAAATATGGTATAAGAAATGCGGAGTAATTTATATTTATGACCCAACACAATACCCTGTGAATGGATGTCGCGTATAAGGCTGGCATATAAAAATTCTCCATCTTTCATTACTTCCTGCATGCCTTCGTAATAATGATCAAAATCCATCCTGTAAAAATTTCCAAAGAACAGCAGATTCACAGATTTATTGGAGAGTTCCTCAGGTGTAAAATAACCGTTTGGTATTTTTGGTCTTGTTGCCAATACGGAAAAGACAACGGCTATTACACTGCCCGTTAATAAAATAAGTGTAGGAACGATAAGGTTTTGCGAAGTCTCCAGTTTGCGGGCCATCAAACCTATCACAACAGAAAGAATAATAGAATTGACAGATATCATTATGTGCGCCTTACTATCAGCCATATCGCTTAGCCGCTGGTGATTGGTAGCGGCAACCCGGAACATGGTTTCTATACCTCTTGCCGGTCGCTCCACTTTCTTTTGTCTGGGTGTTTGTTTTACTTCAGTATTTTGGTTTGTTGCAATAACATTATTTAAAGAAACAGGAAGAGCATTGGTATCAGGCGCGAATTTTTTTGTGCCAGGTACAGTTGTTTCATTTTGTTTTTTCAACAACCTGTCTAAGTTTTCCTGTTTTTTCTGGTTGAGTAATAGCCTGCAATAATCAGTATGATAATGGTGCGATTGCAATAATGCAATGGTACCGCGCCGCCAATCTTTTTTGTCTATTTCCTTGTCCTTTCTTTCCTCAGCTTCCTTCCGCATCAACTTATTCAGTTTTTCAAAATTGTCCGTACCCAGGTGATACAAATCGCCATCACAAACAATTTGTTCCAGCAGATTGGCAGGCTTTTGGGGCATCTGGGTGGCAATAATGCAGCCCTTTACCTGTTCAATTGTAGCATCATCCACACCTTCATTTTTTAAAAAGACAGCCGCCATGGCAGCCCCTCTTTCTTCATGCCCATTAGCTTCGCCCAGGTAGTATCCCATATCATGAAACCAGCCAGCAGTAACAGTCACAAAAAAATCGTGCGCAATTAACTGGTAATGATTGGCAATCTCTGTCACAGCCGTAACCACGTTTTCTGTGTGCGCCTGATTATGATACGGAAATTGCCTGTGAATATGCTTTTCAAAATAATGAAGAATGTATTGCTTTGCCTTTTGTTGTAACAGGGGATAGTCCATTTTTGTGTGACTTTTATTTTTTTCTGCGTCTGGTTTATTATAAACAGTGACGGTTAATGGCTATAGTTAGTTGAAACATGCAAAAAACAATGCTTTTTTAAAATACAAGTATTGGCTTCAAATGTTTAATAACGATATCTATTTCATGGCAATTACCGGCTTGCACGTGGAGCAGCAAAACGGTTGTTACTGACACAAATATAAGGGCATGCTGGTATAAAACTGGTGTTCATCCGCGGTATACAGCGGTTTATGATGGCAATGCCTGCTCAGGCAAGAATAGCCGCTATCTTTTCCTGGATAAGGCTTAATAAATCCCGGTCCGTTACAGCAAGAAGTTCTTCTCGCTTGTCCGGCATTTTTATTGCCCGGTAAAGGCCTTCTTCATCCGGTTCAAAATAAATAGCTGTTTCGTTTATTAACACTTTAAATTTATGGGAATAACCCTGTAGTACAAGTTGTGCGGTGAAATGCACTTCTTCACCTTTGTAATTAACGGAAAGCGTAAAAGGATCTGTCATTAGTATTAAAAGTACGGCTATTCCAGCCTGGTAGCTGTTTAAATTAGTTTTAATGCCTGGCAGGCGCGTTCAAAATTACGGGCAAAATAAATGAATGCCGGGTGTGGTTATTTCGCCAATTTTTTGGAGGAAACAGCTTTTAATCTTTCATGAAATCGTTTTCATAAATAAAAGCCTGCCAGGCTATAGGATTTCAATTTTAAAAGGTCAATTTTAGCATCAGGAATGCTGATTACCAATTAACAGTACTTTGTTGAGGACTTCACAGGTCTTACTGCTAATTCATCCATTTTAAAAATAATACTATGAGTACGAATAATTTTGAGGCTGTCCCACTTAAAAATCTTGATGAATGGGAAGAAGATTTGCTTCGCAGGTATCCTGACCCGGATGCGATAGCAACGGACAAATCTACCGAAGCGTACCGGAATTATGATACGCCTGAAAGGGATACTGTACGGGAATTCTACCGTTTAAATCATACCTACCAGACCTATGAATTTGTACAACAGAAAAGGGCCGGTTATTTGAAGTTTGATAAGAAAGAAATGCCGGTTTGGGAAGCGTTTCAGTTTTTAAACCAACTGGTAGATGACTCTGATCCTGATACTGATCTTGACCAGTTTCAGCACCTTTTACAAACTTCGGAAGCCATACGCCGCGATGGACATCCTGACTGGATGGTGCTGGTAGGCCTGATGCACGATATGGGTAAAGTGCTTTGCCTTTTTGGCGAACCACAATGGGCCGTTGTTGGCGATACCTTTCCAGTAGGCTGCGCCTATTCCGACAAAGTCGTTTTTCCCGAATTTTTTAAAAATAATCCTGATTATACCAATTCCGCTTATAACAGTCAATATGGGGTATATGAAAAAGGTTGCGGCCTGCGCAATGTAGATATGTCATGGGGGCACGATGAATATGTATACCAGATAATGAAAGATCGTATACCGGAAGGCGGATTATACATGCTTCGCTATCATTCTTTTTACGCATGGCACCGTGAAGGACAGTATGATTATCTGCTGGATGATCACGACCGTGAAATGCTGAAATGGGTGCAGTTGTTTAATCCCTATGATTTGTATTCCAAAAACCCTACGCCACCAGACTGGAACGAGTTGCGTCCGTACTATGAAGGGCTTGTAAAAAAATATTTACCTGAGACGCTGAAATTTTAGGCTAAAAAGTTAAAGGAGAAAAGGCGGAGAAAGATTTTATGCAGCATCTTTTGTTCGCGCAAATCCTGGATTTGGTCTGACGTCCTCGTCTGACCGATAAAAGTTTGCTGTTAAGACGGCGTAAAAAATTTTCTTTTTTTCTCTTGTCCTCTGCGTGACTTTTTTCTTATGGTCCGCAAATTATTTTTGAAATGATACAATCACACCCCCTATTATCTGGTTGGATTCTTCAATCATAGCCAAAGCATAAAATCAGTTATACTTTTTCATGTGCAAGGGTATCACTTTTTGGTTGCACCAGCAGATTCCCTGAATGGTAAGTGTATAAGATTGTTTCATCGTTAGGGTAGCTGGTATAGCCAGAACCTTTGATGCTGATTTCATTACCAGGAAAATTACATACCTGTGCCGGAGTATTTCCTCTGAACGCATTCAAAGTTTCATATTTTTCATATTTCCACATTCCTTTGATGCTATTTGCTTTAATTTAGACGTGACCTATTTTATAAATTAACATTTGCAACACCACATGAAAAAACTACTACTGTTTATTATTATTATTGCTACCATTTCTCCAGCTGCATTGAACGCCCAGGGCAGGTACCAGGCCAATTGGGATTCTTTAAAAAAATACCGGACACCCGATTGGTTCAGGGATGCCAAATTTGGCATTTTTATTCATTGGGGTGTTTATTCTGTGCCGGCTTTTGGCAGTGAATGGTATCCGCGTAATATGTACCAGCAAGGGTCGCCTGAAAATAAACATCATATAGAGAAATATGGTCCTATTAATAAATTTGGGTACAAAGATTTTATACCGATGTTTAAAGCTGAATCATTCGATCCCGTCAAATGGGTGGCATTATTCAAAAAAGCAGGTGCCAGGTATGTGGTACCGGTAGCAGAACACCATGACGGATTTGCGATGTATAAGACGGCACTCTCAAAATGGAACGCAGTTGAAATGGGTCCGCACCGTGATATTGTTGGAGAGCTGGCTGCAGAAATAAAAAAACAGGGACTTGTATTTGGCGTATCGTCTCACCGTATAGAGCATTGGTTTTTTATGAATGGCGGACGCAAGTTTGATTCGGATTTTCTTGACCAGAAAAATATGGATTTTTACGGCCCCGCCCGGGAAGAAATTGAGGCACCTTCCGCAGAACACATGAACGACTGGCTATTGCGCTGCGCGGAACTGGTGAATAATTACCAGCCTCAATTGTTTTGGTTTGACTGGTGGATAGAACAGCCCGCTATGGATCCTTACCGTAAATCATTTGCCTCTTTTTATTACAATAAGGGATTGGAATGGAACAAAGGTGTTGTCATCAATTATAAAAACAGTGCTTATCCGGATGGGATTGCGGTGCTGGATCTTGAAAGAGGAAAATTAGCCGGTATTAGAAAAGAAGCCTGGCAAACAGATGATGCCATAGGCAATAAATCATGGGGATATGCAGCAGGCAATACTTTCAAAAATGCGCAATATGTAATTACCAATTTAATAGATATTGTAAGTAAGAATGGCAACCTGTTGCTTAACATCGGTCCAAGACCTGATGGCACTATAACAGATGAAGAAACACAAACATTATTGGGCACAGGTAAATGGCTGGATGTAAATGGTGAAGCTATTTATGGTACACGCCCATGGAAAGTGTTTGGCGAAGGCCCTACAGAATCTGCCAGCGGATCGTTTGCCGATCAAAAAATTCCATTCAATGCAAAAGATATACGGTTTACGGCAAAAGGAGAAATCCTGTATGCCATTGCGCTTGGAATACCAAACGAAAACACAACCATAAAACTGCTTGGCACAAAAGCCGGCAATGGAATGGTAGCCGGTGTTGAATTGACTGGCAGTAATGAAAAACTTTCATGGACACAGCAGGAAGGGGGACTGATTATTAAACCGGCAAAAAATTATCCATCTGAAACTGCAGTAGTGTACAGGATAAAATTTAAATAACCTCATTCCCTCACCGGCCCCTCTCCAGCAGGCTGGAGAGGTGTGCCTCCCGGGATATTACTTATTGGTTATAGTCAACAGGTAGACTTTGGTCCCTGATGTATGATACCGGCATTAGGTTTCATAGTATCATTCTTGCGTCGCAATCCTTTCATCTTTTGTAAAAAAACCGGCTGGCGGCTCTATGTGAAGCCGCTGCTTAATCCCGCATTAACTGATGACTGTAGAGATAAACAATTCTGCGGGAGTCACCCCCTACAGCGAAGCGGGAGAGGGGCAGATGAGGGAATGAGGTCTACAGCCCTTTTAAAAAGTCTGTCATTTCCCTGGTATCATAATTAGCAATGCCTTCATGCCTTTGTACAAGATTGCCTTTTGTATCTATGATGAGCGTAGTAGGTAAACTGCCACTAAAAAGATCGGCGGATATGGGTCCTGCAATTTGATAAACAGGCAAATTATATTGATGGTTGTCCATAAATGCTATTGACTGCGCAAGATTACTATCTGCATCTGCTAAAATAAAAACAAAACGCGGGTCAGTTTTTAATTTATTGTACAGCGCATTTATTGAAGCCATTTCTGCTATACAGGGTGGGCACCAGGTGGCCCAGAAGTTAATAAAGATTATTTTCCCTTTCAGGTTATAGGTATTGATCCGGTTGCCGTTTTTATCAGTAAAAGAAATATCTGCAGGTTTTGTTGTATTGACGTTTGTTTCCTTTTTGGTACTTGCATTAAATATGCCGGTGCTGAGCAAACCCTTTAGCAAGTAAGCTTTGGCATTGGGAACAAATAAAAGCACCCCAATGAAGCATACCAATATGATTGAAACAACATTTTTTCTGATGAATTGCTGCAATAGGTTGTTTTTATTTCGTTTTACCGGGAGCGGCAATATAACCATTGAATGAAATTGACTGCCGGTTGTTACTGATTACCTGTAATGATGCGGTGCCATTGTTGAAGATGCTCAATTGCATTTGCTGCACATCTTTTGCATCTTTAAATTTTATTGCAACATTCCAACCGCCTTTTTTCTTGTCAGTTAATTTATAGTCAAAATCTTTTGACGTAAATTGAATGCCACCATCAGAAGGATTTATTGGCGCGGAGTAAGCACGGCCAAAATAAGGGAGATGAGAAATGATGGTATCTTTTGCTACCTGCAGGTCATATTCACTGGTAAGCTGTCTTAACCTGCCAGATAAAGGTGTTGTACTCTGGGCTTTAAATACATACGCCTGGTTGGCTATAAGTTCTTTTATTGCCGCAATTTTAAGTGAATCTTTTTTGCTTTGTGCAAGGGAGAATTTCGGTACCAGCACCGCTGCCAGCAGGCCAATCATGAGGACCAGAGAAAAATTATTTTTTTTCATTGCAATATTTTTTAAAATAGACAGAAATTAAAATGATATTGTGTTATCAAAGTTATTAATATAGGGAATGCTTCATAAAAATATTATTTACCTATTAATTATAATACTTTTAAAAGTTAAAGTTTCTTCATTACAGAATCACTACAATGAAAAAAATATTTTTTGTTTTCACCTTTCTTTTGCCCGCAATCATTGCTGCCGGACAAACAAAAACAAACGGCCAATCCTCAGGTAATCCATTGTTTCCTGGTTGGTACGCAGATCCGGAAGGAGCTGTTTTTGATAAGCAATTCTGGATTTATCCAACTTTTTCCGCTCCCTATAACAAACAGGTTTTCCTGGATGCTTTTTCTTCGCCGGACCTGGTAACATGGACAAAGCACCACGCGGTAACAGATACTGCAGCCATCAAATGGGCAAAACGTGCGATGTGGGCGCCTGCCATCATAAAAAAAGACAACAAATATTTCCTGTTCTTTGGCGCCAATGATATCCAGAGCGACACTGAAACGGGAGGTATAGGTGTGGCTGTTTCTGCTGCACCCGGCGGACCTTTTACTGATTATCTGGGTAAGCCACTGGTTGATA
>JBDSOC010000242.1:0-17329 GCA_039915085.1 Chitinophagaceae bacterium
GTTAGCATATATTTTCAATATAAAACAGGTAAAATATGGCAAATAGTATTGAACCAACGCTGGGAAATGGTAAGATTTGTTACCTCGAAATTCCAGCTGTTGATATTGCTGCTTCTGTATCTTTTTACAAAACGGTTTTCTGCTGGCATATAAGGCAGCGGGAAAATGGGGAAATAGCTTTTGATGATGGTGTAGGGCAGGTGAGCGGTACATGGATCACTGGACGGAAAGCATCGCCGCAATTGGGGATATTGATTTATATTATGGTAGATGATATCAATGCAATAATTGAAAAGATAAATGAAAATGGAGGCAAGATGGTACAACCAGTTGGTATGGATACGCCGGAGATTACCGCAAGGTTCAGCGATCCTGCCGGAAATATACTGGGCATTTTTCAGCAATAAGAAAGCTGATGGCTATATTGGAAATTGCATTCAATGGACCGTCTTCCGGTTGATTTTTAATTTTGTGAATAATCATGAGGGTTTGCCATTACGGAAGTAAAACCCGGTACAATGTGATTCCCCTGCCCGTCCCCATGGCTCACGGCCTTCCACTATGCGTTATTGTATAACTTCAGAACAGCTTCTCTCAGTATATTGCCTTTATCCGAAACAATAAATTCCATTGTATCTGCAATGGCCGCTGGCGTAACCCAATCAGCCGGATTGGCATCAGGCATACTATTCCTGTTGATTGCTGTGTCAATTGTACTGGGTACGATAACTGTGGCCGTAATATTTTTCCCTTTGTTTTCTTCGTTAATAAAGTCAGCCAGTTTGAATAATAATGATTTGGTAAGTGAATAAGCAAGTAAATCTTTTCCCTGCTCAGTATTTAATGCTGGCCTGGCGCCAATAAAAATTAACCGGCCGTAATTATTTTGCTGCATGTGCTGTAGTAAAGGCCGCGCCATAAAATAGGCGGTTTCAAAGTTTAATGAAAACATTTTATGGATATCCGCACCGGTAGTAACAGTCATATTGCCCGCAGCAAAACCACCGACCAGCATCAGTGCGGCATCCACTTTGGCGTATTTTGAAATGATACCAGTAACAAACGTATTTGTTGCTTCTTCGTTGCCGAGATTAACGGTAGCAAATTCATAATTGGAATTACCTGTTGCAAAATCCAGGTGATTATTACCGCCATCAACTGCAATCACTTTATTATTTTCTGATAAGAATTTTTTTACACAGGCAGTTCCAAGGTTGCCATTAGCACCGGCAATTATAATTGTTTTCATTGCTTTGTATTATTAAACTAAGGTAGCAATATTACCTGTTTAATTTGCCAGCTGACAGATAGTTATAAATAATTAAGAAATCATGTGTTCATGCGACTTTTATGCGAGTGCCTGGTACAGTATTTCCACTGGGTGCAACGCTTTTTTTCCAGTACCATCTTTTATCTGGTGGCGGCAACTGGTACCCGGAGCTGCAATAATATTATCTTCAGTTTGTTTGCGTACGGCAGGAAACAACACCATTTCACCAATTTTCATGGATAAATCATAATGTTCTTTTTCGTAGCCAAAAGAACCGGCCATGCCACAGCAGCCAGATGGTATTGTTTCAACAGTATAGTTTTGTGGAAGCGATAATAATTTTATGGAAGGTGCTACAGATGACAATGCTTTTTGCTGGCAATGTCCGTGCAATACTACTTTTCTTTTTTCTTTGGTGAACTGTCCGGCAGTAATATTTCCTTTTTCTATTTCTGCAGCAATAAATTCATCAATTAAAAAAACATTGGCCGATAATTGTCTGGCAGCTTCCAGTTTGTCATCATCAGCCAGATCAATGTATTCGTCCCTGAAAGTTAATATGGCAGACGGTTCTATACCTATAAGTGGTGTGAATTCATTGATTAACGGATGCAGCAGTTCAATATTTTTATTGACGATTATTTTTGCTTTGCGGATTAGCCCTTTCGATAACCATGTTCTGCCACTTTCTATGTGCTCCGGTATAACAATTTCATAGCCTAATTTTTCCAGTAATAGAATGGAGGTAATGCCAATCACAGTATCATTGTAATTGGTAAACTCATCGCAAAAAAGGTATACTTTTTTCCGGGTGTTGTTTGCCTGCTTTTTATTTATTTGTTGTTGTTCCCTTTTTTTATACCAGTTCCTTAATGTAGTTGTATGCATAGTGGGCATCGACCTTGCTGCGGCAAAACCGGAAAATTTCTTTATGGCCGTACTGATACCTTTATTGGTCACCATAAAATTATACACAGCAGGTGCTATGGCGCCCAGCTTAGCGGACTTGCTGAAATTGGCAATCAGTTTTGAACGGAAAGGAACACCATTCGCATCATAATAATGTTGCATGAATTCAGCTTTCAGCTTGGCTACATCCACATTAGACGGACATTCAGATTTGCACCCTTTACAGCTAAGGCAAAGATCCATTACCTCATAAATTTCTTTATGGTCAAAACGGTTCGGCTTATCTGAATGAGTAAGAAATTCCCTGAGTATATTGGCTCTTGCACGTGTTGTATCTTTTTCATTACGTGTAGCCATAAACGAGGGGCACATGGTACCGCCGGATAAATGTGTTTTCCTGCAATCGCCCGATCCATTACATTGCTCGGCATGCTGCAATACATCCTGGTTATGGAAGCGAAAAATGGTTTTAAAATCGGGTGTTTGCTGTCCGGGTGTATAACGCAGCATCGTATTCATAGCCGGCGTATCCACAATTTTATTTGGGTTAAAAATATTTTCGGGATCCCAGGTGCGTTTTATTTCTTTAAGCAACTGGTAATTTTTTTCACCCACCATTTGTTTAATGAATTCGCCGCGCAACCTGCCATCACCATGTTCACCGCTGAGCGAACCATTGTATTTTTTTACCAGGGTGGCAATTTCTTCTGCAATACTCCGGAATAGCTGGTTGCCTTCTTTAGTTTTAAGATTAATAATGGGTCTTAGATGTATTTCTCCTGAACCAGCGTGCGCATAATGCACCGAATGGAGATTGTATTTCTTTAGAATTTCATTAAAATCGCGGATATAGGAGGGCAGATCCTGCACATCCACAGCGGTATCTTCAATTACAGGAACCGCTTTCGCATCTCCGGGTAAATTACTTAGTAAACCAAGCCCCGCCTTCCTGAGCGTCCATATTTTTTTTGTATCATCTCCAAATAATAAAGGGAAATGATAACCCAATCCTGCAGCACGCATGGCGGTTTCCAGTTCCCGGGTGATGGCGGTAATGTCATCACGGTTAGTTCTGGCAAATTCAATTACAAGAATAGCGCCGGGGTCACCCAGTACAAAAAAACGATTTTTGATCTGCTCTTTGTTTTCTTTGGTGCATTCAAGTATATAATGATCTATCAGTTCACTGGCACTGGGTTTATATTGAAGGGCAATAAGATTTGCCCGCAATGCTTCATCAATGGAATTAAAATGCACGCATAGCAAGCCAATTTCTTTTGGTGGCAGCGGAACTACATGTAGTTTTATCTCTGTAATAAAAGCAAGGGTTCCTTCTGAGCCAGCAATCAGTTTACAGAAATTAAAATCAGGTTCACCTGAAGTAAAGGGGGCCGTATCCAATAGTACATCTACGGCATAACCTGTATTTCTACGCTCAACTGTTTTCTTGGGGAATTCTTTCCTTATTTCTACCTGGTTGTCATAACTGCTCAGCAGCCGCCTGACTGTTTTATAAATGGATGCTTCAAGTGTATTGCCTTCACATTTTTCGTGAAACGCATCTATATCAATGGTTTTAAATTCAACTTCGGTTCCATCGCTTAATAATGCTTTTACTTCAAGCAAATGCTCGCGGGTACTCCGGTAAACAACTGAATTGGAGCCACAGGAATTATTACCCACCATTCCACCAATCATGGCCCTGTTGGCTGTTGATGTTTCCGGTCCAAAGAATAAACCATGTGGTTTAAGAAACATATTCAGCTCATCCCGTATAACGCCGGGTTGAACACGCACCCAGTTTTCGGCAGTATTTAGTTCTATTATTTGTGTAAAATTTTTTGATACATCTACAATTATTCCTTTGCCAACTACCTGCCCGGCCAGCGAGGTGCCTGCCGTTCTTGGGATGAGTGAAGTTTGATGTGTGCGGGCATAAGCAATTAAATGCTGAATATCTTTAACAGATTTTGGAATGGCAACTGCCAGGGGCATTTCGCGGTACGCGGATGCATCTGTTGCGTAAATCGTACGCATGGTAGTGTCAAAATAGAGTTCTCCTTCTAATTGTCTGGCTAAATCCTGTAATTCCACCTTATATCCGGGTTGTTTATAGGCTTACCGGCGGCTGCAAAAATAAGGTCTTTCCTTTATCAGGCAACAGGGAATAAATAAAGCATAAGTAATGGCAAATCGGGGCATAGGGGTAATAAATAACAAAGAGACCTGCAATAACAAGTATCACTATGTTATTGCAAGATCTCTTTATTAAAAAATCTTCTGTATGGTAAGATTTAATTACGCTGCATATTTTAACTTGGTTTCCAGCGGCTTTAAAATACGGTTCAATAATTCTTTATCTATACGTGGCGTTATACCATTTTTTTCTTTCAAAATCCTCCATTCATTTTGCTCATCGTAGCGCAACGTAAACACATAATCACCGTTTAATTTTATAGGGTAAACGACACCGCGTGCATCTTCCTGCTGAAAAACACTGGCTTTTACCATGTCTCCCCAGTAGCGAAATTTAATCTCAATTGATTTCATAAACCATTTCATAAGTCCAAATTTGATTTACATCAACGAAATTATCGTGCCTAAAACAATTAGAAAAATTTTTGCAATCGGTTTCGATAAATATTAATTCAATTTTAACTTGTTTGTGGAAGCTTTTATTACCTCTTAAATAAAAACCTAGGACAGATGTTAAAAAAATTGTCAAAGTCGGAAATGATGCGCTATATAGATGTAAACATTTAGTGTTTTAAAATTTGAAGTTATAACGTCAACATGCTACTCTAAAACTAAGTAAATACCTAAACGTTTTGCTACCAGTATTTTTGCATGGGTTTCCAGGCAGGTTGTTTAATAAATGGATATAATGCTAGATTTTCCTGAATACCGGTTTTATATTCAGTATAGGAGCGCCGAAAAGGATCAGGAATTATTTTATATAGGCAACAGCTTTAAGATTTATTTCTATATTAAGCTAATGGCATTATTCATATAAAGGGCAAAAGCCTTATAAAATCAATATTTTATTGAATTGGATTGTTCTTTTTTCTGAGACCGCCTCAACATCTCTTTGCATCCTAACTGGATAGTTAATTTTATTGAACAAAATTAATTATGATTCCATCAGCCTTGCCTCTTCCAGGTCAAGTTCCCACTCTTTGTTTCTTAATAATTCTTCTGAGTAGACATTTTCGTGACGTAATTTTTGTATTTCTTTTCTTCTTACTGATACAATTTCAATAAGCATACGCCTGTATCTTGGTAAGAAACCGGCGGTTGTTATAGTTTCTTCTTCTTTCAGTAATTTTTTATTGGTAATCTCAATCATCCGCTCATAGCGTTCTTTAAGGCGGCGGAATGCGTCCACATCGCCCAGGTCATCGGCATGTTCGCTTTGCATATGATCAAGAGCTGCGGTAGCCAGGCGCAGCCTTACCGTAAGCTCCTGCTCCTCTGCGTTTTCTGTTTCTTCATCTTTTACTTTTAACAGGCGGATTACAAAAGGCAGACTCAGGCCCTGTAAAACCAGCGTAAATAAAATAACTATAAATGTTATAAATAAAATGAGGTTACGTTGCGGAAACTGTTCACCACCTGTAAGTGTTAACGGAACTGCCAGTGCTGATGCAAGTGACACAACACCGCGCATACCACTCCACCCAAGAACAAAAACCATTTGCCAGGATGGCTTTTTCTCGCGTAAGCGGATACCTTTTGATAAAATCCTTGGTAAATAAGCGCCCGGAAATACCCACGCAATCCGCACGAGGATAGTAATCAGGCTAATAACGACCGCATAGGAAACAGCCGTTGCTATCGAGTACCGGCCCAACCCATTGATTACAGCCGGTAATTGCAATCCTATTAAAATAAATACCAGCCCATTTAAAAGAAATGTAAGCGTTTGCCAGAATGAATATACCTGGATGCGTGAATTATAGGTAAAAATTTCGTGCGAACGGAAACTTAAAAACAGGCCACCACTTACTACTGCCATTACACCAGAAAAATGAAAATGCTCGGCCGTTATATACATAATATAAGGCGAAATGATTGTCAGTACAGTATCAATACTTCCGGTGGTAGGCAGAAACCTGTGTGCGGCATATAAAATATTGGCTATAATCAGACCGGTAAGAATGCCCATACATGCTATACCAAAAAATTGCCCCGTAGTTTTCCAGAAAAAAAACTGTCCTGTAAATATAGCGGCAAGGGCTACCCGAAAAATAATCAGCGAAGAAGCATCGTTTATTAAACTTTCGCCTTCAAGAACAGTAAGTAATCTTTTGGGCATACTCACATTCTGCAATACAGATGCTGCCGCTACTGCATCGGGTGGAGAAATAATACCACCCAGTAAAAAACCCAGGGCCAGGGAGAAATCCGGTATCATGGCATGCGCTGTAAAGGCCACACCAGCCGAAGTAAAAATGACAAGTCCCGTTGCCAGCATAATAATAGGTCTTTTATATTGCCAGAAATCTTTCCAGGAGGTATTCCATGCGGCCGCATACAGAAGCGGCGGCAGAAAAATAAGGAATACAAGATCGGGTTGAAGGCTGATAACGGGTATACCGGGAATAAAACTGATAAGTAAACCGGCTATTACCAGGAAAATAGGATAGGAGATGCGCAATTTTTCACTCAGCATGGTAAGCATAGAACTGAGGAACAGCAGGGACAAAATAAGCAGCAGGTTTTCTTGCATACGCGTGAAATTAAGAAACTAATGGCTAATTTTTTTGAGTGAAGCTTATATTGCTGTTTTAGTATCATTAGTTTAAAATATTTGATCCGGAACGTAAATATTCAGGCCCCTGTACAACTTTAAATCGATAAACAAATTCGACCCGTTGGGGAATTATAGCATCACAAAATCATCATTATATACTTGCTCAGGCCATTAATATACACGGCATACTAATTGGTATTATACATAGTGCCATAAATTATTAACGCTAAAATTTTATATTATGCAAACAACTACAACGGAAACAGTGGAAATACTGAATGATTTGGTAGAAATTAATAACGACAGAATTGTTGGTTACGAAAGGGCACTGGGGGAAACAAAAGACACAGATGCTGATTTAAAAAGCTTATTTACTTCTATGATTGATGAAAGCCGTAAAATACGCATTGATTTAGCAGGAGAAGTTCAGGCATTAGGTGGCGAATTTGAAGCAGGTACTACAGCAAGCGGTAAATTATACCGGGCATGGATGGATGTAAAAGCAGTTTTTACTGGCCACGACAGGCATACAGTATTATCAAATTGCGAATTTGGAGAAGATGCAGCGCAAAAAGCTTATAAAGATGCATTAAAAGAAGATCTGCCAGGGTATATACGTACAACACTGGAAGCGCAAAAGCAAATGTTACGTGCTTCTCATGATAAAATAAAAGCTTTGCGTGACGCGTCTAAATAATTGTATTAATATTTTATTATCGCATATAGATATAGAAATACATTCTTACTAAAATATTTTTACAATGCAAAGGGCCACAGACATTTGATGTCTGTGGCCCTTTTTTTACCGGTGATTGGCTCCGGCATATTTTTAGCCTAAAGAGCATACCTAATCCTTATTAATCACTTCATTGATTATCTTTAGCCATAGTAAAGAATCAATGAAGAAATATTTTAGCTTAATTGCCGCTTGCTTTTTATTGCCCGTATTTACTACTGCGCAGCCTGCAGATACCGGTATGCATACTGTATTATTTCTTGGCAACAGCATTACTTATGCCGGTAGTTATGTTACAGATATAGAAGCATGTTATACAATCTGGCATCCGTCACAAAACATCCAATTTATTAATCTTGGACTGCCCAGCGAAACGGTATCCGGCCTCTCAGAACCCGGTCATGCTGATGGGAGATTTGCCAGGCCTGATTTACATGAAAGATTATACAGGGTATTAACGGAAATAAAACCCGATATTATTTTTGCCTGCTATGGTATGAACGATGGCATTTATATGCCCTTTAATCAGGAACGTTTTCAACTTTACAAGAATGGAATGACCTGGTTGCACGATACCCTGGTTAAAACAGGAGCAAGAATTATTCTATTAACGCCGCCTGTTTATGATGAAATGCGGGGTTTGGCAAAAGGTTATTCAAATGTGCTTGATAAATATGCTGATTGGTTACTGTCTCAGAGGAAAACTGCAAAATGGGAAGTGACAGATATTCATTACCCTATGAAAAAATATCTTACAGCGCACCGGAAAGTGGATGCGGCTTTTGGTGTTGATGGTTTTGCATTGGCAAATGATGGTATACATCCGGGAGAAGCCGGTCACTGGTTAATGGCCAAACAAATACTAATATATTTGGGTGAAAAAAATGCTCCAAAGTATACTGGCATAAAAAAAGCCATGGCCAGCCATGAAAATGGCGAAGAATTATTAAAATTGATATCTGAACGTCAGAATTTTATGAAAGATGCATGGCTTAGGGCAACCGGCCACACAAGGCCCGAAATGAAAACAGGCATGCCGCTGAATGAAGCAATATTTAAAGCAACAGAAATAGGTAATAAGATTGCTGCGCTGAAGTAACAGTATATCACTATACTAAGAAAATGATCATTGCAAAGGGTGCCGGCAATTTAGAAGGGACGAACTCAAAAACAATAGCTATTTTCAAATTCTAACAAACTATATTGCTATGCCTGCTGCCAGAAATATCGGGTTGGGTCAATCGTCTGGTATTATTTCTTTTTATTCTTTTTGTCTTTCCAAAGGATGGATAAAACATTAACGGTTAGTATAGAAAGCAATGATGGTAAAAATATTTACCTGTGTCCGTAACAGATTTTTAGTTCTCTCTGAATGTTGAATAATATATACAAGACAAATGAAAAATATATTTTCCTATGCGGCTTTTTTCGCGGTACAGTGTTGTTGTTTAGCTGGTTGTGCTGGCAGTAAAAAAAGCACTACCGCTGCAATCACTGTTATAAAACCGGGAGAAACATGGCCGGATAATAATGGCAATCATGTACAGGCGCATGGCGGCGGTATCATTAAAATAAAAGGCACTTATTATTGGTATGGAGAAGAGCGATCGCAGGGACTTGATTCAAACATACGTTATGTGAGTTGTTATACTTCCAGAGATTTAACCAGCTGGAAATTTAAAGGCGATGTACTGCAACTGGCAGATCCGGAAAATCTTGGCAGAAGATGGGTGCTGGAGCGGCCCAAGGTTTTTTATAATGCTGCAACTAACAAATATGTGATGTACCTGCATATAGACAATGCGAGTTATAAAATTGCCAGTGTAGCCATAGCCGTGAGCGATGCGCCCGACGGAAATTTTAAGTATGTAAAAATGTTTCGCCCACTGGATCATGAGAGCCGTGATATAGGGCAGTTTATTGATGATGATGGTACTGCCTATCTGGTTTTTGAAGACCGGCCCTTTGGTTTCAGGATTGCAAAACTCTCTGACGATTATATGAATGTAGAAAAAGAAATGAGCCTCGTAAAAGAACACATGGAAGGTGGTGCCATTGTGCATTATAACGGCTTATATTATGCCATCGGCTCTGCATTAACAGGATGGAATGCAAATCCAAATAAATATGCAACCGCTTCTTCATTGGAAGGCCCATGGAGTGAGTTTAAAGATATTGCACCACCGCACGCAAATACATATGGCGCACAATCCACCATGATGATAAAAGTTACAGGTACAGATGCTACAACCGTAATTTTTATGGGTGATATATGGAGACCACGGACACAATGGGACTCGCGTTACCTGTGGATGCCGCTTGAAATAGGCGATGGAAAATTGTGGTTACCGGAACCTAAACCATGGAGTATTGATATAAAAACGGGTAAATGGAAGTATATAAAAAATGATACAGCCAACCAGGTAAATTAATATTCCTGCAATTTTACCAGTTTTTTTATTTTCATTTTTTACACTGGCTTTTACAAATTATGCAGGTAAGCAATTATTATTGCTGCATTTAATCTTAATAAAACAAATATAACTTCCAGGTGTGTTGTCAGACTGGAAAAGAATCCTCTATTAAAAGAATATATACAGGAAAATGGCTGTAAATAAAGCCATGCATTCAACTTTTAGGGTAGAAACAATTATCATCGAAGAGCCTGTCTATATTATTGCATTCTTTCTGTGGAATATTTTACTCTCAATATTGCCATAACTATACGCGAAAAGGTGTTATAAAGCAAATGCGCGTAAATGAAATAAAGTTTGCGCAATTGATTTATCCCCACAAACATCCATTTTAAGCGTAAATAACCTGATATAATCCATCGTGGATGATTGATCCGGCTATACCCTTGCCCTTCTTATTCCATTGGCCTGTATGGCTTTATTATTGTTTATAAAAATGTAATTGTACTGTTAAATTCAATTTTATGGAGCAACGGAACATACACAACAAAAAGAAAATCGTGCTTGTAGCGGATGATGATAATGATTTGCTGCAACTGGTAAAAATGCAATTACAGCAGGCAGGTTTTACGGTGCAGCTTGCCCTCAATGGAAACGGTATAATGAAAATGGCTGCAGAAAGTCATCCTGATGTAATACTGCTCGATATTGCGATGGATGGTATATCAGGCGGAGATATTTGCAAGAAATTAAAAACGTATGATAAAACTGCCAACATTCCTGTAATTATGATTTCTGCCAACGATAATATTGAATACATTGCCCAGCATTGTGGTGCCAATGATTATGTGCGCAAACCCTTTAACGTGCAGGCGATAAAAGAAAAAATTTCTCTTTTTGTTGAGAAATAGCAATAAGCTTATTTTATTATTTCTCTTTTATTGCCTTTAAAATCTGTAACAATTACCTTTATAATATCTTTATCTATTGGTATCTTTCTTGAAGACTGGGAAAGGAAACCCTCACCATAATAAAATTCAAGTTTTTTCTTAATGTTGTTTTTGTATAAAATTTCGGCTGTAAAGTCACCCGGCTGCAGGGTTATCCATTTTTTACTATTTAAATCTCCATTAATTGTTTTGCCATATATTTTAATACTGTCCTGGTTTTGGGTAGCAATTAATATATCGCCATCTTTTGCCGTATGCAAGGTTGCGAGCCCTTTGCCATCTCCTTTTATAAAAAAGCCACTGCCCGCAATAGACATGCTTGTAAATTTTCCTTTTCCATTACCTTTTAAACATAAACCATTCAATGCATCATGCCTGCCGCTATAAGGTTCCATCCCATAATCATTACCCGTCAATACAAGGTCAAGATTGCCATCAGCATCAATATCCTGCGCCTGCATGCCATATACCGGCGCAAACTGGGCTTCAGCAGGCAGTGGACTGATAATAAATTTGCCATTCCCTTTGTTTTCAATATAACTGCTGTTCATATCCGTTGCTTTAAAAACAAGCGCATTTTCCCTGTCTTTTGCAGTTAGTAATTCATCAACAGACGCTTTACCATAGGCTTTGTATGAAGGATACTTTTTTCTTGTTGATATCATCTGGCTAATCATATCATCCCTGGTGGTCATTGGAAATAATTTTCTTTTGCCATCTTCCGCCTTCATATAACAAAATACCACAGGATCCATTAATCCATTGTCATCAAAATCTTTTGCGTACATAACCATCGGTTCTTCCGGGGTGGCTTTATAATTAGTATTAAGTCCCTGGTTACCCACTATATAATCTATGTCTCCATCATTATCAAAATCACCTGCTGTTATGCTATTCCACCAGCCAACATGCTGATCAATGCCTGTTGAATCATTTATAAGTTCAAGACTGTTACCTGTATTCCTGTAAAAGCTAACAGGCATCCACTCCCCGGTTGTTATCAGATCCGGTTTACCATCGTTATCAAAGTCTGTCCACAACGCATCTGTTATCATACCAGCCAACTGTAATGTTGGGCAATACTTTTGTGTGGCGTCAACGAATGTTCCCGAGTAATTGATCAGAATATAACTTTTGGGAGCCAGGGGATAAGCACCTGACACAACGCGACCACCTATAAAAAGATCAAGGTCACCATCACCATCAATATCTGCTGCACGGACACAAGATCCATTTGAAAACATTTTCGGCAGCGATGAATAATGCGGTGTAAACTTTCCCTGGCCGTTATTGATGTACAGAACATCCTGGCTGGCTGGTTCATTGGGCGGTAATTCATAACTGCCGCTTACCACATACAGATCAAGATCGCCATCATTATCTGCATCAAAAAATAAAAGTCCCATGTCTTCTGCCGGATGGCCATCTTCCGGTTGTAAAAAACGGGTTGAATCAGCAGAAAAATTTCCTTTTTCATCCTGCATGAAAAACATTCCATGTTTACCTGCAGATCCGCCAATATAAAAATCATCAAAACCATTGTTATCAATGTCGCCTACAGCAATGCCGGGTCCATACTGACTAAGTTTATGCGGAATAGACGGTTGCGTGTTGTAATCAATGGCATCCCTTTCTTTGTGTTTGAATGCAATGTTATATTTTTCTGCCACGGAAGAAAAAATGGGAACTACTGCCTGTTGCACAAAATTGCTTTCAATGCCGGTTGCATCTTTATATATAAGTTGTAATGATTGATCCGCCTGTATATTTGAAAGCAATTGTGTTTTACCGTCCGGCCAGCGTACACGCAAAGAATCAATGCTGGTTACAGGTCCTAACCCAAAATGCGCCCTGTTATCATCAGTTGACATATAGCCACGGCATGGCTGGTGCTCATACAATTGTTGTTTTCCTTTATCATAATAGATACGAACGGTAGCACCAATACCATTTATATTTTTATCGGGGCCCTTAAAGCTTAATGTAAGTATATGATGATCATTTTTTAGCCCGGTATTATTTGCAGTATTTTCATAAAGAAACGCCGGGTCATTGATATTATTGATGATGATATCAAGATCCCCGTCATTATCAAGGTCTGCATAGGCACCACCATTTGAAAAGGAGGGTTTCGTAAATCCCCACGCATTGCTTGTATTTGTGAATAAAATACCACCATTATTTTTGAAAGAATAATCAGGTAGTTTAACAACGGGCAATGAATCTGTCAATGCTAAAGAATAATTTCCTTTACCACCGCCCTGTCCATTATTAAAAGTGATGTAATCAAGATCTGTCACATCGCGTGGCAAACCATTTGTGATTACCATATCGCGGTAACCATCGTTATCAAAATCAGCTACCAGCGGGCACCAACTCCAGTCAGTCTGGTAAATACCCGCCATATAACCAATTTCACTGAATACAGGATGACCAAGCGGGCTCATCCCCTGGTTCAGTTGCAATACATTCCTTACATACTGGTGCTCATATCCAAATTTTTCACTGTTGTAATAATTATAGTATTCATTGCCACTCAGCATTCTTTTTTTGCGCAGGTTATCTTCAGGCAACATTTCCAGTGAAATAATATCTGCCAGGCCATCATTGTTTATGTCCACCATATCCGTACCCATGGCATTCCAACCGGTATGCTTAAAGTATTCGCCCAGTCTGTTGGTAAAAGTTCCGTTTTTATTATTAATGTACAAAAGGTCGTTGGATACAAAATCATTGCTTACATAAATATCGGGCCAGCCGTCCTGGTTGATATCCGATATACAAACCGCGTGTCCCCATCCTTCTATTTGTATGCCGGCATCTTTGGATACATTGGTGAATGTTGCATTGCCATTATTACGGTAAAGCCTGTCTGTATTTAATGCTGTACCATCCGTTACCTTTGGCCTGAACTTAATAGGCGTTTTGGGATCATTTAATTCATTGGTAACAAGGTATAGATCCAGGTCGCCGTCATTGTCATAATCAAAGAAAACGCCTTGCGTACTAAATCCTGCATCTGCCAGTCCATACGCCGCCGCCGATTCTTTAAAAGTTGGAATGCCCTCTTTATTGAGACCCTGGTTAATATAAAATAAATTGGTTCTTCTAAGCGGATCTTTACGAAATGAAGCAGAGACATAGATGTCCATCCATCCATCATTATTAATATCAACTACCGATACACCCGTACACCACCTGCCTTCTCCACCTGAACGGGAAGCAGATGTAACATCCTCAAATTTTAAAGAACCTTTATTAAGGTATAATTTATTGCCCACCATATTACCGGAAAAATATATGTCCATCAACCCGTCATTGTTGAAATCTGCAACACCTACTCCTCCGCCATTATAAATATTGGCCTGGTTTAAAATATTAAGGCTATCGCTTTCAGTTATTGTATTGGCGAATGCAATGCCTGTCCTGGATGGAGGAAGGAGTTTAAAGAGCGTGTTTGCTCCTGGTTGGGCAAAACAAAAAAAAGAAATACAGGGCATTATTGTTAACAGGAGCAATCTTAACCGGCACAGCAGCATAAGCGAAGCAGTTTATGTGCTGGAAAGATAATATTTTTTGAAATGATGGCTGTTATTGAATCATTTTGAACAAGTAATGAAACATGAGGAATATCAATTAGTTAGGCATTTATGGAATAACGACAAAAGCTCTGGGTAACAAAGTCGCGATAAGATAAATTATGCGCAGGTCCCATGCCGATCCTGGAAAACCAATAGAAGCTATTTCTCATGCCCAAGTGCCGGTCCTACCACCACAACACCGTGGTCTGCCTGTATTTTTCTTTTTTCTGCATCGGTCATTCCTTTATACAGTCCCTCACTTACACTTTTAAAGTGCATTTCCATTTTGCCTGCCGGCTGAAACATAATCATCATTTTCGCCGTTCCTTCACTGGTCTTGCTAAATGCATGCGGTATCATGCGCGGTCCAAATAAACTATCGCCGGCTTTTGCTGTAAAAGTTTCTTCACCTATCTTAAATATAAATTCTCCTTCCAGTATGTAAAACCATTCATCCTGGTCAGGGTGATAATGGAGGGGTGGCCCACCTTTTACTATTCTTGCAGATTCAAAAAGAAATGTATCACCATCTGTATCCTTTGTTGATATTTTAGTAAAAAAAGTGTCGCCTTCAAGCAACGTAATACCGGCGGCAAAACGATCTTTTCCTTTTTCTACTTTAAAGCCTTTGGCTATCCTGTTCAACCGTAAAGTATTCCGGGCGAATAAAAGAGCCGGGGCAATTGTAAGTGCGGACAATGCGGTAATAAAATTGGTTCTTTTCATGATATATATTAAATAGTTATTCAACAGAAATAATAGTTGCCTGCCTCGCAACAAGCTCCCAGCTGTTTTTGCTCTTCATCCAGATATTTGTGTACCTCCGTTTTACTGTTTTGCCGGCATTGGGCATTTTGCCGGCAGGATGCAATGTTTCGTTGCCCATTGCAATGGCTATGTTTTCTGTAAAGGTTACTTTTTCAGTTACCCGTTCAAAAACTTCCACGTCAACTTCTCCCTTTTGTATAAGCATTTTAAGATCCTGCAGCGTAGTAATTTTATTAGTTGGGGCGTTTACTACAAAATTTGGAGAAAAAATTTTGAACAATGTTGCCGTATCTTTTTTCAAAAACGCTTCCCGTTGAGCATTTTCCAGTTTTCTTATTTCAGTCTCTGCTGTAGTTTGTGCGTAAGTACTAATGAGAATGAACAACGAGGAGAGCGTGATGATTATATTTTTCATGGTAGCCATTTTAATAATACAACAAGTTACTGTTTAATAAATTTCAAAGTTTGTGTACCCTTGTCGCCCTTTGCGGTGAGTAAATAGATGCCAGGCCCAAGATGACTGATGTCTATTGATTTCAATCCTGCTAAAACGGTTTGTTGCTGAATTACCTTTCCGCTCATGTCTGCAACCTGCAGTATATTATAACCAGCAATTCCATCTATGTATAACCTGTCTCTCACAGGATTTGGGTGAACTGCCAGCGAAATTGTTCCAGATGGGGTTAAAATAACAGTTTTACTGTAGGTGAATTTATTGTCGAGGTCGCGTTGCAGCACCCTGTAATAATTTATACCATCAGTTTTTGCCGGCACTATACAACTATAGCTGGTAGCTGCAGATGCAGAAACATTACAGGCATTACTGAAATTAATTCCATCTTCACTCTGCTGAACTGTGTAATCTTTTACGTTTTGCTGATCCGCCACCTGCCAGCTGATTTTTGAATTTTTTGTATTCGTCCATTGCGCCTGTACACCTAACCAGGTTACCGGTAATGCACTGGATGTTTTCTGGATAAAGAAATTACTGAAGCCCGTAACAACTATCTCTACGTAATAACCGCCGTTTGCTGCCAGCCAGGATACAGGGGCAATTTCTGTGTCAGCTCCTGATGGAATATACTCAGCAGGCAGGGTGCCGCTGGCATTTGGCTGCTTGATTACACTTAGTAAACCTGGATTGGTAATAGTAGGATCGGCCAGTTTCAAGGCATCAAATTCAGCAGTGGTAAAAAACAAGCGAACATTTATGCTGGCTCCGCCATTAGGATTATTCTCAGCAATAATGGTATAATTCCTGTTCAGGTAGGGTTTACCGTTAGTTGTTCGGGTTACCCCGGTATTTTCAAATACGCTAACAGGAATGGTTCCTAAATTGTAGTTGTCTAATATTTCTACTACCGGAGAAGTGGTGCCTGTGAGTGAATTATAAGCTTCTATGAGACTGTATTTTTTACTGGCTCCGGTAAGAACAGCAGGGTTTGCAAATGTGGCGCCGGTTGCAAGTGCTTGTAATTTTTTATTGGGCGGCAGATAATTAACTTCATTAAGGTTGTCCAGGTGCCGCATAAAGACATTACTACGGGTATTTGCAGGAAGGTTGCGCGTATCCTGCCAGCTGATTACACCTGTTCCATCCTGTGAATCAAGTGATACAAACGGTAAAAGCGGGTAGGAGTAACTGCCGTTAACAACAGGTGTGCCAATAGGTTTTCCCATGGCACCCCATAACAAATCAGCACCATTTCCTACCGGGCTTACTCTTATATAACGGCCATTTTCACCAATAGAGAATAATGCGTTGCCGGTTGCATTAGCGGTCAAAACCGGAAAGTCATAATCAATGCTGTTGCTGCTAAAACCCGTTGATATTTCTTTACCAATCAGTTGCCCTTTATTACTGTTTGTTTTATACACGATGGCAAAGGAGTCGGCAGATTGCCTTTCAACAGCAAGGTGCTGTAAGTAAACATTCCTCACAGTAAAT
>JBDSOC010000270.1:0-10120 GCA_039915085.1 Chitinophagaceae bacterium
TAATAAAGATTATGGCGCCTATGATTTAAGGAAGAACTATCAGCGAAGGCTGATGAAAGCGGTTTTGAGTATGTTTTTTATAGTGATATTATTACTGATAGCCTATTTTTTAGTGGCTGAAATAAAACCAAAAGCAACCGCGATGGCGGTAGTCAATGATATTACATTGGATAAGATAGCCGATAAACAAAAAATTGATCAGCCACCGGTCATTCCACCACCAAAGCTGACAGAGCCTCCAAAAATAAAGATGCTGGATTATACAAAACCTTTAATTATGGTAGATCCCCCTGAAAATGAAAGACCACCAGAACAGGAAGAATTAGCAGATGCAAAAATAGGAATAGCTAATGTAGATGGGGACGCAGATAAAGGTATACAGGGGCCACCTGTCGAGGAAGCAAAAGGAGTGGTGGATGTGCCGAAAAAACAAGATGAGGGTGAAACTATTTTTACAAAAGTAGAAATTGAATCATTGTATCCGGGTGGCGCCGGTGCCTGGATAGCATTTCTAAATCGTAGTCTTAAGTATCCGGAAGATGCCGCTGATAATGGGATACAAGGTATTGTATACATTCAGTTTATAGTAGACCTTCAGGGAAATGTAAGTGATGTGGTAGCCATCAGTGGTCCTGAAGAATTACGCGCTGCAGGAGTTGCAGTAATTAAAAAGAGCGGCAAATGGTCGCCCGCGATACAGAATGGCCAGCAGGTAAAATCTTATAAAAAACAACCCATTACTTTTAAACTGGCAGAATAACTTGCAGTTGTAAAACGGTTAACATTTTTAACGGTAATTACTTAGTCATGCTAAAAAATCCATTTGTTTTAACAATATTACTGGAAGTAATATTTTTGCAGGCGTGCCAGCGGAAAATTGATACAAACAAAATAATTATCAGCGGAAACCTGCAAAATAAAATTAAAAATTTGGAAGGGCGCACACTGTACCTGTATGACCTGGCAAGCCAGATTCCCAAAGACTCTGCCATTGTAAGAAACGGGCTGTTCCGTTTTGAACTGGTACCCGGGGACGGGTTTATCCCTTTTAAGGGCATGCTGAAATTTCCTGATACTACCAGGGATGCGGCATTGCTAAAATATTATGGCGCGGTTAATTTTCTGGCGTACTTGCGTCCTTTGGGTTTTATCAACCCTTATGATATTAAAACTTTTGAATCAAATTTTTATGTTGACAGGGGAACTACGCAGATAAATGCGGATAAAAAAGCGGGGGCGAATAACTATGGTGGTGTAATTTGTACCATAGAGACAGACAGCAAACAAAATGAACCACATTTCAGGGATATTGAACCCCTGTTGCCTGGCCATGACAGCGTAAAGCAAAAAAAGGCGATGGCGTACAATGTTTCAATCATAAAAAAATATTCATTTTCTGTTGATTTACTTACCTCGTTTTATTACAATAAAGAATATTATCCCACGGCTGATCTGAAACAATATGCCGGGTTATTTGATGATGATATTAAGCGGACCGGTATGTATAAAAGTTTCCAGGATTATTTTGCTTACCGTGAAAGCGGGGCGGGCGAATCGCCCAATGGTTTGACATTGCAGGATGACTTCAATAGAAGATCCCTGGTGGTAGACAGAAATGCAAAGCTGAATTTGCTGGTATTTTGGGCGAGCTGGTGTGGCCCATGCCGCCGTGAAATTCCTGCATTAAAGGAGTTGCTACTGAAATATGAACTAAAAGGGTTGTCTCTTTCGGGTATTTCCATTGATAGCGACAGCAGCAGCTGGAAGACTGCACTTGAAAAAGAAAAAATGCCCTGGCGTCAGTTTATTGTAAGCGAGGCCGATAAAACAACCATAGAAAATAAATACAACGTGCACGCTATACCGGTTATTTTTATGGTGGACCAGCACAACAAAGTAGTTGAAAAGATAATGAACCTGGATACAGCCGCCGTCAAAAAAATAGAAAAATACCTGGCTTTACCTTAATACCTTCGCTTCGGTGCCTGTTGCCAGGGTATTATCAATCACCATTTGATTATCATTTTACTGCCCTATAGCGCCTACTTTTCTCAATATTTTCCGGTTATTGCGGTGATGCATGAATTTAAATACCAATGAATAGATAGATGGTAGTATTAATAGCGTAAGAATGGTTGCGGTAATCAACCCGCCTATAACTACTACCGCCAGTGGCTTTTGTGTTTCACTTCCAATGCCGGTAGAAACAGCGGCGGGCATCAAGCCTATCATGGCCATTAATGCAGTCATTACCACCGGCCGTACACGCGAGATAACACCTCCCCTGATGGCATCATCCAGGTGCATACCGGCATCCAGGTTTTTACGGAATACAGAAATAAGAATTACACCATTCTGTATACATACGCCAAACAAGGCAATAAAACCAATGCCTGCAGAAATACTGAAGTTTATACCGGTAACATGCAATGCTAATATTCCGCCAATCAGTGCGAATGGTACATTGATAATGGTAAGGAAAGCATCTTTTACATTGCCATAGGTAATAAAAAGTATGAGAAAGATAGCCAGTAAACAAATGGGTACTACGCGGCCCAGTGTTTTGGTGGCGCGTTGCTGGTTTTCAAATTCACCGTTCCAGCTCATTTTATAACCGGTGGGTAAATGCACTGCTGCATCTACTTTCTGCTGGGCTTCTGCAATGGTGCTTCCGAGATCTCTTTCACGCACAGAAAATTTTACAGCGATGTGCCGCATATTATTATCCCTGAAAATAAAAGCAGGACCGGTAAGTGTTTTAATATCAGCAATTTCTTTTAGCGGAACTTTAGCACCATCACTGGTGGGTACCATAAGGTTCTGTATGGCTTCAGATGAAGCACGGAATGCTGCCTGGTAACGTACACGCACATCAAATTTTCTTTCCCCTTCATATAGTTGCGTGGGCGATTTACCGCCAATGGCCATTTCAATTACTGCATTGGCATCTGCTGTATTTACACCATAGAAAGCCATTTTTTGCTGATCAAGTTCTATCCGGAACTCGGGCTGACCGAGGTTTCTTAATACACCCAAATCTTCTATACCGCGCACTGTTTTCAGTACATTTAAAACACTGTCTGCCTTATCATCGAGTGTTTGAAAATCGGGCCCGAATATTTTTACCGCCAAAGCTGCATTTACACCGGCAACCGCTTCTTCCACATTATCACGTATGGGTTGCGAATAGTTGAATGTAATGCCCGGGAATTTTTTCAATTGTGCATCCATCTCATCTATCAGTTGTTCACCGCTGATGTTGCGCTCCCATTGTTTTTTTGGTTTAAGATCTACCTGTATCTGTACATTAAAAAAACCTTTGGGATCTGTTCCGTCATTGGTTCTGCCTACTTGCGAAAGCGTTTGTTTTACTTCAGGAAATTTTGCCAGTATATCTATCATCTTATTTGAAATGGTATTGGCTTCAGAAAGCGATACACTCATTGGTAATTCTGCCTCTACCCATAAGGCGCCTTCATTGAGATCGGGCAGAAACTCTGTTCCTAAAAACCTGGCAGAAAAGAAACTGAGTACCATGAATATTACGGCAATAAGAATGCTTTTTTTCTGGTTGCGGTAAACGATGTTAAACAATTTACTAACTCCTTTTTCAAAAAAGATTACTACCGGGTTGTGTTTCTCACGCACATTTTTTCTTAGCAGGATGCTGGACAGTGCCGGTACCAGCGTAAGCGTAAACAAAAGAGCACCCAGTAATGCAAAACCCAATGTATACGCCAGCGGGGAAAACATTTTGCCTTCTACCTTCTGAAAAGCAAAAATGGGAACCAGGCAGGTAATAATGATAAGCTTTGAGAAAAAAATCGACTTACCCATTTCTGTACCGGTATTTTTAAACAAGCCCAATTTTGCCAGCTTATTAAATTTTTCCATGCCAACTTCCTTTGCCTTGTGATCAAGTGCCACAAACAATCCTTCCACCATTACCACAGCACCATCTATGATAATACCGAAATCTATAGCGCCCATCGAAAGCAGGTTGGCACTCATGCCTTTTATACGCATACATATAAAGGCAAACAGCAACGACAATGGAATAATAATGCTCACGGTAAGGGTTGTCCGCCAATCGGCCATAAACAACAACACAATCACTGTTACAAGAACAATACCCTCTATCAAATTATGAATAACGGTTTCCTGGGCAAAATCCATCAGGTTGGTACGGTCATAAAAAGTATTTATCTTAACGTCTTTGGGAAGTATACTGTTATTTAATTCATCTACTTTGGCCCTTACGCGGTCAAGCACTTCACTGGGATTTTCTCCTTTCCGCATTACAATAATACCCTCCATCACATCCTCCTGCTGATCCCTGGCAACCTGTCCCAGGCGCGGCTTACCGGATTCTATGACATTGCCCACATTTTTTACCAGCAGTGGTACGCCATTTATCTTATTGATGATGATGTTATTGATATCATCTATATCATTTAACACGCCGATACCTCTCACCACATAACTCTGGCCATTGCGTTCAATTACATCCCCACCAACATTTACATTGCTTTTTGCGATGGCATTGAATACATCGAGCGAGGTGAGATTGTATTTTATGAGCAGTTCCGGGTTTACGCTTACTTCAAACACTTTTTCTTCTCCACCGAAACTATTTACATCTGCAATACCGGGAACACTTTTAAATTGCCTGTCAAGCACCCAATTCTGAATGGTGGTTAAATCGCGTATGGATCTTGTTTTACTGCTGAGTGTATAGCGGAATATTTCACCTGTAGGCCCGTAAGGAGGTTGAACATCAGGTTTTACACCATCCGGCAGATCAGCACCGCTTAGCCTGGTAAATACCTGCTGCCGGGCAAATGCATCATCTACATCATCATCAAAAATAATACGCATATAACAGAGGCCGAAAGCTGATGTGGTGCGCAGGTTTGATTTTTTCTGTACAGAATTAAGTACCGTTTCAAGGGGGATGGTAACAAATTTTTCTACTTCCTCCGCGCTGCGGCCAGGCCATTGGGCTATAATAATTATCTGTGTATTGGTAACATCCGGGAATGTTTCAATGGGTGTTTCTTTGTAACTCCAGATTCCCAATACAACCAGTATGGCCGTCAGAAAAAAAACAAAGTAGCGGTGGCGCAGTGAAAAATGTATGACGCTTCTGATAAACTTATTCATAAAGATTGGTTAAGGAATGATTGTAAATGGTAAGCAGCAATAACCGGGTTTGGCTGTTTTTTACAATTATTCTTCTTTAAGCGCATTGAAAAGTAATACCTGGTTTTGTCCGATGATTTTTTCTCCTTCTTTTATACCGGAAGTAATAAAATCATGACCGCCCGTAGATTTCAAAACAACTATTTCTCTTAGCTCCAGGTTACATTTATCGTGGTAAATAATTACAAAGCTTTTTCCATTGTCACTCAGTACGCCGTCTGATGGTACCATTACGGCCTTTCTTCCTTCTTTATTTTCAATGATAATATTGGCAAACATTTCAGGTTTCAACCTCATACCGGGATTGGATAACCGTACACGTATTTTCATTACCTTGGTTACGGGATCCAGTATCTGGTTTACTTTATCTACCACGCCGGTAAATACGGAATCAGGGTAAGCCAGTGTGCTTACCTTTGCAGTATATCCTTCTTTTACTTTAGCGATATCACTTTCATACACATTGGCCCACACCCATACATCGCTGATATCACCAATGGTAAAGAGATTATCGCTGTTGTCGCTTCTTATAAAGCCACCCCGGTTTATTTTTTTCTCTACCACATAACCACGCATGGGTGCTGTAATTACGTATACCCCATTGGCAGAAGTATGGCCACCGCCATTAATAGCAATCATTTCTTTTACTTTGTTGGCAGAAGAAAGCGCTTTATTATAATTTTCTTTGGCTTCCAGGTATTCTCTTTCGCTTGCGATGCCGTTTTTATATAGTGATTCAGTATTGTCCATTTGCTTTTTAGTAATGGCCACATCATTGCCACTGGTTGACAAATCACTGTAGTTACCAGCTACATCAGCACTCTTTATAACTGCCAGTGTCTGGCCTTTTGATACTTTATCGCCGATAGAAACCTTTACTTCAAGCACCTGCCCACTGCTGAAAGGAAATACTTTTACAACTTTATTGTCATTGAAATTTACTTCACCCGATAATTTTAATTCATCGTCAACATTGGCAACGCCGGCTGTATCAATGTGTATGATTTTAGAAAGTGAGTCAGACACGCATACTTTTTCTTTCTTGCCGGGTGTTTTATTGGCATCGCTGTTGTTACAGGAACAGCACCAGGCCACCACTGCCAGCAGGTAAGGAGAATACTTCAGGCTCTTCATGATTAATTTTTTATAGGTAAGTTTATTTAAGGGTTATTATAGTTGTGCCGGTGCTATAGTTCAGTTCTTCCGCAGCGTTGGCAAGACTGGCCTGCTGTTGTAATTGTTTGGTAGCGGCATCTTTATATGCATCAAAAAAATCAATAAACTCAAGCAGACCTACCTGCCGTTCCTGGTAGCTCTGCACCATGTTTTTCATCAGCTGATTATATTTGTCCATAAAATCAGGTGCAATGGTTTGCTGTAAATGCTGAACAGTCAATAATTTATGGTAGGCCGCTATTACATCCTGCTGTACCGTATTTTGTACCTGCTGCACCTGCACATTTGCCTGTTGAATACTTACCTGTGCTGCTTTTATGTTGCCTTTATTTTTATTGAGTACAGGTAATGGAAGCGAAATACCCAGGCCCCAGAAATTGTTTATATAGCTGCTGCGCTGATCATACTCAACCCCTACTGTTACATCTGGTGTTACAAGTGCTTTCTGGTAAGTAAGATTATGCTGCTGCGATAACAAATTGGTTTGCGCCAGTTGCACATCTGGCCGGTTGTTTCTTGCAGAATCAAGCAAAGCAGTGAGTGAATAAGGTATGGTTACTGGTACACTGTCATCTCTTTTTGGTATAAAAACAGTATCGCCATTAACCTGTAATAAAACGGCAAATTCTTTTTCTGTATCGGCTATCTGGCGCTGTATGTCTGCTGCTTCAGTTTGAAGACTGTACAGTAATGCTTTTACGCGTATATTGTCTTTTTGTGAAATATTCCCTGCCTGCAATTGTGCGTCCATGCCGGCGGCTAATTTTTCAAGGGAGGCTATTTCGCTATTGTAGATATACCAGGTTCTGTATTGCAGGTTAAGTGTACTGAAATCATTGCGTAAAACGAAGCGCAGGTTGCGCATTATATCGTTGAATTGTTGCCGGGCACTGAGCACATCATCATTGGCAAGCTGTATCAACTTGTTTCTTTTGCCCGCTGTTTTAATTACCTGTTGCAACTGAACATATACCTGGCCGAAATCTTTATTGTGACGGAAAAATTTTCCATCATAAATATTCTGATCTGTATTAAGTATTGGGTTGTCCCAGTATCCCGCCTGTTGTACAAGGGCTTTACTGATGTCTACATTGTATTGCTGGGCAAGCAAAGACAGATTCTTTTGTAAGAAAATTTGCTCCGCTTCAGGAAGTGTTAGCCGGATTGAATCGGGTGTTTGCGCATTGGTAACAGTGGCAACCAGTAAAAATAATAATACCAGTCTTAACAGACGGTGATGCATAGCTCCATTTTTTGTTGCAGATGCAAAGCTGTCTCCGTCTTTGGTTAAGTGGTTATTAACGTATGTTAAACAGCAGTTAACAGCATGTGATAAAGCATTCATTTTATAAAAACGAATAAAGCGTTATTATCTGTATGTTATATAATAAAAAAAGCAGGAAATTTTTCCTGCTTGCTTTCTAAATGTAAATGCTCAGTCTTTTTATGCTGCTGATAAAGAAGGTACATTAAAACGAAAACCCACTCCGTGAATCGTTTCTAATATAATATCAGGATCTGCTTTAAAATGTTTGCGGAGTTTAGTAATAAACACATCCATACTCCTGCCCAGGAAATAATCATCTTTACCCCATACATTCAGTAGTACTTCTTCGCGCTTCAGTACTTTATTGGGATGCTGACAAAGAAATTTCAGCAGATCGGCTTCCTTTTGTGTCATGGAAGAAGTGCCCTGGCTGGAAACAATTTTAAGATCAGTGTAAGAAAATTTCAGTTTGCTTATCTGGTATTCCTGTACCTGTTCTGAATACATTTTTTTGGTTCGGCGTAAAAATACTTCCATCCGCAAAAGGAGCTCCGCCATGTTAAACGGCTTGGTAATATAATCATCTGCGCCCGATTGAAATCCCCTGATCTTATCTTCTTCCATTGATCTGGCGGTAAGAAAAAGAATGGGTACAAGATCGGTGTGCTGGCGAATCTTTTTTGCCACAACAAAGCCATCTTTATTCGGCATCATTACATCCAGCAGGCAAATATCAAATTCGTTTTTATTAAAACGGTCAATGGCTGTTTGCCCATCAGGACAATGTACCACTTCGTAACCATCTTCTTCAAGGGCGTCTTTAATAATAAAACCAAGTGAGGCGTCATCTTCGGCCAGTAATACTTTTGCTTTGGTAGCCATAATCATTCTTTTTAGGTGCTACAAAATTGAAACATTCTTTATACCATTTGGTGTTAACCACTTGTTATCGGCCATTATTGCCTTGGTAAAATAATCTTAAATTCTGTTCCAATGCCGGGAATGCTGTTTACAATTATCTTCCCCTTGTGGGCATCTATTACTTTTTTTACAAAATTAAGGCCCAGTCCGAAACCTTTAACATTGTGTACATTGCCGGTGGGCACCCTGAAAAATTTTTTGAACAATTGCCTCATGTATTTTTTTTCAATGCCAATACCATTGTCTTTTACCGAAATGCTATACAGCCCGTTTTCAGCCGCCGTGGTTATTATAACATGTGGGTCTTTTGAATATTTTATTGAATTCTCCACCAGGTTTACAATCACCATGGCAATATTGCTTTCATCGGCACTGATGGTTTTGTTATCTTCCTCGGCTATAAACTCAATGCGTGTATTTGTTTGCCTGACCAGCGGATCCATGTCTTTCAGCACATCCTTTATAATATTATTGGGAATGAATATTTCCTTTTCAAGTGGCAGATCATGCTGATCAGTCCGCGCTGTTTTTAATAGCCTTTCTACCTGCGTTTGCAGGTGTTCTGTCTGCTGCGCAATGATGGTGCTGTATTTTTTTAGCCTTTCCGGCTGTTCAGTTATAGGAGGGCTGTTCAATACACCGGCAGCCAGCTTCATTACTGCCAGCGGGGTCTTGAATTCGTGCGTGAAATTATTTACAAAGTCTTTTTGTACTTCATTTAAAAATTTCTGCCTGTAGAAATAAAACATACTTGCAGCAAAACCAATTAAAACCAGCAGGAGAAGAACACTGGTTACAATCCAGAAATTAAGCTGATGAATAATGTATTGCTGCCGGTGTGGGAAATAAAGATGTATATAAGGATAGTTTTTGGGAATAACCGGCAAATCTATTTCAGTATAGTGGGGGTGGTTGGTAGACTGCACCTGCGTGGATGCGGCTGTAGGCAGGTAAGCCTGGTACAAATAATGTGCTTCACTATCACTGTAAACGGCCACTTTGCAGTCTGTAAATACATTAAAATCTTCAAATTCACTGTATAGAAAGTTGATCAAAGTATCCCGTTGCGGTATGGTATCTATGCGGATGATAAAAGAGTTGGGATTGGGGCGTTCAATTAGTTTCTGCAATTGTGTGCCGGGGTTATCATCTATTTTCATGTCTTCACATACACCGCGGATGCTTTTTATAACATTGGTATTGAACTCTTTTTGTTCGTAATAATATACCTGGTTAATCCAGTATAACTGAACCACCAGGATAATTCCCACCAGCAGGGTGAGCATCAGCAGCATCCATTTTAGCGTAGCAGAGCGCATATTCTTTAAAAGTTACTAAACCCTCTTCACAAATATGCGATCATTTGGTTTTAGCGCATACATACTGGTTGTTAAACGGCAGTTAAGTATTAACACCCGTTAAACTGCGGTTAACGGGTGGCCAAAATTTTATTGCAGCAAAATAGTTACTCATCTTAGCATAGATAAAATTTATTTCAAGATAGTAGTAATAGAGGGTTCTTTTTAGGGTTTATGCGCCGCTTTTCTAAGCGGC
>JBDSOC010000271.1:0-14874 GCA_039915085.1 Chitinophagaceae bacterium
CGCAGACTTCGATAAGGTTTCCTTGAAAATAAAAGATGCCAAATTAAAGAAAGTAAATCCGCAACTTGCGAAAAAGAAGCCAGCGCTTTTCCTGCATCCTATGAGCAAATGGCATTTGTATTCCGAGTTTAAAAATGGTGTAAATACGGGCGGCCGCATCCAGTATATCTGGTTGTTTGGTATCATAGGGATGTTTGTTCTGCTGCTTGCCTGCATCAATTTTATGAACCTGAGCACAGCCCGTTCAGAAAAACGTGCCAGAGAGGTTGGCATACGTAAATCAGTTGGTTCATTGCGCAGGCAATTAATATTTCAGTTTTATATTGAATCACTGGTGGTGGCAGTGTTTGCATTTGCATTCTCCATAGTGCTGGTACAACTTATATTGCCATTTTTCAATGATGTAGCCGGTAAAGAAATGTCCATTCTATGGGGTAGTCCTTTATTCTGGTTGATGGGTATCGGTTTCAGTTTTGTTACTGGTTTGATTGCCGGTAGTTATCCTGCTTTATATTTATCTTCTTTCAATCCCGTCAAAGTTTTAAAAGGTGTATTCAGGGCAGGTCGCTTTGCGGCCGCTCCCCGGAAAGTATTGGTGGTAATTCAATTCACGGTTTCTGTTGTTTTAATGATAGGAACAATAGTTGTTTTCAGGCAAATTCAATTTGCAAAAAACCGGCCCATTGGTTATAGACGCGACGGGTTGATTACTTTACAAATGTCTACCACTGATATTCATAATCATTTTGATATTGTAAAAAATGAACTGATAAACGGCGGTACGGTTGTATCAATGACAGAAGCAGGAAGTCCCCCGACGGCAGTTTGGTCAACCAATGCAGGTTTTGACTGGAAGGGCAAGGATCCTGCCCAAGCTGTTGAATTTCCGAATATTGATGTTTCGTACGATTATGGTAAAACTGTTGGCTGGGAGTTTAAGGAGGGGCGGGATTTTTCAAAAGAATTTCTTACTGATTCAACAGGTTTTGTACTGAATGAGACAGCTGCAAAATTTATAGGATTTAAAAAACCGGTGGGTGAAATACTGAAATGGGATGGAACTCCATATACAATAATTGGGGTAATTAAAGACATGGTAGTCGAATCGCCTTATTCACAGGTTAGGCCAACCTTGTTCCATATATCAAATTCTCCCGGCAACATTGTTATTGCAAAAATAAATCCTGCTACAAACGTCAGCGCAGCATTGAGTAAAATTGAAACTGTTTTTAAAAAATATAATCCTGCCCAGCCATTCGATTACCAGTTCGTAGATGAAGCCTATGCAAGAAAATTTGGCGACGAGCAGCGTATCGGAAAGCTGGCAGGCTTTTTTGCCACGCTTGCAATTTTTATCAGTTGCCTGGGTCTTTTTGGTATGGCGTCTTTTGTAGCTGAACAGCGGACCAAAGAAATTGGGGTACGAAAAATATTGGGTGCATCTGTATTTAATCTCTGTGGCTTATTGTCAAAAGATTTTGTGCTGCTGGTATTTCTTTCTTGTGTAATAGCAATTCCTGTTGGATATTATTTCATGCACAACTGGTTACAGAAATATGAATACCGGGCCGAAATACCGTGGTGGATTTTTGCTGGCGCGGGCACAAGTGCATTGGTGATTACACTATTAACCGTAAGTTTCCAGGCTATAAAAGCAGCAATGGCCAGCCCGATAAATTCTCTTAGAAGCGAATAGTGAGCAAATGAATTGGCAAATAACGTTGGATGAACAAGTATAATACCGGCAGGTAATGTACAAGCGGTAAAATCTCAATATGGCATTTTAGACTGATTACGAAAAAATTCGTAATATTGAACAGGTAAATATAGACTCAATATTCAGTTTACCGTTGAACAAACAGCTTAAATCAATGCAGATATGATCAAAAATTATTTTAAGATCGCTTGGAGAAACCTGCTCAAACACAAAGCATATACTGCCATCAATATTGCCGGACTTACTACCGGTATTGCAGCCTGCCTGCTGATTTTTGTTGTAGTTACCTATGAATTGGGGTATGATAAATTTCAAAAAAACTATAATAATATTTACAGGATAGTAACCGCTGCTACTAATAAAGACGGAAGCGAAGTACACAATCCCGGTATACCCTGCCCAGCCCTTGAGGCATTAAAAACTGATTTCCCTCAGTTTGAAAAAATAGTGGCCGTTAATGCTGCCAATGGTAGCCAGGTAACCGTGTTGGGCGACAACCCTAACGCAGATCCCGCAGGCAGTAAAAAATTTATTGAAGACAATGGAGTAGCATTCACACAGCCCGAATATTTCAGCATATTCAACGCAAAATGGTTGCAGGGAAATGCACAGTCTCTTAACGAACCAGGCAATATTATTTTAGATAAACAAACAGCAGTAAAATATTTTGGCGACTGGAAAATTGCGAGCGGGAAATACCTGAAACTTGATAATACTGTATTGCTGAAAGTGAGGGGTGTTGTTGAAGACGCACCGGCGAACTCCGACTTCCCTTTAAAAATATTCATCTCCTATGAAACTTTAAAAAATTATGCTGATAAATATGGCTATAGTAAAGAATGGGGAAGCCTTAGCAGCAATCACCAGGTATATGCATTGCTGCCGGCTAACGTGAATGCGGCCGGTATACAATCGCAAATGAAGGGTTTTGTAAAAAAACACTATGGTGAACAAAGCAGAAGCATCCAGGTAATGCAGCCATTGAAAGACATGCATTTTGATTACCGCTATGGCACAATGGGAGATCACAGCACCAGCAAAACCATATTATGGACACTTTCATTGATTGGCGTACTCATTATTATAATGGCTTCTATCAACTTTATTAATTTATCAACTGCGCAGGCGGTTGGCCGCAGCAGGGAAGTGGGAATAAGAAAAGTATTGGGCAGCACCCGCAAACAATTGATCGGCCAGGTAATGGGAGAAACTTTTTTACTGGTACTCTTATCAATTGTAATCGCCGTCATATTTGCAAAACTTGCACTGCCTTATTTGTCCAATGTTGCCAATGTGCCTGCCAGCGTAAGTTTATTAACCGCAGACAGTTTGTTTTTTCTGCTGGCAACATTGATAGCGGTAACATTATTATCAGGCACCTACCCTGCATTGGTGGTATCCGGGTTTACACCTGTACTTGCATTAAAAAGTAAAATCAATGCAGCCAGCATTGGTGGCATCTCGTTGCGCAGAATATTGGTAGTTACACAATTCAGCATCTCCCAGGTATTGATCATAGGAACAATTGTAGCAGTCAGCCAGATGAATTATGTACGTAATGCAGATTTAGGATTTAATAAAGAAGCCGTTTTTGTAGTGCCCGCATACAGTGACAGTGCGCTGATGGCGCGGATGAAACCTATGAAAGAAGAATTGCTAAGAAACCCGGATGTAATAAATGTTTCAATAGCAAACGATGTTCCGTCATCCGATAATAACTGGGCCAGCAATTTTTATTTTGACAATAGCGGCAAAGACATTGACTTTCCATCCTTTCTCAAATATGCTGATCAGGATTATTTTAAAACATATGGCCTGCAGTTCCTGGCGGGAAGACCTTTTACTGCCAGTGATACGATGCGCGAACTGGTAATAAATGAAACCATGATGAGGAAACTGGGTATTACTGATGTGCAAAAGATAATAGGTAAACCAATGCGGATTGGCGGCGGGCAGTGGTTGCCGGTAGTAGGCGTCGTAAAAGATTTTAAGACCAATTCCCTGCGCGAAGAAATTAAACCCACTACTATTTCAGCATCACAGAAAAATTATTTTACTACAGGAATAAAAATACGCACGGCCAATATTGCACGGACCACTGCGCAGATACAAAAGTTATGGCAACAAACTTACCCGGAATTTGCCTATACCAGTCATTTCATGGATGAAAGCATTGATCGTTTTTATCGCCAGGAAAACCAGTTATCACTTTTGTATAAAATATTTGCCGGTATTGCCATCTTCATTTCATGTCTGGGGCTGTACGGCCTGGTATCTTATATGGCAGTACAAAAAATCAAAGAAGTAGGCATAAGAAAAGTGCTGGGCGCCAGCATCAGCAATATAGTGCTGATGTTTTCCAAAGAATTTACCCTGCTGATTGCTATGGCTTTTGTAATTGCGGTACCAGTTGCCTGGTATCTTATGAATGGCTGGCTGCAAAATTTCGTCTACCGCATTCATATAGGTGCAGGTGTTTTTCTAATGGCAATTTTTGCTTCCTTGCTCATTGCATGGATAACGGTTGGCTACCGTGCGGTGAAAGCTGCGCTGGCCAACCCGGTGAAAAGTTTGAGGAGTGAATAACCTTGCCCCTCTCCAGGCTCATCCGGTCTTCGGCCACCTTTTCCAAAAATGGAGAAGGAAAGCGGAAACACATCTAACGGCTAAGGGTGCCCAAACTAAAGCTATTTATTTGTATTGGCGTGTGGGACTCATGTTATGAAAAAGAGATTTAATGAAAAATTGAACGAAGATAATACCTGAATTTTATCCAGGGCTTATTCAAGTCCCATTGCGGGATTTAGGGACGCAATCAAAAATATCAGAAGCATTTAAAATTACATTTCATGTTAAAAAATTATTTTAAAATTGCCTGGCGCAACCTGAAACGAAACAGGGCTTATGCGGCTATAAATATTATTGGCTTGTCGCTTGGCATTGCCTGTGCAATACTCATTTTCACACTGGTATCATTTCATTTAAGTTTTGACGGCTTCCACAAAAACAAAGAAAGAATATACCGCGTTGTTACAGAAATACACGACGAGCAAACAGGTCATACACCCGGCATACCAGCACCTTTTACCAAGGCATTCAGAAATGATTATACGTTTGCTGAAAAGACTGCAAGGGCCATAACATTCTGGCGGATAATTTCTATACCTGCTGAAAACAAAAAATTTGAAGAGGACAATGGTTTTGTCTGTGTTGAGCCTGCTTTTTTTGGAATATTTGATTTTCCATTGGTAGAAGGCGATATTAAAACTGCATTGAATGAGCCTAATACAGCCATCGTCACACAAAAAATTGCAAAAAAATATTTTGGCAACACGGGTGCCATGGGCAAAGTGATCCGCATTGACAATAAAACCGATTTTAAAATTACTGGAATATTAAAAGATCTTCCGCTGAATACTGACAGAAAACAGGAAATTTATGTGTCTGACCTGAATCTAAAAGATTTTAGCCCATGGATGGCCCGCCCTGACAGCTGGGGTGGTATTAACAGTGAAACACATTGCTTTGTACTGCTGAAGCCCGGTGTAAAAGCTGCTGATCTTGAAAAAGTCTTCCCTGCATTCAAGAAAAAATATTACGCCAATGACCCCATAAACTCGTTCGTATTTAAAATACAACCGCTGGCTGACGTGCATTTTAACCCCGATTATAATGGCTATACAGATAAAAAATATTTATGGGCACTATCACTGGTAGGAATATTTTTAATCATTACTGCCTGTGTCAATTTTGTAAACCTGGCCACGGCACAAGCGCTTAACAGGGCCAAAGAAGTAGGCATCCGCAAAGTGTTGGGCAGTATGCGGGCGCAATTGTTCTGGCAATTTATTGCGGAAACAAGTTTGATAACATTTTTCTCTGTATTGCTTGCTTATGGCCTGGCAAACCTGGGATTGCCCTTTGTCAATGACTTGTTCAAAACATCATTAAGCATCAATCCATTTCTAAATACAGAACTGCTTGTTTATACGTTAATTATTACGTTGTCAGTAATCTTTTTGTCAGGCTCCTACCCTGGCCTGGTGTTGTCGGGCTTTCAGCCCATTGCTGCGTTAAAAGGAAAATTATCGCAAAAAAGTATTGGCGGTTTTTCTTTGCGCCGGGTATTGGTAGTTACACAATTTGCTATTTCACAAATGCTGATCATCGGTACCATTGTTATTGCCGGGCAGATGCGCTTTTCAAAAACGTTTGATATTGGGTTTCAGAAAGATGGTATCGTAATGTTGCCCGTACCAGCCAATGATTCTTCCGCATTGGCCAATATGAATCTTCTGAAAAATAAGCTGACCGGTATTGCAGGCATATCCAATGTCTCCTTATGTATGCAGGCACCTGCATCGGGATCAAATAATTCTACCGATTTTGTATATGACAACCGGCCCAAAGCAGAGTTGTGGGAGATAAATACAAAGCCTGCAGATGACAAGTATTTGCAAACATTTAATCTAAAATTAGTTGCAGGAAGAAACCTTTATCCCTCTGACACCCTACGTGAATTTATTGTAAACGAGAGCGTGGTCAGAAAACTGGGCCTTGCATCGCCACAGGATATCCTCAATAAATACGTAAAGGTAGATAATGACAAGGCAATCGTTGTAGGTGTGGTAAAAGATTTTAATAACATGTCATTCCGATCTGATATTTCTCCCATTGCATTATTTTCCAACTACCAGCGGTACCATAACTGTGCCGTATCAATTAACATGGCAAATATAAAAACGACCATGGCAACGATTGAAAAAACATGGAACAATATTTATCCTGATTTTATTTTTAAAAGCGAATTCCTGGATGAACGTATCTCCCGTTTTTACGAGCTGGATGATACCATGCTGAAACTTATTGAAGCATTTGCAGGCATTGCCATATTTATTGGTTGTCTTGGCCTCTACGGATTGGTTTCTTTTATGGCAGTACGCAAAACAAAAGAAATTGGTGTAAGAAAAGTACTGGGTGCTACCATACAAAATATCATATGGATTTTTGGCAAAGAGTTCCTTCGTTTGCTGGTGATTGCCTTTCTAATTGCCGCACCCCTTGCCTGGTGGGCCATGCATGTATATTTACAGGAATTTAAATACCGTATACCTATTGGCGCCGGCATATTTGCGCTGGCAATAGTAAGTACCATGCTGGTAGCTGCGGTAACCGTTAGTTACCGGTCTGTTGCAGCGGCGCTTGCCAACCCGGTAAAGAGTTTGCGAAGCGAATAAGAATCGTGAGAATTGAGGCGTCAATCATTAGCAGGAAGCACTCTGCTATTATTAGCAAGAACAATGTGGAATGTAAAGGAATAGGATTGTCCGTATCCGCACACTTTGCTGTCCAGTATCGTACAAGCAAAGCGGAAGAATTTTGTGAATGACTGTAATTCAGTAATTTGAGTAATGGCACGGCACTTGAACACTCCGGGTGCGGCCAAACACTTAATGGCTGAATAACATGATTAAGAATTATTTTACCGTTGCATTCCGCAGTCTCAAAAGAAATAAAATTTTCTCTCTTATTAATATTGGCGGGCTTGCTATTGGCCTGGCAGCATGCTGGATGATTGCCTTATATGTGGCCAATGAAACAAGCTATGATAATTATCATGCAAACGCCGGCAGAATTTATCGCGTAGCGCAACATGGCAGCTGGAACGGTGGAAGCTTTGACCTGGCCGTTACCCCTCCACCTATGGCGGCCGCATTAAAAATTGAATATCCCGAAATTGAACAAACAGCAAGATTTAATGTAGAAGGCGGGGGAACCATCACTTATGAAAATCAGCGTTTACAGGCAGGCGATATTCTATTTGCGGACAGCGCTGTTTTTAAAATATTCAGTTATCATTTTCTTTATGGCGATCCCAACACGGCACTTACCAAACCGCAAACAATTGTATTAACCAATACACTCGCAAAGAAAATATTTGGTGATGCTTCATTGGCGCTCAACAAAACCATCAGCTTTGGCAATTATGGCAACCTGGTAACAGGTGTAATTGATGATGTTCCGGTAAATTCCCATTTTACTTTCAGCGCTTTGCGTTCCATGCCGGAAGACATTGGCAACTCATGGGCATATTCCTCCCTGTATACCTATATTTTATTAAAAGAAAAAACACGTGTCGAAAGCCTGGATGCAAAACTACCTTCCTTTTTTACCAAATATCTTAAAGCATCTGTGGGCGATGCAAAATATAAAATGGAAATGCAGCCACTGACATCCATTCATTTGCATTCTAACCTCAGTTATGAAATGGGTACCAATGGAAACATTAGCTATGTTACTATTTTTTCATTGGTAGCGGCGCTTATTCTTATTATCGCTTCCATCAATTATACAAATTTGTCTACAGCCCGGTCTTCCTTACGCGTAAAAGAAATTGGGGTAAGAAAAGTAAATGGTTCGCGCAGGGGTCAGCTGGTAATGATGTTTTTAGCTGAATCTATTTTGATTACTGCCATTGCTTCGGCCCTTGCGATTCTGTTATTGAATCTTTCTTTGCCGTGGTTCCAGCATTTTATTGGTAAAGAATTAGCGATCTGGCATTTTGGATTTGGGAAAACAATTCTTTTTCTGGTATGCTTTTCTTTACTGGCTGGTTGCATCAGTGGAATTTATCCGGCGCTGTTTCTTTCGGGCTTTAAATTAATTCCATCTTTAAAGGGTCAAACGGGTAACCACAAAGGCAATTTTATTTTCCGTCAGTCGCTGGTTGTTTTCCAGTTTGTGATTACTATAGCCATGATTGCCGGTTCATTCATTATCTGGCAGCAATTGAATTTTGTGCGTACTACGAACCTTGGTTTTAATAAAGACCAGGTAATTGTTTTTCACCTCAGCCGCGATATGCGCAAACAAATTCCTGCCATCAAACAGGAAATGCTGCAAAATCCATTAATTGAAAGTGTAGCCACCGCCAGTAATCCGATTGGCAACAATAATATAGGTGGCAGAAGCTATGAAATTGTAACAGATGGCACTACCATTAAAAAAGAAAATAAAGGACAAAGCTTCCAGGTTGATGAAGATTTTATTCCCGCCCTGCAGATTAAACTGGCCGCAGGGAGAAATTTCTCTCCTACCATGCTTACAGATAAAGACAAAGCAGTAATAGTTAATGAAACACTGGCACGGGATGCCGGCTGGAAAGATCCTATTGGAAAAAGAATTCAGTTTGGTGAAGACGCACAAAAGAACCCGATGATATATGAAGTGGCCGGCGTAGTAAAAGATTTCAATATTTATTCATTACAGCATAAGATTGAACCATTAATATTGCAATTGCCGGCAGAAGTAAACGATAAAGACAATATGTATGTACGGCTCAGCAAATCAAATATAAAGTCTGCGCTGACATTTGTTGCATCCATCTCAAAAAAATACAATCCTTCAGATCCTTTTGAATATAATTTTCTTGATCAGAATTTCGCAAAGCAATATGAAGCAGAACAAATGCAGGGAAGCCTGCTGATGATCTTTACAGTGCTGGCTATTTCTATTGCTTGTCTTGGTTTGTTTGGCCTGGTTACTTTTACAGCAGAACAAAGAAGAAAAGAAATTGGCATCCGCAAAGTGCTGGGCAGCAGTGTAAGCGGCATTGTAATGTTGCTGGCAAAAGATCTTTTAAAATTAGTAATGGTGGCAATTGTTATTGCAACACCCATTGCCTGGCTGACCATGAGCAAATGGTTGCAGAATTTTCAATATAAAATAAGTATCGGATGGTGGATATTTGCGATAGCCGGCGTACTGGCATTACTGATTGCATTTGTTACAGTAAGCTTTAAAGCAATAAAGGCCGCCATTGCCAACCCAGTAAAAAGTTTAAGAACGGAATAGTCTCTCACTCCTGGCCCTTAACAATAAGTTGACGGGTGTGCCCAAATTAAATCTTGATTGAATTTGCAATCCTGGTACCGCTAAAATTAGATTTTGAATTTTAGCACTATTCAGTTACGCCGCAAAGGGATGTTGATTTTGTAAGGCTTTTGCGCGTTATATGGATAATTCTATTTAATTTATTATTTTGAACCAGGTAAAATGTATATACTGATGACCCAATTAGAAACTGCCCTTTAATACACCTGGATACCGGAAAACAAAAATTTAAGAAATTGAGCCCCCTGAGTGTACGTACGATATCGTACATAAAAGTGTCCGTTTTCGTACACCTCCCCGGACACATTTGGCCCAAAGCCTTTACAGGCAAAGGTTTGATTGTTGGCACGCGTGTTGAAAAAAACTGGCAGGAATAACAGAATTTTGCAGGCACGGTGAAAGTTTAAAAAGGTAAAAACCCATATATGATTGAACTAAAACATATTTCCAAATGGATACAGGTAGGCGGAGCAAGAACGTTTTTGCTGAAAGATATTAACCTTACTATAAAAGAAGGAGAATTTGTCTCCATTATGGGCCCTTCAGGCAGCGGCAAATCTACCCTGCTGAATGTAATTGGTATGCTCGACGATACTGACGAAGGGGAATATACTTTTTTACATGAAACGGTGAATAAACTGAAAGAAAAGGCAAAAGCAGCTTTGTATAAACAATACATTGGCTTTGTGTTCCAGGCTTATCATTTAATTGACGAGTTAACCGTGTATGAAAATATTGAAACGCCGCTTATTTACCAGGACATAAAGACTTCTGAACGCAAGGCAATGGTGGCCGATATGCTTGACCGCTTCAATATAGTGGGCAAGAAAGACCTTTTCCCGACACAGCTATCGGGCGGTCAGCAGCAGCTGGTGGGTATAGCAAGGGCACTGATTGCAAAACCGAAATTATTACTGGCCGATGAGCCAACAGGTAACCTGAATTCCAAACAGGGCGAAGAGATCATGGATTTATTTCTGGCACTGAACAAAGAAGGCGTAACCATTATACAGGTAACGCATTCTGAAAAAAATGCCAGCTACGGCAGCCATGTTATTAATTTACTGGACGGAAGAATTGATGGTTAAAAAAGCTGGAAGGAATAAAGCTGAAGGTGTAAAATGAACATTAACAGCTATACTAAAAATTGATTTACAGAATATGAAGAAGTTATTTTTTTTGAAAGGATTTCTATTGATTTCATTATTTGGAATTACGCAGGATAGTGTACATACTTATGATGTATTAACACTTAAACAAAGTGTAGAAATAGCCATAGCCAACAACGCAACAGTGAAAGGGGCAGAATTTCAGAAAGATTATGCAAGCGTTAATCTTAACCAGGCCAAAGGAAATTTAATTCCGCAGCTAAATGGAAACATCAATCATAGCCTTAATTCTGGCCGTAGTATTAATACAGCCAATAACACTTACATCAACTCTTCTTTGACTACTGCCAACTATAACCTGGCCAGCAATGTTACCTTGTTCAACGGATTTTTGCTGCTGAATACCCTTAAAAAAAATCAGTATGCCTATGAAGCCAGCAAAATGGACTGGCAGCAATCAAAAGATAAACTAATGCTGGATGTAATACTTGCGTACCTGCAGATGTTAACCAATACAGATTTGCTGGAACAGGCACGCAGGCAGGCAGATGTTACCAGCCAGCAGGTTAACCGGCTGGACGTAATGAACAAAGAAGGCGCCATCAAGCCATCTGATTTGTCAGATTTGAGAGGGCAATATGCAAGCGACAAGCTGGCTTATGTAAATGCACAAAATGCGCTTGACCAGGCACGTTATACCCTGGCGCAGTTAATGAATATCCCCTACAATAAAAACATGAAAGCAGAACCCATTGGGGTTGACCAGTTTGATATGAATTATGCCAGCTCGCCCGACTCAATTTACCAGGCAGCTATGCAGCAACTGGCCATTGTTAAAGCTGCCGATTTAAGAAGCAAGAGTTTTGAAAAAGGAGTAAAAGCCGCAAAAGGAAACCTTTATCCCAGCCTTGGGCTTGGGGCCAGTATAGGCACCAATTATTCAAGCCTTGCGCAGGATGCAGCAAATAATAAAATTCCATATGATAACCAGCTGAAAAATAATTATGGCACCTCTGTTGGGGCAGGCATCAATATTCCTATTCTGAATAATTTTCTGTTCAGAAACCGGGTATCGCTGGCAAAGATTGATTATAAAAGCGCACAGTTTACTGCTCAAACTACCAGGATTCAGTTAAAACAAAACATAGAAAAAGATTATTTTGATATGACGGCTTCTCTTGATCGTTACAAAACACTGGATGAACAGGTAAATGCCTATACAGAATCTTTTCATGCTGCTGATATCCGCTTTACCCAGGGCGTAGGCACTACAGTTGATTATATCATTGCAAAAAATAATCTTGACAGGGCAAAGACAAACCTGATTGTCTCCCGCTACGATTATTTATTAAGAACTAAAATACTTGATTACTACCAGCAAAGACCCTTATGGTAGCGATTAAGGTTTTAAAAGTTTAAGGTCTAAAGTTTAAAGTTTAAAGTTTTGTAAGCGGCGTCTCTTTTGTCAGCACATTTATAACTGAAACTGGTTAACTGCTCAGGCCAGCACCTTCATTACGCCATTACGGTAAATTTTACCAATAGGAATTTCTGTCTTTTCAATTTCAATGAGTTCCTGTGTAAAAGATCTTATTTTTTGAAGGGAGACAATAAAGGACCGGTGCGTACGAATAAATTCTTTCTCCGGCAGCATGGCTTCTACAGAGCTGATAGATTGCCTGCTGATAATGGTAGTATCACTGGTAAAAATTTTTACATAGTCCTTCATACTCTCTACATATAAGATATCCTGCAGCATTACTTTTATCATTTTGCGGTCGGCCCTGAAATAAACAAAAGATTCGCTTTTCTTTTCTTCAGGCAATGATAGTGGCCTTGTTTCTGTTTTGGCGATGCCCGGCCCGTATGCCTTATTCACTGCTTTTAAAAATCTTTCAAAGGTGATGGGTTTCATCAGGTAATCCACGGCATCAAATTCATAGCTTTCTAATGCATAATCAGAATAGGCTGTAGTAAAAATTACTTTTGGCGGGTTTTGCAGCGTTTTTAAAAAATCATTTCCATTCAACTGCGGCATGCGTATATCCAGGAACATCAGGTCTACCTGGTGCTGCTGTAAAAAAGTAAACGCCTGTATGGCATTGGCGCATTCGCCGGCCAGTTGTAAGGTGGGTAATTGTTGCACATAACGGCTGATGATTTGGCGTGCCAGCGGTTCATCTTCTATTATCAGGCAGCGTAAAGGTGTATTTGTAGTATCAGTCATACACGGATTCTGCTAAAAGGTGAGTTAATTTAACTGCTGGCTTAGGATTTTTTTCCAGTTCAATTTTAAGATTTACAATAAACACATCTTCTTCATTTGTAATGGCCAGTTCATGTTTACCCGGATAAAGCAGTTCCAGTCTTTTTTGCACGTTCTGTATACCAATACCAGATGAATGATCCTCTTTTCTTTCTTTGTTTGTTTTTCCGTTCAGTAATTTCATTTGTATCTGTTTATTCTGCAAGGTTATTTGCAGGCTTATCCAGGGTTGTTCAAGCATATTGCTGGCTCCGTGTTTAAAACAATTTTCGATAAGGGGCAGCATCAGCAGAGGTGAAATATACAAATCATTTGTTTTTTCGGGAATATCAATATGAATATCCAGTCTGTTGCCATACCGTATTTGTTCCAGGTTAATATAATCTTTCATCAATTTCAATTCTTTTGATAAAGCTACCAACGGCTGACTGCTTTCATACAGTATAAACCTGAGTATATCAGAAAGACCGGTAATCAGCTGCGCCGCTACTGGTGCGGTATCTTGTGTATAAAAATAGATATTGTTTAAAGTGTTGAATAAAAAATGCGGATGCACCTGCGCTTTCAGTAATTGTAACTGGGATGCTACATTTTCTTTTTGCAATTGCAGATTACGTTGTTCTTTTATATACCAGTACTTCATGAGTTTAATGGCAGCGGCGATACCGCCAATAGTAATGCCGCCACGTAAACCTGCAAGTAAGGATTGATAGACAAGCGCATGACTTCTTTCAAAATTAGCATGAATATAGCCGGCTGCGGCTAAATAATGGCGTACCGGGCCAATAATATACTTGCCCAAAAAAGTGGATAGAAAAGCTGTAGCAATAAACATAATTGCAGTCCATAAAGCAGTAGCCCAATACCGCTGTTTCAGCAAAAACCGGGGAATAACAAAGTACATTAATGTGCAGCCAAGGAACAAATGACAGAGCATGAAGATGAATGACTCCAGTACCGATATCTGCAAACTTTCCCAATAATCATTCCCATTGGCTGCTGGAATGAATGAATACAGAAAAGCCTGGAATATCCACCAGAATCCCCAGAAGGCTGCATGCCGTCCTAAACGGCATTTTAATTCATTGGAAAATATAAAAGGATGATGCTGCATATGATCTGTCATAAAATTACGAAGTCCTTTTATTGTATCCATATTTACTACTGTTGTTGCGTCATAACAACGGTTTTCTGCGACAAACGCCTTTAATCAGTAAACCCACCCTGCTACAGGTGGGTCACACAACATCTCAGCTAATATAATTATGGCTTCTGAGCCAGGCCTGTATTGCCCGTAGCAGGGTTTTGAACGGCCCATTCTGCCAATGAAAATTCAAGCATTGACTTTAACTGCATTTTTACTCTCCTCCTCTTCATGTTCATTTTTTTTCCGGAAATATCTTTTGTACCTATAATCGTATTCTCATTGTTATAAAACCGGATGGTATATTGTAAGGGCTGATGAATATTTGTCTCAACAACCCAATATCCTTTATCGCTGACCCAGGCGGGCGCACTGCGATCATGGTCCTGGCTATAAGAACTAAAGGAAGCAAAAACTAAAATTGCTGTTGCCAGGTATGTAATGATATTCTTTTTCATGGTAATTTGTTTTACTGGTTATTAATTATTTCAGTAAAAATAGCAGCGCCACCACGCATAATTTTTGAATTGAGACAAAGCAGGCGATTGTGCATACAGACGACAAAAAGCGACTGACTAAAGAAAATACACCGGTTAAAGCTGTTTTATAGCCAAGCAAATGCATTTCGTCATTTTCCAGCCGCACAGACGGTAACCATGATAATTTATTGTCAGCAACGCATGACGCAACGTCCCATCAACTTATTTTTTTTATTCCTCATCTGTGGGGGAAGAAGTTACTGGCA
>JBDSOC010000027.1:0-53971 GCA_039915085.1 Chitinophagaceae bacterium
TGCCAGGGCTTTTTTATTATAATTTTATTTCGTCTTCGTGTTTGTCAAAAAAATGAAATTCTGTAAGATGATAATTGGTATTTTCTTTCAGCTTAATGCGTTGTTTGTGTTTCCAGCGCCATTTCCACAATTTTGACCTGAATATACCACCCCTGGTAAGATAAGCGTACATAATAGGATGTACCACCAGGAACAAATCTGTATGCTTGTGTGTCAGCAGGTAATTTAAATTCTTTTCTATTTCATCTTCCAGGATAAGTGCACTGGATATTTTACCCGTACCATTACAACTGGGGCAAATTTCCTGTGTATTAATATTTACTTCCGGCTTCATGCGCTGGCGCGTAATCTGCATCAACCCAAATTTTGAAATGGGCAGTACAGCATGTTTGGCACGATCGGTACGCATAAAACCTTCCATGGCTTCCATTAATTTGCGTTTATTATCCGGCAGCTTCATGTCTATAAAATCAGCTACGATAATTCCACCCAAATCTCTTAGCCTTAGCTGGCGGGCTATTTCATCCGCAGCTTCCAAATTTGTTTCCAGTGCATTCTGCTCCTGGTTATTGCTTACACTTTTATAACCGCTGTTAATATCTATTACATGCAGTGCTTCGGTATGCTCAATAATAAGATAAGCCCCACTGGGCAGGTTAACCGTTTTACCAAATGCTGCTTTTACCTGTTTGGTAACGCCATACTGATCAAAAATGGGTGAGCCATTGTGATAGAACGAAACAATGTCTGCTTTCTCAGGCGCTATACGCTGAATATAACTTTTTGCATCATTAAAAATGTTTTTATCATTTACAACAATGCGGTTAAAATCTTCATTCAGTAAATCGCGGAGTATGCTGGTTGTCTTTGTTTGCTCGCTTAAAACTTTTGCTGGTGCTACTGCATTTTTCAGATTTACCTGTATAATCTTCCAAGTTTCTACCAGTGCCAGCAAATCTTCGTGCAGTTCAGCGGTATTCTTTCCTTCTGCAGCCGTGCGCACAATTACACCAAAGTTTTTTGGCTTGATGGCTTCAATAATTTTTTGCAGGCGTTTTCTTTCGTCAGAAGAATGGATCTTTCTCGATACTGCTACGATATCATTAAATGGAGTAATAACAACAAAGCGGCCGGGCAATGAAATTTCGCAGCTAAGACGGGGGCCTTTTGCAGCAATGGGTTCTTTTAATATCTGAACCAGTATATTTGGTTTACCACCCAATACTTCATTGATCTTACCGGTTTTAATGATCTCCGGTTCTACGTGGAACTGGCCAAAATCAAAACCATTTTCATTCTGATCATTAATGGCAGTCTGGGTAAATTTGAGTAAGGACCTGGCGTAAGGGCTAAGGTCTGTATAGTGAAGAAAAGCGTCTTTCTCAAATCCAACGTCTACAAATGCAGCATTTAATCCCGGAATAAGTTTTTTAACTTTTCCAAGATATAAGTCGCCCACAGCAAAACTGGCATCCGTTTTTTCGTTATGCAGTTCTACTAATTTCTTATCCTCAAGAAGGGCAATTTCTACTCCCTGCGGAGCCGCGTTAATAATTAGTTCCTTGTTCAATCTTAATCACATTTACAAAAGTATAACCATCACACACTAAAAGGAAAAGCGCTGAAGTGGTTTTACATGCCATCTATCCATGGCTTTTAAATAAAGCAATCGGGCACACTACTTAGAAGGCAGGTAAATGGATTCAGCAAAAAAGAAAAACAAGGCCTGCTACACACATGCAGGCCTTATAGAAAATTATTTATTTCTCTTCTTATGACGATTTTTTCTAAGTCTTTTTTTACGTTTATGCGTTGCTATTTTATGACGCTTTCTCTTTTTACCACAAGGCATTGCTGAAAATATTTGAGTTAAAAATTATTTTAATGTTTTTATCTTATTGTCAATCTCTTCTGCCATTTGCGGATTAGAGATATATTTTTTTCCTGCTTCGTACCAGTAAACTGCATTGGCATTATCGCCTTTTCTCTCGTATGCTTCTGCCAGCATAAAAATAGCTTCAAGGTTGGCGGGCTCTTTTTCCACTACTTTCTTTAAACGCTCAACAGCCTTATCCAGCTGACCCGATACCACCCCACCAATACCAAGCATTAACTGTGCATACATATTGGCACTGTCCTTCCTGGCAACCTCCAGTATTTTTTGTATGCCCATCATTACTTCTTGCGGGTCGCCTGCTGTACTGCCAAAAATGTAACAACTTCCTAATCCAATTTTGGAAGAATCGTTTGCCGGATTTATTGCCAGCGCCTTTTCAAACAAATCTTTTGACTCATCGGCCATCCACTGTTTTACAGCCGGCTGATTGGTTCCTTTCAATTCGTTTAAAAATTGGCGGGCTGCGAAGGTGAGACTTTTTTCAGAATTTTCCAATTTAGCTGCAGCACCTGTGTAATAAGCATAAGGTTCAAAGAAATGGACCGAATCTCTCCAGAAATTAGCCAGCTGATGATAGACCTTTATTTGCTGTTCTTTTACATCGCCCCTTACCACAGATGATTCAAGACCAGTAACATACGCCTGCCGGGAAGCAGAAAGCTTTTGTTTGGCTGCCGCAATAATAACTGCAGCTTCCATTTTTTTGGGCGTTGCGCCATTAGCCCCCTCTGTAACAGCATGCTGCTTTTCAGGAGGTGTGGTATTACCAAAAAAATAAACCAACAGTAATAAAGCGAAACCCGAACCAACGAGAATAAATTGCTGTTTCTTCACTTATAAAAAATTAAGAATGCAATTTACATCTCACCTGCGGGGTTTGGCTGATCTTCTTTTACTGTTTCAAGCTTTTTAACTTCCTGTACAAACTCCTTGGCGGGTTTAAATGCAGGTATAAAATGCGCTGGAATGTGAACTGCCACATTCTTTTTAATGTTACGGCCAATTTTTGCTGCCCGTTTCTTGGTAATAAAACTGCCAAATCCCCGGATGTAAATATTTTCTCCCTGGGCCAATGTATCTTTTACCTCTTTAAACATAGCTTCAAGAGTTACTAGTACATCAATTTTGGGAATACCGGTTTTTTCGGCAATCTGATTGATTAAGTCGGCTTTTCTCATTTTGTTGAAAACTTGAGGGTTTATAATATTATCTGTAACAAAACGAAATTTTTGTCATTTTCATATCTGGTTCATAACCAATTACGAAGTTAATATAAAAGAACTTTTCTATTTACGCAAGTAGAAGATAAAATATTGGTTTTGAAGAATAAACGCTCAAAAAGTCAAAAATCCGGCTATTTTTACCCTTTTCCCGTTTCAAAATGGGCCAATCACATGCTATGAAAGCTGATTTTACAAAGAAATTAATGAAATGGAACCAGGATTTTAATGTCCGGGCCATGCCCTGGAAAGGGGAAAAAGACCCTTATAAAATCTGGTTAAGTGAAATTATTCTTCAGCAGACCCGGGTTGAACAGGGACTGGGCTATTATCAACGGTTTCTTGAGGCATTTCCAACCGTAGCGGAGCTGGCTGCTGCTCCTGAAAAAAAAGTATTTAAATTATGGGAAGGACTGGGCTACTACACCCGTTGTAAAAACCTGATTGCCACTGCTGCAATTATCAGCAAAGAATATAAAGGCAAATTTCCCCATGATTATGAATCAATTTTATCACTGAAAGGCATTGGCCCCTACACAGCATCTGCAATAGCCTCCTTTGCATTTAATTTACCACATGCAGTAACAGACGGTAATGTGCTCAGGGTTCTATCAAGATATTTTGGCATCTCTACGCCAACAGATAGCAGCGCCGGCAAAAAATTGTATACGTCTCTCGCCTATGAACTGCTTGATAAACAACAAGCCGGGCTTTACAACCAGGCTATTATGGATTTTGGAGCAGTTATATGCAAACCGCAACAACCCTTGTGCAGCCAGTGCCCGCAAAAAAAAGATTGCCAGGCGCTTAAATATAATATAGTAAAGAACTTGCCTGTTAAAGAAAAACAACTAAAAAAGAAAACCCGCTGGCTATATTATTTTATTGTACACGTAAAAGATGCAGTATTGGTTCGAAAACGAACCGGCAAAGACATATGGCAAAACCTGTATGAGTTTGTATTGTATGAAAATGATGAAATACTGGCTGGCGGTAAAACATTACAACCTGTAATAAAAAAGCTATTGGGTGAGCAGGCTGTTGAAATTAAAAATATATCTCCTGTATTCCGTCAGCAACTTACCCACCAAACAATTATTGGCCAGTTTATAGAATTGGAAACCTTGTGCCTGCCGGATCTCTTAAAAGATTATAAACCCGTAAAAAAATCATTGCTGGCAAATTATCCATTTCCAAAATTCATTAACGCTTATTTGCAAAATGAAAGCAGGCCCATGCAACTGTTTTAACGTTCTTACCAGTGAGACAGCAGGATTTTAAATAAAAATGTAACCTGATTTTTATTGAATACTATGATGACATACAGTATAATTAAGACCTCGTTTTATAATGATTGTACCTGTTCAGGGCAGCATTAATATGAGGGGTTAAAAAGCACAATACAGCTCAAAAAAATGCATTTGTTTACCTGAAAAAATCTAACTTTAAAGGAGATTTAAACCAGCAGATGATTATTTCACAATAAACTATCAACTATGCGTGGCGTTAACAGGGTAATGCTTATAGGCAATCTTGGAAAAGACCCGGATGTACAATACCTGGAAGGAAATATAGGGGTTGCAAAATTTTCACTGGCAACTACAGAAACTTACAAAGACAGGTCCGGGAAGCTTATTTCGCAAACAGAATGGCATACGGTTGTTTTATGGCGGGGACTTGCAGATTTAGCGGAAAAATATTTACACAAAGGCAGCCTGGTCTATATTGAAGGGCGCCTGCGCACACGCAGCTGGGAGGATAAGGAAGGGAATAAAAAATTTGCCACCGAAGTTGTTGGAGACAACCTTATTATGCTGGATAAAAGAAATGATGGCAACCATAGTGCCGGCCACGATAACCCAATGGATAATTTAAGCAACCCGGATACACCCCCTCCCGGTGAACACTCCGGTGATTTGCCTTTTTAATTGAATATTTAATGCAACTTTGCGTTTGCCCGTTTAAACGGCTGGCTGAACCTGCTTTTTCATTAAAACAAATTAATAACAAAAAACCGCTGCTTTGGATTACCTGTCGGATTTTACTGTTTCTTTTCACTCATTTTTGCTTTTACTGGCCGGTAATACACAGGGCATTACCCTGCTGGTTGTACTGATCTTATTTTTACTGCTTATTTCCTTTTTTGTTTCCGGCGCAGAAGTAGCTTTTTTTTCTCTCAGCTACAAAGATGTGAATATGCTTAAAACAAAGCAGGATGCCGGCTGGAAACGCATTGTAGGCCTGCTGGAAGAACCCAAAATATTGCTCGCCTCTTTACTTATTGCCAGTACACTTATTAATATTGCCATTATAATTCTCTCTAATTTTCTGATAGATGAAATGCTTGATTTGAAAGCCAGCGTATGGATAGCACTAATCAAAATTATCATTATAAGTTTTTTTCTTGTGCTCTTTGGCAAGGTTTTACCCAAAGTTTGGGCTTCACAGAATAACCTGCGTTTTGCTTATAATGCTTCTTATATTGTTGAAATTATACATTACTTGTTCAGGAGAATAAGTGCCTGGATGGTGCGCATTTCCGACAGCATAGAAAATTTTCTGGGCAAAAAAGCTTCTTCTTACAGCCTTGAAGAACTGGACAGCGCTATTGATATTACCGCCAGTACCGATGCTACTGAAAAAGAAAAGAGCATACTCAAAGGCATCGTTAAATTTGGTAATATTTCGGTGAAACAGGTTATGACCACGCGGCTGGATGTTTGTGGCGTTAACCAGAACATGTCATTCCGGGAGCTGATAAAAAAAGCTGCAGACCTGCATTACTCGCGGCTTCCTGTATACAAAGACAATCTTGATGAAGTTACAGGTATCATTCACACTAAAGACATTTTGCCTCACCTCAATGAAAGCAATGATTTTAACTGGCACCCGCTGCTGCGCCAGCCCTATTTTGTGCATGAACAAAAGCTGATTGAAGATTTGTTGCAGGAATTCCAGGGAAAGCGCATACACTTTGCCGTGGTAGTTGATGAATTTGGCGGCACCAGTGGTATTGTAACGCTTGAAGACATACTGGAAGAAATTACCGGCGATATAAAAGATGAGTTTGACGACGAAGAAAGTGGTGACAGCAAAATAGACGATTACAATTATATTTTTGAAGGCAGGACCATGATCAATGATGTATGCAAAGTGATGGATTTGCCTGTTGACACTTTTGAACGTGTGCGCGGCGACAGTGATTCCCTGGCAGGCCTGATACTTGAAATAGCCGGGCATTTTCCCGCTGTTAATGATACCGTCTCCAGCGGCGATTTTGATTTTACCATACTGGAACTGGATCGTAACCGTATTAAAAAAGTAAAAATAGCGGTTAAGCCGGTTATTAAAGAATAGCACCATTATACGAAAGACAAAAATGAAAAAAACTCCCTGTTTGTTTGTATGGATCCTTGTTACAATAATTGCATCATCCTGTAACAGCACATACACCCCACGGCCGCGTGGTTATTATAAAATTGATTTTCCCGACCATAGCTACCAGTCATTTAACAAAGCAGGTTATCCTTTCCGCTTTGAATATCCTGCCTACGCTACCATTGTACAGGACAGTACTTATTTTGAAGAGCAACCTGAAAACCCCTACTGGCTCAATATTGATTTTCCGCAATTTCACGGCAGAATTTATATCAGCTATATAGAAATAGGCGGTAAAAGCCGTTTTAAAGTACGTGATGCAAAAGGCAATTATATTGATTCAATTGGCACCAACACTTTTGACAATCTTATCAAAAGTTCGTACGCACTCACCTATAAACATACTTACAAAGCATCCTCTATTGATGACAGTGCCTTTACCACTTCTAATAATGTAGAAGGCATCTATTTTAAAATAGGTGGCAATGCTGCCACTGCCAACCAGTTTTTAGTAACTGATTCAGTAAAACATTTTCTGCGTGGTGCCCTGTATTTTGATGCAACACCCAATGCAGATTCACTGGCTATTGTAAATCATTTTTTGCAACAGGATATGAAACACCTGATTAACAGCCTTACGTGGAAATAAGGGAATTGAGAATTTGTTACCAGGAATGGGGCTAAAGCCGGCAAAGCTGCAGGATTATAAATTCTTTTCCGGACAACGCTCCCGAAACTCCGGGACCAAATTCCAAATCCCCAATTCCTTCTTTAATGTAACTTGCACTTTAAACATTTCTCCCTTGATAGCTATAGAAAACATATTGATAAGTGATGACGTGGTAGAATCGCAATTTGTTTGTGATTTGAATAAATGCAAAGGCGGATGCTGTGAAGATGGTGATGCCGGTGCACCCCTTTCAAAAGCAGAACTGCAAGAGGTTAATAAAGCCTATGAAATTGTAAAACCTTATATGACCCAGGAAGGAATTGCAGTTACAGAAAGAGAAGGCCGCTACCAGTACGACCGGGAATTTGGATGGGTAACCCCTACCATTGGAGGTAAATTGTGCGCCTATGGTTACCGCGATAAAAAAGGTATCATCATGTGTGCTTTTGAACAGGCATATAATGAAAACAAAATTAAATGGCAAAAACCCATTAGCTGCCATCTCTATCCCATTAAAATAAAAAAAAGCAGGGAATATGAGATGCTGAATTATGAACCACGGGAAACCATGTGCAGCCCTGCCTGTGCATTGGGCAAAAAATTAAAAGTACCCACTTATGTTTTTTTAAAAAATGCATTGATAAGAAAATATGGTGAAGATTTTTATGGTTTGCTGGAGCAGGTAGCAGCGAAGTACTTTAAAGATAAAAAGAAGACCTGAGCTTCATCGTGAGATGTCAAACTTGAGTGGTGAGCAGCCGGGGAATTCAGTTTTGCTGAACGTTTATTCAGGGACTTTCTCCCGATAGGTGCCTGACGCCTCACAATTAAAAAATGCTTTCCAAAATAAAAAGATCATGTCCGAATCCGCCTCAACCTTTATTGCGAAAAGCACCGTTAGATCAGCTGATCTGGAGCACCGGCGCAAAATCAATTTTAATATTGGTAAGTACAATGCTGCAGTACCTGCCGGCAAGCAGCAATTTCCGGATCTCAGCAGTGCCAGGGAAAGAGCTAAAAATATCAAATGGCGCGCTATTGAAACACTGGATACACAACTGGAAAATTTTGAGGCCGCTTTTGCCAAACGCGGTGGTAAAGTAATATGGGCAGAAGACGCTCAGCAGGCTTTGCAGGAAATAAAAAAAATCTGCGAGGCAAAAAACTGCCGCAGTATTGTGAAAAGTAAAAGCATGGTTACGGAAGAACTAAAGCTGAATGATTTTTTACAGGAACACGGCATTGAGAGTGTGGAAACAGATTTGGGAGAATATATACAGCAGCTGGACGGAGAGCCCCCTTATCATATTGTTACACCTGCCATGCATAAAAGCAAAGAAGATGTTGCTAAATTATTTTATGAAAAATTGGATACAGCACCGAATTTATCTCCAGAGGCACTTACATTGATTGCAAGAGAAAAACTCCGGAAAAAATATACTGAAGCAGAGATTGGTATTACAGGCGCTAATTTTTTAATTGCAGACATTGGCGCCATTGCTGTTACTGAAAATGAAGGCAATGCAAGGTTAAGCTGCGCTTTCCCCAAAACGCATATTGCCATTGTTGGTATAGAAAAAATAATTCCTTCTGTAGCTGACCTGAGTTTATTCTGGCCGTTGCTTTCTACGTTCGGTACCGGTCAGAAAGTAACTGTTTATAATACAATTGTAACTGGCCCCAGGCAACCCAACGAAACCGATGGACCCGATGAAATGTATGTAATATTACTCGACAACGGACGTACAAATATTCTTGCCAATCCAAAAACACGGGAGAGCCTGTACTGCATACGCTGCGGCGCCTGCTTAAACGCCTGCCCTGTTTATAAGAATATTGGCGGCCATGCATACGGCACCACCTACAGCGGACCCATTGGGGCTGTTATTACCCCGCATCTCCGGCAAATGGATGAATGGAAACACTTAAGTTATGCGTCATCGTTATGTGGCAACTGTACAGAGGTTTGCGCCGTAAAAATTAACCTGCACGAATTGTTGCTCGAAAACCGCCACGAAGCAGTTGAAGAAGGTATTGCTTCCTGGAGTGAGAAGATAGCCTGGAAAATATGGAAAAAAGCCAGCCTTAACCGTAATTTGATGAATAAGGGCAGCAGGCAAATAAAAAATTGGGCTGTAAACAAACTCTTTAAAGGCTGGACCGGCCAAAGAGCTGACCTTGACTTTTCAAAACAAACATTTAATGAAATGTGGAAGGCCCGGCATAAAGAATGATTGTTTAAAAAAAGAATTTAGAGAATATATTTGTAGATAGTCAGCACAATGGCTGGCTATTATTATATACGGATGTTACTATTCTATACGCATACCATTACTCCCCGCCTGCAATACATTATTGACTTTATCAGTAAAGAGTTATTTGACGACCCCATTACTTTTACTACCAGTGTTTCTGCATTCAAATCTTTTGAGGGCCCGCGTCTCAATTATTCTGACAACGACTTTTCTGAACAGGAGTTTTACATAAAAGCCACTTCATTGCTGTTTGAAACGGATATAAAAACACAGCCTGTTGAGTGTTTTGAAGTGAACTATCAAAAAGCATTCTTTCAAACCAGCGGTGATTACCCTTTTGACATACTGGCTGCGTCTTTCTACCTTATATCCAGGTACGAGGAATACCTGCCACACCAGAAAGATGAATACGGCCGCTTTGCCCACACCAATGCGCTGGCATTTAAAGAGCATTTTCTGCACCTGCCACTTATAAATATATGGCTGGATGATTTTAAAAGAAAACTAAAGAAAAAATTTCCTGCAATTGTTTTTAAACGCAGGCCATTCAAGTTTATTCCATCATATGATATTGATATTGCATGGTCGTACAGGAATAAAGGCCGCTTGCGCAATTTGGCCGGTTTTGCAAAATCAATAAAAGAAGGAAAATGGCAACAGGTAAAAGAAAGGTGGAACGTACTGAACAATAACAAGGCAGACCCTTATGATTCTTACGAATGGCTGGATGCCTTGCACCTGTATTGTAAAATAAAGCCCATTTATTTTTTTCTTGTAGCTCAAAAATTACAGGGGTATGACAGGAATATTCCCACTTCTTCAAAAGCGTTACAGGAATTAATTGCCTATTTCGCTGTTGTGTATAAAATAGGATTGCATCCTTCCTGGCAAAGCAGTGTTGCTCAAAATAATAAAGTGGTGCTGGAAGAAAAAGAATGGCTGGAAGTAATTATGGACAAACCGCTGGAGCATAGCCGGCAACACTATATAAAATTTGAATTACCGCAAAGCTTCAGAAGATATATTGAATGCGGGTTGCTGAAAGATTACTCAATGGGGTATGGCAGCATTAATGGATTCCGCGCATCTGCAGCGTCTTCTTTTTATTGGTTTGATTTGGAAAAGAATGAATCCACACCACTGCAGCTATTCCCGTTTTGTTTTATGGATGCAAATGCTTTTTACGAACAAAAACTGACGCCCCAGAAGGCTTATGAAGAGTTGACACATTACTACAATACCATTAAAAAATTAAATGGCCTGTTTGTAATTATCTGGCACAATCAATTTTTAGGGACCGATAAAACATTTAGTGGATGGAGAGAAACTTATGAGTTATTTATGAAAGAAAACGTTTACTGGGATGCCTATAATTTCTGACAAAAGGAACCCTGCTCAGGAATAAGCAGGGTTATTTAACTATACCCCCTAAACACAAAAAATATCCGCCATTTTTTACTGGCTTAATAAGTTGATGGTTTTTTCTTTTTCAAATTAAATACCCTGGAAAGATTAAAGCCAAACTGTATATCTCCTTTACCCCATTTATTAACTGTTTGTGTAATAAATGCCCTTTCATTCATACCACTTGTGTTTGAGAAATGTAACTGGAATACGTGACCACCCGTTTCTATGTCTACACCAACAGATAAAGGATTGGTACCCGAAGAATGAGGTAAACCATTGGCCACATAAAAATAATCAACTACAAACGCCATTCTTTTGCTGAATTTATAACGTCCACCAACACCTGCAGCAAATATGTCATTGAGATCACCAGATGCCACTTCATTTCTGTGAACGAGTGTCGGACTTAACTGCAGACTGAACCGCGATGAGATTTTTCGGCCAAATATTGCCTGGTAATAATAGCCCGATCTTAAATTAAATGAAATCTCTTTGGATGGATCAAGGTTTTTATACGTTTGTACAGACATACCAGCCACCAGTATAATGGAAAGAGGAAATGATCCGGGGCCACTTGACTGCTGCAACAGGCGATATTTTAAAAATCCATCCAGCTCTTTATTTGTAGTAGTGCGGCCAATGCCAATTGTAAAGTTTTTACTGATTCCATAATCAAATCCCAGGCGCATACTTGCCTGGTCAAGGCCAAAAAACTGGCTGACACCCTGGTTTACCGGGCCAAAGCGGTGCAGAATACGAAGATCAAGTACACCTTTCCCCAGCATTTCTACAGAGTGACCATTAATAACCCTTGATGACTTAAATGCACCAGATACATATTCTTTTTTCGCAGTTGAATCCTGCAATGATTTCATGATATCATCCTGGGCACGTGCGCCATGCAAAAACAGTAAAGAAAGCAATAAAATAAATACAGGCTTCATGCGTAGTTTTTTTGGTTGGGTAAATTAATGTTTAATGTGGGGTGCCGGTGTCAATCCATTTTTTAATGGTGGCAATGGTACAATCGCTTAATTTTCCGCCGCCGTCTGGCATAGGGTTATAACCGGATGCATGGGTGATAGTACCATACAGGTAACCATTCTGTGCATAAAATACAAGCGCATCATAATTGTCGAGTAAAATGCCAGCACTATTGGAAGGTGCGCTATGGCAGACGTAACAATTTGTTTCAAGAATGGGAACAATGTCATTAGCATAAGAAACATTGTCAGGAACTACGCAGGGTATCACCACCACATCTTTTTTTACGTAGGCACAGCCTGCGGCTACGGCCATAAAAACCAGAATACAAATCAATCGGCCTGCACGCATAGTTTGGCGGTTGTTTAGTTATGACAGAAGAATCGCCAGAAACAGCAATTCCACTTTTGAGTAATTATACATTTATACGGTATGAAAAGGCATAAGGTTGCCTGAAAAAAAAATGTGGTAATGTGAAGATGTACAAGTGTAAAAAATAAAATCAATGTGGCAATCTGAGGGTGCAGGAAAAGTGAAAACTCCTTCCATTGAATGGCTTTTAATTTCCAGGTTTATCCCATGTCGCCCCAGGTTTTTACAATTTCTTCAGCGTGCTGCTTATTTTTTGGCCGCAAAAATATCTTTTTAATAATCCCTTTACCATCAATTAAAAAAGTGGTACGGTGCAGCCCCATGTACTCACGGCCATATAATTTCTTCATACCCCAAACGCCGTATTTATCTATGATAGTATGAGAGGGATCGGCCACTAATGTAAATGGCAGGGAATATTTGGCCTCAAATTTTTTATGTTTGGCGGCTTCATCCGGGCTTACTCCTACAACTTCAAACCCCTCTTTTTTTAGTAGTGAATAGTTATCGCGCAGGTTGCAAGCCTGTATGGTGCAGGTGAGCGTGTCGTCTTCCGGATAGAAATAAAGGACTACTTTCTTCCCTTTAAAATCTGCCAGTGAAATTTTTTTTCCGTCCTGATCAATGGCTGTAAATGCCGGAGCCTTGTCGCCTTCTCTTAGTTCAATCATAAAAAAAATGTGATAAATGTGAAAGCAAAATATAAAAGTGTGGAAATGCGATATTATAAAAACTTTTGCACCGAATGGTTCTTCATTTTCACATTACCTGATGAAAGTAAACATTTTAGTAGCTACGTTTCCTGCTTCATCTTCAACACTCACTTTTAATGCGTGATTTCCTGCCCCGCATTTTTCATCAAAAATATAAATAAAACTTTTGCCTTTATCATTGGTAAACCGCAGCCATTTTCCATCCAGTTCTGCCCTGAAATTTTTGAATACATCAAGGTTATCTTTAATAATAAATACAATGCGGGAAGCTTTACTCATGTTAGCGCCATCTGTAAAACCAACCGGTATTATTACCGGGGGTATTTCATCCAGTACCAGCTGAAAACTGCCCATATCTCGGAACCGGGCCGCGGCCCATCCTTTCTGCCATTCACATTTCTGCACATCCTGTTTTTTGCCTGCAAAACGCTGCATTACTACATGACTCCGTTTATCAGCATCCAATGAAATAACCGGTCTTATTCTTACTGTCATAGAATCCTGTAAAGGAATATAGACCGCACCGATAGTATGAACGCCGGATACAATATCAGCAGCAGCCGCAGCCGTTCTTTTATAGGCAATATGAACAGAATCATACAGGCAACGTTCGCCCATATAAAATTCACCATCTATATTTTCAAAACCATCAATCATTAAAGGATAAAACATTTTTCCGGCTGGCGCAATTACCGGCGAAGGATTTCCTGCATATTGTATTTTAGTTGCCAGTACTGAAGTATTATTATAGCCATCTTTTACATAAATTTTTATATCGTGTACGGCACCATCGCTTATATCAATGGTTCCATCACCCCTAACCCGTTCGTAGATGCTGTTCAGGTAACCGGGCAATTCAAACAACTGCTGTAAAAAAGGTCCGCCACCCGCCCGGGTTTTATAATCAATATGTGCATTGAGGTTACGGGTATTATTATAACTTATTTTATCCATCTGAAAGCCAATAACGGGCTGGTTATTATCATAAATGTCAGCTTCAAAAATGCCATTGGGGTTAAAAGATCCACTGTGTGTATCTGCTGCTGAAACAGCGAAACTGATTTTAGGCGTACTGGTTATTATTAAAGGGGTTATACTGGTATAACCATCTGCCATCTTTTTAATGGCAATCATTTTGGGAGCTTGTTCATACACACTCAGCCGCCTGTCGTACAATGCCAGCCTGCTGATAGTGGGTTTGGTATTATCTGCCAATGGAAAGCCAAACAACATTGGGTTCCTGTTTACATCATCAGCTGATTTCCTGATTTCAAAATGCACGTGCGGTCCCTGGCTTCCACCAGTATTACCACTGTACGCAATAAAATCTCCTTTTTTTACAGGGAAGAGAGCAGGAGGTACATCAAGAAAAATTCTCCATGATTCCTGTTTGTATTGCTGGTCTTTTAACCAGGCATCCAGTGCAGGTATGAATGCATTCAGGTGTCCGTACACCGTTGTAAAACCATTGGGATGATTAATGTAAATAGCCCGACCGAATCCGGCAGGCTCAATTTTTATTTTAGCTATGTATCCGTCTGCCGCAGCATGTACCGGCATGTTTTCATGGTGGTCAGTTTTTAAATCGAACCCCATATGATAATGATTGGGACGCAGCTCTCCAAAATTACCAGCCAGGCTGATGGGTATATCCAGCGGGCTGCGAAAATACCCCCTGGGATAAACCTCCGGAGTAAATACTTGCCCCTGGCTGGTTACAGCTGTACATAGAAAAAGAATTAATAATATTGAACGCATCTGTGTTATTTGTTTAATAAATTTTTTAGTCGCGGCAAAGCTAATTGCTTAGTACCAAAGATTTATTCACCTGCTAAATATTCGGTTTGTCATAACATTGTTTCTTTAACATTCATTTTATAAAAATACCCGCTTTATGGTACATAGTTTTTTCAATTATGGTACAGCGTTTGACATACAGAAGCTGTCTTAGTTATAGTACAGGTCAAATTTATATCATGAAAAGTTTTTACAGAAACCTTCTTCTTAGTGTCGTAATGATATTTGCGTCCATAGTAGGATGGGTTAAAGGAACAGAAGCAAAACAGAAGTTGGTTTACAAATGGAAAACCAGTTACGATGAAAAACGCCAGTTGGCGAGAAAGCGCATTGCCCTGCGTAAGGGACAAGTGGTGCTGGATGATGTTGAATGGGCAGCTTTTCACAAAAGTTAGTACAATGCAACCTGTTTTATATACCCGGTCTTTCAGGCCGGGTTTTTTTATGCAAACCCTATAAGATTTGCCGGGCGGCAGTTGCAACGCTGCAACCTTACTGGTTTATTTTGGGGCTTCAAACGCTGTGTATAATTCTTTTAAAAAATAACTGTCATATTTTCTCTCAGTCCCTTACTTTTGCGCAATTTGTTTGGCCTCTACCAACCCCTTCAAAGGAGGGACTTTAATCCAAACGAATTAATTTTTAATATGCCAAGAGATATTTCCATACGTTCAGTTCTTATTATTGGTTCAGGTCCTATTATTATCGGCCAGGCCTGCGAGTTTGATTATTCCGGTACGCAGGCGGCCCGCAGTTTGAGGGAAGAAGGAATTAAAGTAATTCTTATTAACAGCAACCCGGCCACCATTATGACCGACCCGATGATGGCCGACAGGGTCTATCTTTTGCCACTTACTGCTGAAAGCATTGAACAAATACTGGAAGAGAATCAGATTGATGCGGTATTACCTACCATGGGGGGGCAAACGGCCCTTAACCTGGCCAAAGAAGCAGAAGACCTGGGCATCTGGCAGAAATACAATGTGCGTTTAATTGGTGTGGATATCAAAGCCATTGATAAGGCAGAGGATCGGGAAAAATTCCGCCAGTGGATGATTGAGATGAAGATACCGGTTGCCACTGCTAAAACAGCCAATTCATTTTTAGAAGGAAAAGAATTCGCGCAGCAGATAGGCTTTCCGTTGGTTATCCGCCCTTCTTTTACTTTGGGTGGCACCGGTGGGGGTTTTGTACATGATAAAGACGATTTGGACGAGGCATTGAACCGTGGTTTACAGGCCTCTCCTATTCATGAGGTGCTGGTAGAAAAAGCTGTGCTGGGCTGGAAGGAGTTTGAGCTGGAACTATTAAGAGATGCCAATGACAATGTAGTAATTATATGTACAGTTGAAAATTTTGACCCCATGGGTGTTCATACGGGCGATTCGATTACCGTTGCCCCGGCCATGACGCTGAGCGATACTGCCTTTCAGCTGATGCGCAACACTGCCATCCGCATGATGCGCGATCTTGGAAATTTTGCCGGGGGTTGCAATGTGCAGTTTGCACTCAACCCCGATACAGAAGAAATCATTGCTATTGAAATTAACCCGCGTGTTAGCCGTTCTTCTGCGCTTGCTTCCAAAGCTACTGGCTACCCTATTGCTAAAATTGCGGCTAAACTGGCAGTTGGTTATTTCCTGGATGAGTTGGAAAATCAGATTACTAAAAATACCTCTGCTTATTTTGAACCAGCCCTGGATTATGTAATTGTAAAAATGCCACGCTGGAACTTTGACAAATTTAAAGGCGCCAATGATACGCTGGGTCTGCAAATGAAGAGCGTGGGAGAAGTAATGTCTATAGGAAGAAGTTTTACAGAAGCAATGCAAAAAGCCTGTCAGAGCCTGGAGAACAATGCTGTTGGCCTTGGTTATTATGGCAAGAGCCAGATGCATGCAGAGGAACTTATTGAATACCTGAAGACCCCTAAATGGGATCGTATCTTTCGTATTAAAGATGCACTGATGCTGGGTGTTTCTGTTGGTACCATTTCTAAAGCCACCAATGGAATTGACCGCTGGTTCCTGAACCAGATAAAACTGATTTGTGAAATTGAAAAAGAAATAGCAAAATATAAATTAGATACGCTGCCGCTTGAATTACTGGAGAAAGCAAAACGTCATGGTTTTGGTGATGAGCAGCTTACTAAAATAATGAACGACAGTACGGAAGATGCGGTGTATGAAAAAAGGAAAGCTGCAGGCATTACCCGTGTATTTAAAATGGTAGATACCTGCAGTGCAGAGTTTGAAGCAAAAACACCTTACTTCTACTCTACTTTTGAGGCCCCCTCCAATGCCCCCGGTGGAGAAGCGCAAAAAGCGGTAAATGAAAGCAAAGTAAGCGATAAGAAAAAGATCATTGTGCTTGGATCGGGACCTAACCGTATCGGGCAGGGTATAGAATTTGATTATTGCTGTGTACATGGATTGCTGGCCATTAAAGAATGCGGTTATGAATCCATCATGGTAAACTGCAACCCTGAAACAGTTTCTACAGACTTTGACATGGCTGATAAACTGTATTTTGAACCTGTTTACTGGGAACACCTGTGGGAGATTATTGAACATGAAAAACCCGAAGGTGTAATTGTACAGTTGGGCGGACAAACTGCATTGAAACTGGCAGAGCGCCTGCACAAAAAAGGAATAAAAATTATTGGTACTTCTTATGATAGTATGGACATTGCCGAAGACAGGGGCCGCTTCAGCGATATGCTGAAAGACCTGGACATTCCCTATCCTTCTTATGGCACTGCCGAAAATGTTGATGAGGCAGTGGAAGTTGCTAACCGTGTGGGGTACCCGGTATTGGTTCGCCCCAGTTATGTGCTGGGCGGACAAAGAATGCGTATTGTAATTAATGATGATGAAGTGGAAAGTGCAGTGGTTAGTTTATTAAAACATTTGCCCGGCAATAAAATACTGGTAGATCATTTTTTAGATCGTTGCCAGGAAGCAGAAATAGATGGCATTTTTGATGGCGAAGATTTTCATGTGATGGGTGTGATGGAGCATATTGAACCTGCCGGGATACATAGCGGAGACAGCAATGCCGTGTTGCCACAATTCAACCTCACTCCTCTTGTAGTACATACAATGGAAGAATACGCAGAGAAGATTGCGAGGGCGCTGAATATAAAGGGGCTTATCAATATACAGTTTGCTATTAAAGACAGCAATGTATTTGTAATAGAAGCCAACCCGCGTGCATCGCGTACTACACCATTCATCGCAAAGGCCTACCAGATACCTTACCTTAATGTTGCTACCAAGATAATGATAGGTGCCTATAAATTGAAAGACTTCACATTTGAAAAGAAACTGGTGGGTTTTGCTATAAAAGAACCGGTATTCAGTTTCGATAAATTTCCGGGTGTGAATAAAGAACTGGGTCCAGAAATGAAAAGCACCGGTGAAGCCATCCGGTTTATAAAAGATTTACGGGATCCTTATTTCAGAAAATTGTACAAGGACAGAAGTATGTATTTGAGCAAGTGACCAGGATTTGTGTGGATTAAAAGGATTTTTAGGATAGCTGGCTTTATGCCGGCTATTTTTTTCTCCTCATTTACCTCCGTGAAAAAACCTCCCCGGCCTCTGTGGTAAAAAAAATAACTGGTTTTTTGTTACTTTCAATTATGAATCATGAACTTAAATCCATCATCAGCAGCCTGCAAAACACGCTCAATGGCCATCCCTGGTACGGCAGATCGGCCTATGAAATACTGGAAGAAATTAATACAGATAAACAATTCATCAGGCCCAATGGCAGTCATTCTTTGCTTGACCTGCTCTATCACATGTTAACCTGGGCCCATTTTGCACAGGAAAGAATTGAAAAAGAACCAATAACAGATATGGAAGCTTTCAACGCGCTGGACTGGCGGACAATAGATCCGGATCAGCACGACTGGTCAGCTGGTTTAGCTGCGCTAAAAAAAGCGCACGACACCATCATTGAACTGCTGAATGAAAAAGATGATGCCTTCCTTGACGAAAAATGTGATTACCGCAATTATAATTTTCGTTTTTTACTTAATGGTTTGATACAACATAATATTTACCATCTTGGGCAGATCGCGTATTTAAATAAACTGCTGTAGGAAGGAGGAATTAGGAATTTGCAGTGGGGCGTTTCGCCAAAAGTTGGTTTACATATACTTAAGATGATGCCTGGTTCCCAATAACTAATTCCCAATTCCTCTTAATTTGCCACCCTCACAGGATCTGCGGGCGCTTTTATTTCTTTATGCGGCGTTAATTGTTTCATTAAAACCTCTATAGCTTTTTCCAATTGCGGATCTTTTCCGGCAATGACTTCTTTCGGCGTCATTTCCACTTCTACATCAGGCATTATTCCTTCATTCTCCACCACCCATTTTCCTTCTTTACTAAAAATACCCAGGCGCGGTGCTGTCATGGTGCCGCCATCCATTAATACCGGGTAATTATAAATGCCCACTAATATTCCCAGCGTTCTTTTACCAACCAGCGTTCCCAGTTTTTTTAATTTGAACATGTAAGGCATTAAGTCACCTCCGGATGCAGCATATTCATTTGTTATCATTGCCTTTGGTCCGTCAATAACGCCTTCCGGTGTTTTCATAATTTCACCATCACGGTTTTTCCAGTAGTTAGTAACGGTTCTGCTTAATAAATCAATTACATAATCCGCTGCTGATCCGCCACCATTAAACCTGTCATCTATAATAACTGCATCTTTATCCAGCTGAGAAAAATAATAACGGTTAAAAAAAGTGTATCCGTCACCGCCTGTATTGGGCATGTATACGTAAGCAACGCGGCCGCCACTCAGCTCATCACATTTTTTGCGGTTGCCTTCCACCCAATCCATTAAACGCAAATTGCCTTCTGTAGCTACTGGTATTACAGTTATTTCCCTGGCACCTTTTAATGAAGCTTCTGTATTAACGCTGATTCTTGTTTGCTTGCCCGCTGTATTCTGAAATAAACTGTACACATTTACTTTTGCATCAACCGGTATTCCGTTTACAGCCACGAGGTACTCAGCTTCTTTAACGGTAATACCCGGTTGTGTAAGTGGTGCGCGAAAAGTAGGATTCCAGCTTAAGCCTGAATAAATCTTTTTAAAACGGTACATGCCATTGCTGATTTCATAGTCTGCACCCAGGAGGCCCACGTTTACGGTTACCTGTTCCGGGTAATCACCCGCACCTACATAATTGTGACCAATCACCAGTTCACCCATCATATCATTAAAGAGATAATTTAAATCATCACGGTGACCCACATACGGAAGAAATTTTTCGTATTTGGCTTTAATCGCTTTCCAGCTGGCGCCATGCATATTTTCCACGTAAAAATAATCGCGTTCAATTCTCCATAATTCATCAAATATTTGTTTCCATTCTTTTTGCGGATCAACCAGGGTAGAAAAATTACTGGTATTTAATTTACCTGCACCCAGGGCTATTTTAGCACCTGTAGCCGCAATGCCATATGAACCTGCTGAAGCATACAAAAATTTTTTTCCATCAGCACTGATAACATAGTTGCCAATATTTTCCGTTATTGGTTCGCTTTTACGTTTTGCAATATCATAACTGTTCAGCACGGTTTCTCCACCAGCATTGCCAGCTATGTAAAATAATTTTCCATCTGTAAGACCGCTAAGGTTGTAATAATTGCCCGATGGTAATGACAATGCAACAATACGTTGCTGAATGCCATCAAAATCTATTACAACAGGTTTTGCAGCAGGTTCTGGCTTGGATTTTTCTGCTGTGTTTTTTGCACCTGCCACCGGTGGTTTAGGAACTGTATCTGGTTTGATAGCTTCTTCGTCACTTTCAGGAGCAAGCAATGAAGCCCCGTTTTTAGATAATACAATGGCATAAATATTATTCACCACAGGGTTTTCATACGAACTCATATCCAGCCACCCTACTGATCTGCCATAATTAGTGCTCGCGGTAAAAAATATATATTTCCCATCCCGACTAAAAGCAGGGTTGGCAGCCTCACTGCGGCCATCTGTGAGTTGTATTGATTTATTAGCAGCAAGATCAAAAACCTGGATAACCCGCAGGTTATTTTTTAGTTTCTTGTTGTACACTATCCATTTACTATCCTGGCTCCATGAGGCATTAAAAGAAGCATCCGGCCTGTCGTATGTATCCTCATCAATTTTAACCGGCTTCTTATCATCAATATCAATATAAAATAATTGCAGGTGCTTATTATTGTATATAATTTTTTTGCTGTCAGGGCTCCAGACAGGGTTATAATAAAAGTCTTCTCCGTTCAGTTTAATAGTAATGGCAGGTTGTTGTCCTTTTTGATCTTTTAGCTTTAACTGGTATTCGCCACCTTCATCACTGAAGTAAGCAATATATTTTCCATCGGGGCTCCATGCCGGGCTTCTGTCGTTGGCACCCGGTGAGTTAGTAAGGTTTCTTATATCTCCTTTTTCTGCAGGTACTGTAAAAATCTCCCCACGGCCTTCAAAAACGGCTCTTACGCCTGTGGGAGAAATAGTATAATTGCGGATACTATTGGCAGCATTTATATAATGTGGCCTGTTGTAGGGTATATCGTTACTAACGCTGACGGGTATTTGTTTTGATTGCCCGCTTACAGGATTCAGCAAAAATATTTTTCCTGCCTGCTCATAAGATAATTCTTTGCCATTTCCAGACAATGCCTTTACAGCATAATCAGTGTAATTGGTTACTTTATCAATTTTCTTCGAGGAAATATCATACTTATAGATATTGTTGTTTTTATTATCCCTGTCAGATAAAAAATAAATGCTGTTGCCAGCCCATACTGGCTTTGTGTTATTGGCATTGCCGGCAGGAATTTTCTCTGTCTCATTATTAGTTGTATTAAAAATCCAAACTTCCGGCATATTACCTCCCCGGTATAATTTAAACGGCCTGTATACGCCGCTTTTTTCTGCCGGATCAGGATTTTTAATGTAAGCGATGTATTTACCATCTGGTGAAAAACTGCCCTGGTGCGCTTCCGGTAAAGAAAGCATTTCTTCCATACCGGTTACTGCATCCACTTCAAACAAACGCAGGTAGCGGTTAGAAAAAGATGCTCTTGAAGAAGCAAATACAATTTTATTGCCATTCCAGCCTCTTACTATTTCCTGCGAAGGATGAAAAGTTAAACGCCTGGGTGTACCGCCATTTACGTCTACTACAAACACATCTACATTGCCGTCGTAATTACCACTGAAAGCTACCCATTTTCCATCCGGGGATAATACGGGTTCAAATTCTACATCCTGGTTTACGGTAAGACGAAGTGGATTACTGCCATCTTTATTGGCCACCCATATATCACTGGCATAGGCAAATGCAATTTTATCATTACTTACAGAAGGTGAACGGAGTAAAAGCGTTTCCTGTGCTGAAGCAATATGCACTAAAATGATGACTGCTGCAACCAGGCATAAAAATTTTCTCATAACAGTATTTTGTATGCTGAATTTACTGCATCCATTCTGGAAATGGCAAAAAAAAGCAATGAGGAATTAAATAAAATGTATTGGAAAAATGCGAATGGCGCAGTCTTGTATAAAATTTGTTTGGTTACCTTAAAGTTTCCAACCCCGGGATATTAATCATCGTCATCATCATTCTTTTCTTTCAATTTTACAAATGCCGCCCTTTTAGGAGCTGGAAATGCAATATCACTGCCTTTTAAACCATGCCACAGCACAATATTAAATTCCAGATCAGGCACTGCATCTTCTTTTGCAAGATTAAATTTTTCTGAACGCTGCTGCCATTCGCTGATGGCAGTATTTTTTTCCATAAGATCGATGTTTGTTTTTACAGATGCAAATGAGGCAAGATCTGCATGGGGAGTAAAACAGTTCCACATAGGCGTAGCGGCTGCATCGTACTGGCTCATAGGCGGTATTCCCAAAATTAATTCAATTGTTCTGAGCATAGATGAAGTGGAATACATGGTATGATCAACAAAATTTCTTTTTACAAAACCGCCCGCCACATACGCGGTGCTCCGGTGGGCATCTACATGATCGGCTCCGTTTTGCGCGTCATCTTCTACTACAAACACGGCACTTTCTTTCCATATATTACTTTTACTTAAGTGCTCTATAAACATACCTACCGCCAAATCGTTGTCTGCAACATGGGCAAAAGGAGTAGGCCTTCCTTTGCGCAGCCCTTCTGTATGATCATTTCCCAAACGAACCGTATTAAACCGCGGCACATTGCCGGCCAGCAACAATGAATCAAATTCCTGCTTCCACTGGTTCACTCTCACGGTATCGCGTATATTCAGGTTCCAGCCTGTAAAATAAGGGCATATATGATCTTTTAAAATAGCAATATTGGGTTTATAATTATCAGCAAACTCGCCATAAGTTCTGTAGCTGACGCCCGCGCGGTTGCACTGGTCCCAAATAAATCCGTTTTTATTATTGGCAATCGCACGGTTGCCTTCGCCACTGTAAGTGCCGCCCCTTCCACCATAGCTGGTGGGCCATGTTTTCTCCAGGTAATCTGTTGCATAAGCTGCCATGCTCCAGTTATGCCCATCCATGCTTACTTCAGCATCCACATAAAAATTGTCCAGCAATACAAATTCCTTTGCCAGTTTATGCAGGTTGGGTGTTATGTGCCCGCCAAATAAAACAAGCGCAGAATCACCATTTCCCTCTTTTACATCGCCCAGCACCTGGTCGTAAGTCCGGTTTTCTTTAATAATATAAAACACGTATTTTATGGGTGATGGGTTGCCGGTTTTCATAGGGATGGGATTGCCCGGCTCACCTGCTGTAATACTTTCTTTTTCTTTATTGTAGGGCGTATTCTGGTACACCAATGCTGAATATGCAGCAAGTTGCTTTTCTGCCGGCTCAGGAATTATGCTCATCGTTCCTTTAAACAAACCGCCAATATATTGCACGGCAATTGGTTTTGTTTTATCGTCACCCTGGTATACTACCTCTTCTTTTGTGCGAACCGGGTTAGGACCATATGGATTTGCCAGTGATGAAAAACCTTTTCCATTGGCTACAAAGATTTTTTTACCAATTACCCTGACACTGGTAGGATACCAGCCTGTTGGTATAAATCCCTTGCTCTTGCTAAGGCCCGGATTGCTAACATCAAAAACAGCAAGGCAGTTGTTATCCGCATTGGCAATGTATAATGTTTTCTCATCGGCACTCAGGGCTAAACTATTGGTGGTTGAGCCATTGGGCGCATCTGCATACAATGCTGTATTAAATGTTTCTATCACCTGCTTTTGCTGCACGCTGATAACCGAAACACTATTGTCGTTGGCATTGGCTACAAAAAGATACTTTCCATTTTTTGAAAGGCAAAGTTCATTGGGATTATCGCCCACATTTATTTCTCCTGTAAAATTGGCGCTGCCTGTATTAAAAATTAAAACCTTATCGCAGCCCCAGCAAGTGATATAGAGTTCTTTCTTGTCTGGCGAGAGCACACAGGTATAACCTTCTGCTCCCAAAGGCAATTGTTTGGTAACCTTTTTTGTTAACAGGTTAATTATATAAAGTGAATTATTTTCTTTTGTAACCACATACATGCGGTGTTGCTTATCATCAATTTCAATACCGGCAGGGGAAATTTTTACCGGCCATTTTTCTCCCAATGATATGCTGTCTTCCAGCATCAGTTTATTATTGCGGACCGCAAATTGTAAAATCCAGTTATCATTACCCCCGGAGGCATACAGTCTTTTTTCATCAGCACTGAATTTTAAACCAAACCAGCTTTTGCCAATTATTACACTGTCCAGTATTTTGTCTGATACGGGATCTATTAATTGTATGCTTTGAACACTCTGCCCGTTATTGGTAACCGCTACATATTTTTTTGATGAAGAAACGGCTATGTTAAGCGGAAGATCACCCAACTGCAAACTTCTGCCGGCAGGCGTAAGCGACCATCCATTGGGCCGCTGCACCCTGCCTGCTACCAACGCTGCTGATGGCTGACTGATGCAATAGTTACAGGCAATCAATAAAATAAAAGCAAATAAGCTTCTCATAATAAGTGTATTGAATGGTAAAGTTAACCAGCACAGGCACTCGTTCCCATTATTAAGCAATTAAATTATTGCTTTTATAAACTCCTCTCTTTAGCTGCCAAAACAAAGTTTTCATATCTTTCCTTTATGCCGCGGCAAACCTTATACCTCTGGAAACAGGCGCCTTTTCTGCGCCTGATCATTCCCCTTATCGCGGGAATATTACTACAATGGTATTGTTCTGCGCCTGTATTATTTACATGGATAATAATATTTACCAGTATAGCAGGCCTTATTGTTTTTAATATTCGCTTATCTTTTATTCAATATAAACTTAGCTGGATCAACGGTGTTTTTATCAACAGCTTATTCCTGGCCGTTGGTATGCTAATTACCTGGCAGAAGGACATTTCACATGATCAGCAATGGCTGAATAATTATTACCGGGCTAACAATTATATAACGGCAACGCTTAAAGAACCTCTTTCTGAAAAAACAAATTCGTTTAAGGCAAATGCATCCGTGGATCAACTGGTACAGGGAGACAGGATTCAACCTGTAAAAGGAAATATTATTATTTATTTTAAAAAAGACAGCTCTGTAAAGCACCTGGCTTATGGTTCTCAGATCATATTCAACAAATCACTGCAACCCATTAAAAATTCAGGCAATCCTGGTTCGTTTAATTATGAGCGTTATACTGCCTTCCAGGGCATTTACCAGCAAGCTTATCTTAATCCCGGAGAATATGTTTTATTACCCGCTAAAAATAAAAGCTGGTTAACTGGTTTCCTGTTTACTGCCAGGGAAAAAGTATTGCATATTATCACTACGTATATTCCCGGAGAAAAAGAAGCGGGGCTTGCGGAAGCGTTGCTGGTCGGCTATAAAGACGATTTGGACAAAACACTGGTACAGTCTTATTCTAATACAGGTGTCGTGCATGTGATAGCCATTTCCGGCATGCACCTGGGGCTAATTTACTGGTTGCTGACTATTGTACTGGCGCCATTGAAAAAAAGAAAACACAGCAACCGGGCAGTCCCTGTTTTAATAATAACAGGTCTTTGGCTGTTTGCATTACTGGCTGGTGGTGGTCCTTCTATTCTGCGTTCAGCAGTTATGTTTACCTGTATAGTCATTGGAGAAAGCATAGAAAGAAAAACTTTTATTTACAATTCCCTGGCTGCTTCGGCATTTATATTGCTTTGCATAAATCCTTTCTGGCTCTGGGATGCAGGGTTCCAGTTATCATACACCGCAGTGTTAAGCATTGTAATTTTTATGAAGCCCATTTACGACAGGCTTTATTTTAAAAATAAAATGATTGATACTGTCTGGAAACTAATGGCTGTTACAATAGCAGCGCAGGTGCTTACCACTCCCGTCAGCATGTATCATTTTCACCAGTTCCCTGTTTACTTTTTAGTTACCAACCTGCTGGCGGTCCCATTATCAAGCCTTATAGTTTTGCTTGAAATTGTTTTGTGTGCTATTTCGTTTATACCTGTACTTGTAAAACCTGCCGGTATTATTTTACACTGGCTTATTTATGTCATGAATAGTTTTATTGAACATATGGAAAGTCTGCCTTTTTCTTTGTGGAACGGTATGCAGGTGAATATGCTGCAGGTGGTATTGCTATTTGGTTTAATTACTGCACTGTCGTACTGGCTTATGCAAAAAAATAAAACAGCTCTAATTGCCAGTCTTGTTTGTTTGCTGGCTTTCCTTTCTGTCAGAACATATTCTTTTATCAGCGCCCGTCAACAGCAGCTATTGATTGTATACAATGTACCAAAACACCAGGCAATAGATTATATAAACGGGAGGCACTATTTTTTTAAAGGCGATACCGATCTGCTTACAGATAATTTTCTGCAAAATTTCCATTTAAAACCTTCGCGCATATTGCACAGAATGGCTGACACTGATTCCATTGCAAATCTCTTTGATAGCAGTCCTGTTTTTTTATTTAACGCGAAAAAGATCATTCTGATAGATAAAGCCTGCAATTATATAATCCCACCAGAAAAAATTACCGCAGATCTTATTATTATTTCAAAAAATGCCCCGGTCCGGATGGCACAGCTGATGCAAATCTTTAGTTGCCGGCAAATTGTTTTTGATGCTTCCAATGCCGGACCAAAGGTTAATAAGTGGAAGGCTGAGGCCGCAAAGCTTGGCCTGTATTGCTTTTCGGTAGTGGATAACGGGGCTTTTGTGATGAACGCGGATTAATTTATTTTTGCGGCTCTTAAATTGTTTAAGGTTTAAAAAGTGTAAGGTTTAAAGTTATTGAACAGTACACACCTGGTTGTGCTGTTTGCAAAATGAACTTCGAACTTTAAACCTAAAACGTCAAACTTCAAACTTCCGCAACATGAACAAAAAAATTCAATCAGCATTAATTTCTGTTTTTTATAAAGACGGGCTGGAGCCGGTTGTACAAAAATTGCATGAACTGGGCATTACTATTTACAGCACCGGTGGCACCCAATCTTTTATTGAAAAACTACAGATACCAGTAATACCAGTAGAAAACCTGACCGGCTATCCATCTATCCTGGGTGGAAGAGTGAAAACCCTGCACCCGGTTGTGTTTGGTGGGATACTTGGTAAACGCAGCGATGAACAGCATAAAAAAGAAATGCTTGAATTCAAAATCCCTGAAATTGATTTGGTGATTGTGGACCTTTACCCATTTGAAGAAACGGTGGCTGCAACGCTTTCCTCCTCTTTTAAAGGCGGTCAGGGTGAGGCTGAAACCGCTATCATAGAAAAAATTGATATTGGCGGACCATCCATGATACGTGGAGCCGCTAAAAATTTTAAAGACGTAGTTGTAATAGCCGCCAAAAACGATTACGCTCCCCTGGCGCAGTTGCTGCAGGACCAAAAAGGCGAAACCACTTTGGAACAGCGCAGGACATTTGCCGCTAAAGCTTTTGAAATAGTAGCACACTACGATGTGGCGATTACTAAATATTTCAATCCTTCAGGCGCTCTATATTTTCATGAATCTGTCACCAACCCCAAAGCCATGCGGTATGGCGAAAACCCCCACCAGGCCGGCATTTTTTATGGCAACACAAAAGAACTGTTTAACCAATTGAACGGAAAAGAACTTTCTTATAATAACCTGGTAGATACAGATGCTGCCGTGCAATTAATAAGCGAATTTTCACAACCGATCAGTAATGGTATTGCAACTGAAGACATCGTATTTGCTATTATCAAACACACCAATGTATGCGGTGTGGCTGCAAGGGCCACTGTAAAAGAAGCATGGGATGCTGCGCTGGCAGGTGATAATGAAAGCGCTTTTGGCGGTGTGCTGGTTTGCAATGCTGCTATAGATAAAACGACCGCTGTAGCTATTAATGAAATTTTCTTTGAAGTTTTGATAGCACCCGCATTTGAGGAAGATGCGCTGGCTGTATTGAAATCAAAAAAGAACCGCATTTTGCTGCAACTTAAAAAGTCGCCGCATAATAAACAACAATATAAATCCCTGCTCAATGGTGTATTGATGCAGCAAACAGATAAAGGCAATTATACTGAATGGAAAGAAACCGGCGCCCGGGAAACTACCACTACTGAAAATGCAGATCTGATTTTTGCAAACCTGGTTTGCAAACACCTTAAAAGCAATGCCATTGCCCTGGTAAAAAACAAACAATTAATAGGTAAGGGTTGCGGGCAAACCAGTCGTATAGATGCATTGCGGCATGCAGTAGAAAAAGCAAAGCAGTTCAATTTCGATCTAACAGGGGCCGTAATGGCCAGTGATGCTTTCTTTCCTTTTAATGACTGCGTACAACTGGGACATAAAGCTGGCGTAACCGCATTTATACAACCGGGTGGCTCTATCCGCGATAATGATTCTATTGAATACTGCAAACAAAATGACCTTGCCATGGTAATAACAGGATTAAGACATTTTAAACACTAGGCTAAGAAAAAAGGAGAAAAAGAGAATTTTATCGCAGAGAAAAGAGAAACAAATTTATTTTCTGAATACAAAAATATTCAGCCATATTTTGGCATTGGTCTTCAAATGATCATTTCAGACATTGTACTTTATACGGTGTCGCCACTGTACTTTTATCATCCCGCTTATGGCAATTGCGGCTTTTAATTTTGTGCAGTGAAATATTATATTAAAGAAAATTCGTTACTGGCCCGTATCGCAGCCCGGAAGCTAAAGCAGGATAAAATGGCTATGGTACTGGGCAGAACTATTTTACTGCATGATACTACTACGCAAGAGTTCATCAATAACCGTAAATGGATAAGGCATGAACTGGCGCATATACAACAGTTTAAAAAACATGGTTACCTGGTGTTTTTAATAAAATACCTGGCAGAAAGCATCAAAAACGGTTACTACAATAATAAATACGAAAAAGAAGCAAGGGCGGCGGAAGAAGATGAAGGCCTTGATAAATATATTCCGCCTTTTAAGGTCTCGTAATATTGCTGATTTGGGGATGTATATGGAGGCCTGCAACCTGCAAATCCCAAAATATCGCAATCCAGCAATCTTACAATACCCATTCAATTTCACCAAAATTAAAATGTTCTTCTGCAGCAGTCATTACTACCAGCTCACCAGATATGCTTACTTCCTTTATTATACCTTCAAAAACGCGGCTACCTTTTTTTAATCTTACAGCTGCTCCTTTTTTGAACAGGTGATCATTGTACTCCTTCAACAAATTATTACCGGCCAGTAATTGCTGGTACCGCCTTTGCACACATTCGCAGAGTTCTTTTGCCAGTTCAATTACATCATGGTCCATACCTGTAATTTGTTTTAATGAAACAGCGTTGCGTATATTCTCCGGAAAAGCAATTTGATTAATATTAATACCCATACCAGTAATTGCCCATTGCCAGGGAGATTTGAGACCTGCGGCATGAGGCGTGAGGCCTTCATCCGTATTTTTATTATTTTTAATAGCATCGGGCCTGTCAATTTCAAATTTTGTATCATTACTGCCGTCTGACGCCTGACGGCTCACGATAATGTTTTCGATCAATATCCCCCCTGCCTTTCTGTCACGCCAGTAGATATCATTGGGCCATTTAATGGTAGTTTCATCGCCTGCATAACGGGCAAAAAAATCGCAGGCGGCAAGTGCAATAGCGCTGTTAAAATGAAATTGCTGGTTCAATTGTAAGGGGAAAGGCTGCATTACAAGGGTAAGAATAATATTTGTGCCCGGCTCTGTTATCCAGGCCTTTCCACGCTGCCCTTTTCCATTCACCTGGGCCATTGCAAAAAAGCCATCTCCATGTTTTGCCAATCCGGTACGAACCTTTGCCATGGCATAGTTGTTGGTACTGTCAACTGATTCTAAAATGGTTAGGTGCCCGCCTGTGTAAATCATGGTATGCTAAATGATTAAACATTTGTACTTTTGGCAGCAGCGAAAATAAGATTTTAGAAAGGATACGCTAATGGATAAATATAAATGAGTATTTTGTCATTATAACCAGGCGTAAAACCATCAATTGGGCAACCATATAAGACGCTTCACATAAACTATTATACTTTATTCACTTAAATGTTTTGACTATTTGGAACAACTGAGCATGTTAGCTAACCGGAAGCCGGGCAGCGTAACCAGATTAACGAGGAACTCGAAAATTTTTAAAACCATCATCCACGCCATTCAGCAAAAAAAGGGGGAAAGCATTGTATCATTAGACCTGCACAAGATACCTGAGGCAGTCACGGATTTTTTTGTGATATGCCATGCTTCCAATACCACGCAGATCAAAGCCATTACAGACCATATAGAAGCAATGGTAAAACAAGAATGTGATGAGGCCCCCTTCAGGCATGAAGGGCAGCATGGATCCCAATGGGTGCTGGTAGACTACATCAATGTGGTAGTGCATGTAATGCATGAAGAAGCAAGAAATTTTTACAAACTGGAAGAAATGTGGAGCGATGCCAATATAACTGAACACGATTAATGGTTTAATAAAAGTTTATAACCCCTATTTCGAACAATCATGCTGTAAAAGCATTTATTTAGTACGATACATAAAAAAAATATGGCACAGGAAGACTTGAAACCGAACGAAAAAGGAAACAGGATACGTCCACAGGGCAGCAGCGACGACCCTAAACGCAGCCCGAAGTTCAATATATATTGGGTATGGGCAGCTATTGCAGTTATATTAATTGGCTTTAATTTATGGAACGGGAAATTCACTCCAACCGCTGAAGATACCAGCCAGCAAGAGTATCAGTCTATGCTGCTGAATGGTGATGTGGAAAAGATAGATGTTATCAGCAATAAAGAGATGGTAAGGGTTTATATTAAAAAAGACAGCCTGAGAAAAGATGTTTACCAGGCTAAACTGGCCAAAAGAAATACCCCTGTAGCCGAAAATGGTCCCCAGTTTCAATTTACTGTAGGCAACACACAGATTTTTTCTGATGATCAACGTGCTTTCTATCTCAAGTATCCTAACCTGCATCCTGTTCCCATTAAATATGATAAGGAAGGAGATTGGGTAGCACCGGCACTTAATATCTTACTGCCTATTATTGCCATTGTTTTAATACTGGTATTGTTCATGCGTAAAATGGGCAGTGGCGGCGGTGGCGCCGGCGGTCCGGGCGGTATTTTTAATATCGGTAAATCGAAAGCTACCTTGTTTGATAAAGGAACAAGGGTGAACATTACTTTTAATGATGTAGCGGGCCTTGATGAAGCGAAAGTGGAAGTAATGGAGATTGTTGACTTCCTGAAAAATCCTAAAAAATATACAGCGCTGGGTGGTAAAATACCTAAGGGTGCACTATTGGTTGGGCCTCCTGGTACCGGTAAAACTTTACTGGCAAAAGCCATGGCAGGTGAAGCACAGGTTCCTTTCTTTTCTATGAGCGGCTCAGATTTTGTTGAATTGTTTGTAGGAGTAGGTGCCAGCCGTGTACGTGATCTTTTTAAGCAGGCAAGGGAAAAAGCACCCTGTATCATCTTTATTGATGAAATTGATGCGATAGGCCGTGCAAGGGGAAAGAACGCCGTGATGAGCAATGATGAAAGAGAAAGCACCCTCAACCAGTTGCTGGTAGAAATGGATGGTTTTAGTGGTGAAAGCGGCATTATTGTACTGGCTGCTACCAACCGGCCCGATGTACTGGATACCGCCTTATTGCGTCCGGGTCGTTTTGACCGCCAGATTGAAATTGATAAACCCGATTTAAAAGGGCGTGAGCATATTTTTAAAGTACACCTTAAGCCGATAAAAATTTCACAGACACTGGATATTTATAAACTGGCTGAACAAACACCTGGTTTTGCGGGTGCAGATATTGCCAACGTATGCAATGAAGCAGCCCTGATAGCCGCAAGAAAAGGCAAAGACGCAGTAGACATGTCTGATTTCCAGGATGCGATTGACCGCGTAATTGGCGGATTGGAAAAAAAGAATAAAATTATTTCTCCCGATGAGAAAAAAATAATTGCTTACCACGAAGCAGGTCATGCTGTTTGTGGCTGGTTTCTCGAGCACGCCTACCCGTTATTAAAAGTTACCATTGTACCAAGGGGCACTGCTGCATTGGGCTATGCTCAGTACACGCCCAAAGAACAATATTTATACAATACTGATCAATTGCTTGACCAGATTTGTATGAGCTTGGGCGGCAGGGCCAGTGAAGATATTTTCTTTAGCAAAATTTCTACGGGTGCACAGAACGACCTGCAGCAGATTACGCGCACCGCCTATGCTATGGTAACGGTGTATGGTATGAACGATAAGGTGGGTAATGTAAGTTTTTATGATCCGCAGCAAGAGAATGCATTTACCAAACCTTACTCCGAAGAGACATCCAAAATTATAGACCAGGAAGTAAGAAAGTTGATTGATCAGGCTTTTGAAAGAACCAAAAAATTACTGCTTGAAAAGAAAGAAGAAGTAAGAAAACTGGCTGAAGCCCTTCTTGAAAAAGAAGTATTGTTTCAGAGCGATGTGGAAACCCTGATTGGTAAAAGACCATTTGAAGAAAAGAAATTGCTGGATGTGGATCATATAGAGCCTCATGCAACCGATGGCACTATCAGTGAAGGTGTTCCACCTTACGACAGCAGTGTTACCAATAAAGCGCATAACTAATAACGCTAATTTGTGCTGATAGAAAACGAATGAAGCACAAACTGAAATAAATAATAAACAATGAGTATCTCTTCCCCCAAAGAAGTTATCCTTAAAAAAATACGGGAGGCGTTGATTGAATCAACGCCTCTTCCTTTTCCGCAAAGCGAAGGGACCAACTCTTTATATCACCCTTCACAAAAAGACCTGGAGATACAATTTGCAGAAGAGTTCGGCAAACTACAGGGCAAATTTGCATTTTGTTTGACCTTTACAGAATTATGCGCACAACTCAACCAGCTTATTACTGAAAAAAACTGGACAAATATATTTTGCACCGAAACCGCCCTTAAGCAATCATTAACTGATGGTGCATTTGCAGGTTTTTCTGCTACTACACTTGCAGATTGTGATGCCAGCATTACTACCTGTGAAAGCCTGGTGGCCCGAACAGGCAGCATTGTACTAAGCACCGCCGGCGCGAGCGGAAGAACAGTTAGTGTTTATGCCCCCGTGCATATTTGCATTGCATTTACTCACCAGCTGGTGTATGATATAAAAGACGCTTTACAATTGATAAAAGAAAAATACGGCAGCAGCATTCCGTCACTTATTAGCTTTGCTTCCGGACCCAGCAGGACTGCCGACATTGAAAAAACACTGGTAACGGGCGTACACGGACCCAAAGAAGTGTACGTGTTTTTAGTTGATAATCCCGGATAAAAGGATTTCTGATTTAGTGAATTTGGGATATTGAGATTGGGTTGTACAGTATCTATATCCCTTGTGGGGGTTTTTAACGAAGGAAAATCACCAAATCCCGAAATCTCAAAATCAGCAATTACCATTTATCTTTACGTTCTTATGGAATCCACTCATCATCAATTATTTGTTTACGGTTCATTGCGCAGTGGCTTTAACCACCCCGCATATGCCTATATCAGCAATCATTTTACACTTGTGGGCAGCGCAAAAGTAAAAGGCAAGCTATATGATCTTGGAAGCTATCCTGCGGCACTGCCAACCAACGATGAAAATTATATACTGGGTGAATTATACCAGCTGAAAGAAGAACAGGAATTTTCCTGGGCCATTGGACAGGTAGATGATTATGAAGGTGTAAATCCTGAGCCCGGTGAAGCCGCGCTGTATATAAGAGAAATGACTACTGTTTATATCAATGATACAACCACCCATGCCTGGATTTACTGGTACAACAATGATGTAACCGGAAAACCCCTTATTGCTTCAGGAGATGTGCTGGAATATCTTCAAAAGAAACAATAACACATGCAACTGCTACCCGGCAAAAAAATATATTTCATTTCCGATTTTCACCTGGGAGCGCCGGATTACAAAAGCAGCCTGGAAAGGGAAAAAAAAATTGTACGCTTTCTGGACACTGCGATGCAGGATGCCGCCGTTATTTTTATTGTGGGTGACTTATTTGACTTCTGGTATGAATACCGTACGGTTGTGCCAAAAGGTTATGTGCGGATACTCGGTAAAATGGCATCCATTACAGACAGTGGCATACCCATGTATTTTTTTGTTGGCAACCATGATATGTGGATGAAAGGCTATTTTGAAAAAGAGCTGAACATTCCTGTTTATTTTGAACCCAAAACTTTTGAGTTTAATAATAAAAAATTTTATATCGGTCATGGGGATGGCTTAGGCCCCGGCGATCATGGTTATAAATTCATAAAAAAAGTTTTCCGGAACCCGCTTTGCCAATGGTTGTTTGGAATATTACCCCCAGCTGTGGGGGTTGGGCTTGCCAATTATTTCAGCCGCAGCAGCCGTGCCGCTACCGGGCAAACAGATGGCAAATTTCTTGGAGAGGAAAATGAATGGCTGATTGCTTACAGCAAAGAAATATCAAAGCAGCAACCATACGATTATTTTATTTTCGGGCACAGGCACCTGCCAATAGATTTTTCCCTTTCAAACAACAGCCGTTATATTAACCTGGGTGATTGGATACAGTATGATTCTTATGCAGTATTTGATGGCACTCATCTTGAATTAAAATATTATACCCCTTGAAAAAAATCATTTTTATATTAATGTTTTTTTCTTTTACTGCCAAAGGATATTCCCAGCAGGATACTTCCCTGCCGCTGGTAAAAGTTATTAAAGGAAAATATGCGGATTTTGCCGTTGACAACCTGGGTAATATTTTATTGCTGGACAGTAATAACCAGTTAAAAAAGATCGATCCAAATTTTGATTCTGTTGCCATATTTAATGATGTACGCAAATACGGAAAAGTGTTTTCAATTGATGCCGGAAATCCTTTAAAAATATTATTATACTACAGGGATTTTGGAACCATTGTGGTTTTAGACAGGCTGCTGAATGTAAGAACCACCATAGATCTCCGGAAACAAAATATTTTCCAGGCAAAAGCCATCTGCCAGTCTTACGATAATGCAGTTTGGGTGTATGATGAAGGAGAGGCCAAACTAAAACGAATTGGCGATGATGGCAATATTATTGATCAAACCGGTGATTTTCGCCTGCAGCTGGATGAAGCTCCTTCACCTGCGTTTATTGAGGACCATGACCGGTTGGTTTACCTCTACGACAGCAGCAAAGGTTTACTGGTATTTGATTATTTTGGCACACTGAAAAACAAACTTGCTTTTTTAGGCTGGCAGGATTTTCAGTTAGCAGGCAAATACATTGTGGGCAGAAAAGGAGTTTTACTGGAGCGGTACCAGTTAGCCAGTTTATCTTTAGAAGAAAAATTGCTGCTGGGTATTTTAAAAAATGTTGATAAAATACGCATCTCTGGCGACCGGCTTTTTTGCCTTCGTGGTGGTTATCTGTATGTTTATTCGCTATAAGCTCTCGTATGCGGAAGAAATTCTGCCAGGCGGAAACCACCGGGGTTTTAAAAAAAGTTAAGTTAAACCCCCAGGTTCTAAAATCGTATTTCCTTTTAATCTTCCGTACAATTATCTGTCAGCATCAATCATACATTAGCAATGAAATTCATTTTTAAACAGCGTCCAGGTCCTTTAATTTTGACTTATTAACGTATACCGGTTATGAATAAATTGTTGCATACAGTTATACTCGACAATACTGTTTTAAGTTATTTTATCAGCTTTGGCAGTATTTTAATTGCACTGATACTAAAAAAATACCTGTCGCAATACATAGCAGGATTGTTTTTCCGTTTGCTGAAACGTACCACCTGGAACATTGAAAAAAAATCATTTGTTGATCTCATACTGGCACCCCTGCAAGGCTTTCTTCTTATTGTTATATCGTTCATTGCTTTAGACAAACTTCGTTTTCCAAAAGCATTTATATTTGATATTCACCGTATCACTTCCAGGCAGATAATAGACAGTATTGGCACTGGCCTTATTATTGCCACATTTATATGGCTGTTATTGCGTGCCATCGATTTTATTGCCCTTGTACTGGGAGAAAGGACCAACCGGAATGCCGCGAAAAGAGATAACCAGCTCATTGTTTTTTTCAGGGATTTTTTAAAAGTAATCATTGGCGTTATTGGCATCCTGCTCATCATTCAATTTTCCTTTAATAAAGATATTGGTGCGTTGCTGGCGGGCTTTGGTCTTGTGGGCGCTGCACTGGCACTGGCTGCCAAAGAAAGCCTTGAAAACCTGATTGCTTCATTTATCATTTTTTTTGACAAACCTTTTAAAGTAGGTGATTTGGTAAAAGTGCAGGGGTTTACTGGCACGGTGGAAAGAATCGGGTTGCGCAGTACCCGGATCCGCACAGATAATAAAACCTATGTAACCGTACCCAATAAACAGATGGTAGATAGTATTATGGATAACCTGACCCTGCGTACCCAACGCAGGGTAGATCTGCGCCTCGAAATAAGTCTTGGCACCTCCCCTGACCAGTTACAACAACTGGTGAATGAAATCAGGCGCATTACAGATTACCCACCAATTATAAATAAAGTGATCTTTCTGAATGATATAGTTGCCAATGCCTATATCATTACCGCTGAATATTATACTTACGCCATCCCTGCAACGCAGTTTAATGAAGTAAGAGAGTACGTTAATTTTGAAATCATCAAAACCATGGCCGCATTAAAAATTGAACTTGCAGGGCTCAATACCGAAGTAAAGGTGAGCGGCACATTGTTTCCTCAATTATAAAATAAATTTCACAGGTTTCATTTTTGGAATAATAATCCCATTGCCGGAATAAACTTTTTATTGACTGCAGATTAGCCTACTGGTTATGAATGCCTTATGATCTGGCATACTTATTAACCCCTAGTTTGCAAATCTGTAACCGATGAAACCTATTTCTAAATCCCTTTTCCTGATATTGTTATTAACACCAGCGTTGTCATTTTCACAATCTGTGATAAATGTATATGCACGTGTTACTGCTGTTAGCGGCACATCATTAACAATTACAGGCGCTACCGGTTCCTTTACTGCAGGCCAGGCAATTATTATGCAGATGCAGGATAGCACCATCGGCACCAATACCGGTAATAATACAGGTTTTGGAAACCTTGGTAGTATACAGTCTGCAGGTATTTCTGAAGTAGTAAATATCAGCGCTGCTACGTCAACTATAATAACCCTAAGTACTGCACTTATTAATACATATCATATTAACAATAACAGCCGTGTACAGATTATTTCTTATCCAACTTTAGGTGGTGGTGGCAATTATACATTAAATGGCGGAGTAACAGCTCCTTTATGGAACGGTAGTACAGGGGGCGTTGTAGCATTTACGGTAACTGGCAACCTAACACTAAACAGCGATATAAAAGTTGATGGATTGGGTTTCAGGGGTGGGGCGGCGGGTAATAATGCACCAGCTGATTATACTTGCGACCCTAACACATTTTACGATAATGCTGCCGGCGTTTCAACGACTTATTATGGTTATAAAGGTGAAGGCATTCACAATACAAATGGCGTATATACAGTTGCCAGGGGCAGGATGTTAAACGGTGGTGGCGGGGGCAACCTTAACAATGCAGGTGGCGGGGGCGGTGGAAATCTTACAGCGGGCGGAGCAGGTGGCCAGGGCTGGTCATGTTCGGCTTCTACAACCGGAGGAGGTATGGATGGCGTCGACCTGAGTAACTATGTAAGCGGCAACCGTTTTTTCTTTGGCGGTGGCGGAGGCGGGGGACAACAGAATAATAGTGTTGGTACCGCAGGTGGAAACGGCGGAGGTATCATTTTAATAAAAGCAAACAGCATTAAAACTACTGGTGGCTGCAACAGTGGTGCAGGTTATGTTTCCATTTCAGCCAAGGGTAATTCAGTTGCCGATGCAGGCAACGATGGCGCCGGTGGCGGTGGCGCAGGTGGTGCTGTTATACTGCAGGTGAGTTCTTATGTGCTAAACAATGGCTGCCCGCTTAACATCAACACAAGCGGTGGTGATGGAGGAGACGTCAATAACAGTGGTGCACATGGCGGAGGTGGCGGTGGCGGTAAAGGAGTGGTTGTTTTATCAGGTGTGGTTGGCATTCCCGCTTATGTAAGTATTGCAGATATAGCAGGAACTGGTGGCGCTAATGACAATACACCGGGAGCGGTAACTGCAAATCCTGGAAGCAGTGCAGCATTAAGCGGAGCAAGTGGCATTATATTTACACCCAGCTCTGTATTACCAGTATTGTTAAGCGGTTTTGAAGTATCCCCGGTAAAAAACACTGCACTGCTGCAATGGCAGGCAAGTGTTGAAAATGGTTTTTCTTATTACCAGGTTGAAAGGTCGGTTAACAATGGTATTGGTTATGCAGTTGCAGGCAAGGTAGCAGCCAAAGGTAACAATGGCGTATACAGTTTTACAGATGATGTAAGCACGTTGAATTTAAATGGCGCAAAAATTTATTACCGTTTGAAAATGGTTGATCTTAATGGAAACTTTGAATACTCTGCTGTAAAGGTTGCCTTATTTAACCGCCAGGGTAATACAATAACTATTAAATCTTTCCCTAACCCTGTTACTGCAACGGTATATGTAACCAGCGGAAGTATAACAAATATCACTGCTGTGCAGGCAATCATTCATGATATGCAGGGCCGTACCGTAAAAACTTTTTCCAATGTACCTGTTGTTGCCAGCAATACCATTGGGATTTCTTTTGAAGGAATTACAAAGGGACAATACATTATTACAATTAAAGGAACTAACGGTGAGGAGCATACTGTGGTGACGAAGCAGTAAACCATTGTGGTGAGTGGTGAGTGGTGAGTGGTGAGTGGTGAGTGGTGAGTGGTGAGTGGTGAGTGGTGAGTGGTGAGTGGTGAGTGGTGAGTGGTGAGTGTAAAGATGATTTTAAACTAATTTGATATGCTGCACTGTCATTCAGTAATATTTTCAGCGCACTCAGTGCCGCAGTGTACTTAACACTCACAACTTAAAACTTAGCACAGCTACAAAGAAGCTTTAATTTCCAGCAAAAACACTTTCATCTTCTGCATAGATTGAATAATTGAAAAACGCTCATCGGCGTTTTTATTTTTTTTCAGGAAATCGCGGGCGCCCTGTGTGGTAAATTTTCGCTGGCGCAACAGGTGGTGAATTAATTCAAGCGTTTTTATATCTTCCGGGCGGAAATAACGATCTCCTTTTTTATTTTTTTTTGTCTGCAGGTAATCATCAAACTCGTTGGCCCACATGCGAAGCAGCGAATGGTTTACATGAAACATCTCTGCAACCTGGCCAATAGAATAATACCTCTTCTGATAAAGCGTTTCGTCATCCGGTATCTCAATGGCTTCTATTGCCGCATCCGTTTCCTTTAAAGAAAGACGGCCTCTTTTGGAAGGTTGTTTAGCAACCAATGGTGCAGGCTTTGGTTTACGGCCACGTTTTTTTGCAGGAGCTGGTTCATCAGCAATTGGTTCTTTCGCCGGATCAGGTTCCTGCGCTTCATCAAATGACAGTGTTATTTGTTTAAGTTCCTGCATGGTAAGGCAAAGATAGAAGAAAAGCCGTGAGCTGCGGGCTGCGGGCCGTTACCTCATTTTTTAAACTTGCTTAAATTTTTTAAGTGATGAAATAATATTCTCTGGTCATGTGGTTCAAAGCTCTTCGCTCGTAGCTCCTTAGTCAAAGCTCTGATTGGGCGAAGCTGCCATCTTAAGCAGGCGATCAAATTGTTCAGGCGTAAGATCATTATAAAAGAAATATACAGGATCTACGTGCTGGCCATTTTTATGTACCTCATAATGACAATGCGGGCCCGTACTCTTACCGGTACTGCCCACCCATCCTATTATTTCACCACGTTTTACTTTTTGCCCGGCATGCACTTTTACCCTTACCATATGGCCGTACAGGGTTTCATAACCATAACCGTGGTTAATGACCACATGGTTGCCATATCCATTGCCGGTATTGCCGCCGGTTGTTACCGTGCCATTGGCTGTAGCATAAATGGGTGTGCCCTGGGGAGCAGCAAAATCGAGTCCTGCATGCATTTTAACGGTTTTGTATACCGGATCAATACGGTAGCCAAAACCGGAAGCAACACGGCTGAGATCTTTATTGCTTACCGGTTGTATAGCAGGTGTACATGCCAGTAATACCTCCTTATTTTTAATAAATCCGCCAATTTCGTCAAAAGATTTGTTTTGGAAAGCTACGCGCCGGGTAAGATTATTGAGTGTAGCCGCCACCGAACCTGCTAAATCGCTCTGGGTCATGCCCTGTACCAGCTGTATTTCTTTTTGCTTTTCCATGGCCCTGGCGCGGGCACTGTCTGGTATAGGACTGGCTTCAAAAATAACGCGGTACACATTGTTATCGCGTTTCTCCAAATCTACCATTTGCTGCTGCATTTTTTTTACCTGCTCATCCAGGATATCATAATTCTCAGCAGCAGATTCATATTGCTGGCGCAGTAATTTTTCTTTGGGGGAGTCTACATATTTGAAAGCAACGGAAACAATGATAATGGCCGTAACCACGGAAGCCGCTATAAAACCCAGTACACGCAACAATTTAACCCGTAGCGGGGTCTCCAGCTTTTCATAACGGAGCGTATTGGTATTATAGTAGTACTTTATTTTTTTCATACCCTCTCTATGGCAGAAAACTTATTTGCAGTCATTGATATTATGAAAAAATCTAACTTTTCTTTTCCGCCTTTTCAGTACCGGTTTTCCGCAGGCGATTTAATGTGCCACGGTTGACCCCGGAGTCTTTAAGCATGCAACGATTAACCGTGGCACGTTAAATCAACTGGCAGTTTTATAATTCATCAACTATACACATTTGGAATACTACTCCTGCGCCTTCATTGATCCTTACTGCGGCCTTATCCTTACCTTTGCCACAATTTTAAAAAGCCCCTATTATTATCAAATATAGCCCTTAGGAGGGCAACTAACAACCAAAGATTGTTCCAGTATGTTAACCAGTGCAGCCATTCGTCAAAAGTTTTTGGATTTCTTTCAATCAAAGGGACATACCATCGTTCCATCGGCTCCTATTGTCATAAAAAATGATCCTACTCTATTGTTTACCAATGCAGGTATGAACCAGTTTAAAGATTATTTCCTGGGCAATAAAAAACCTGACCATACCCGTGTGGCCGATACGCAAAAATGTTTACGGGTAAGCGGCAAGCACAACGACCTGGAAGAAGTAGGCGTGGATACCTACCACCATACCATGTTTGAAATGCTGGGTAACTGGAGCTTTGGCGATTATTTTAAGAAAGAAGCCATTGCCTGGAGTTGGGAACTGTTAACTGAAGTGTTAGCATTGGACAAGAACCGGCTGTACGTAACCATTTTTGAAGGCGATCACAAAGAAGGCCTGGCCAAAGATGAAGAGGCATTTGAAGAATGGAAAAAATGGATTTCGGAAGACCGCATTTTATTGGGTAATAAAAAAGATAACTTTTGGGAGATGGGCGATACCGGCCCCTGTGGCCCCTGCACGGAAATACACGTGGATTGCAGAAGCGATGAAGAAAGAAAACAGGCAGATGGCAAAACACTTGTGAATAACGATCACCCGCAGGTGATAGAAATCTGGAACAATGTGTTTATGCAGTTTAACCGCTTGAAAGATGGCAGCCTGCAACCATTGCCCGCAAAGCATGTAGACACAGGTATGGGGTTTGAAAGACTCGTGAGAGTGATACAGGGTAAGAACAGTAACTATGATACAGATGTTTTTACAGGAACCATTGCAGCGATTGAAGAAATAGTGGGTAAAAAATATGATTTCAGCGATAGCAGGCAGGCTGTAGCATTTCGGGTACTGGCAGATCATATACGTGCCATTGCATTTACTATAGCAGACGGACAGTTGCCTTCCAACACAGGTGCCGGTTATGTAATACGCCGCATACTGCGCCGCGCGGTGAGGTATTATTATTCTTACCTGGATTATAAACAACCATTGTTATGCCAGCTGATGCCGGTACTGGCCAAGCAGTTTGACAATGTATTTTTTGAACTGGACTTTCAATTGGAGTTTGTAACGAAGGTGGTGCGGGAAGAAGAAGAGGCGTTTATGAGAACACTAGCTCTTGGCATTCGCAGATTTAATAATTACTCAATGGAGGCATCAAGCCCAATTGCAGGCGGATATATTGCGGATTTCTCCGATACTGATAAGATCAAGGGTTCATACATTGACGCACAATTAAAATATTATCCAGAAAGAAAAAATAAAATAATCGCCGGTGAATTTGCTTTTGAACTGTTTGACACCTTCGGATTTCCTATCGATTTAACACAATTAATGGCAAAAGAAATTAATTGGACAGTAGATATGGATGGATTTAAAACAGCATTGCAGCAACAAAAAAATCGATCCAAATCAGCAGCGGTTATGGATACTGAAGATTGGATTATACTTCTTGACAATCCCTCCAACAAATTTATTGGCTATGATTCGTTAGAAACAAAAAGCAATATTGTTAAGTACAGAAAAGTAAAAACAAAAGACAAAGTATTGTACCATCTGGTTTTGGATGCAACACCTTTCTATGCAGAAAGCGGTGGACAGGTGGGCGATACCGGCGAACTGATCATTAACAATGAAACGATAAAAATTACTGATACCAAAAAAGAAAATGATCTTATCATACATTTTGCAGAAAGCCTTCCTGCTTCACTAACGGGTACAGTCATAGCAAAAGTAGATGCGGCCAAAAGGAAAACAACTGCCGTTCACCATTCTGCTACACATCTTTTGCACGCGGCACTTCGCCAGGTGCTGGGCACGCATGTAGCACAAAAAGGTTCATTGGTAAGTGAGGAACATTTGCGTTTCGACTTCTCTCATTTTGCAAAAATGACGGATGAAGAAATAATACAGGTGGAAAATATTGTCAATGAAAAAATAAGGGAAAATATTCCGGTTGTCATTCAGCAATTACCAAAAGAAGAAGCATTGAAACTGGGCGCCATGGCCCTGTTTGGAGAAAAATACGGAAATATTGTCCGTGTGGTAATGATCGACCCTGATTATTCAGTAGAACTTTGTGGTGGTACACATGTGGGCGCAACGGGTGAACTGGGTCTTTTTAAAATTAAACAGGAAACGGCGGTAGCTGCAGGCGTTCGCCGCATAGAAGCAGTATCAGGCGCAGCAGCCCAAACATATATTAATAAAGAACTGGCAGAATTACAGCAGGCAAAAGATCAGTTAAAAAATCCTGCTGCATTAAGCAAAGCCATTGACAATTTACTTACTGAAAATGCCGGTTTAAAGAAAAAACTGGAACACCTGGAAGACCGGATGCTGGTGGGCATACGCAATGAGTTATTGCACAAGGATGAAATCATCAACGGCATTACATTTATAGGAGATATTGTTGAAGTAGGCAATGCAGATGCATTAAAGAAACTTTGCTTCGACCTGAAAAATAAATTACATGATCATGTAGCGGTACTCTGCGCTAATATTGGTGGTAAACCTTTTGTTGCTGTGGGTATTTCCGAAACCGTAACAGTAGCAAAAAATTTAGATGCCGGCAAAATTATTAAAGAACACATTGCGCCCCTGATAAAAGGTGGCGGCGGCGGACAAAAAACACTTGCTACCGCAGGCGGGCAGGAAGCAGGCAACCTGCAGCAGGTGATTGATAAGGTGAAAAGTTTATTGCAATAAACGTGTGATCGCCGTTGTTGGTCTTTTGACCCACAACAGCAGTGGATAAAGGACAAAAAATCACGGTTAATATATTATAGCCGGTGAAAACACCAACAACGGCGTAAAAATATAATTTCATGAGGTCCGGGCCTTATGCCGCAGATCCTGCGCTTTCTGCCTTTTTTCTTTTAGTTTATACAAATCTTTTATCCAGCGGATGCTGGCAATAATAATAACCAGGCTAAAAATTATAGTGCCAATAAAAACGAAACTGACACCGCTCTGAAGCACTAAAAACATATAGCAATTGGTTTAGGTTGCACCGAATATCGCGCTGCAAAACCGATCTGCCAATACCCTGAAGCGGGTAGTAAGGATACGAGGTGTATCTACGGTATACCATAGCTTTTTAAAGAATATTATAGCATCCGGTTTAATTTAACATTTCCGAAATCTTTCGTAATTGATAAAATCCTCTTATATTTGAACTACGAAACTAAACGTAGATAGATTTTTATCATTTTAAAACAACTATGGTATGAAACAATACTTTTCAAAAGCAGCCGGTATCCTCATGATACTTGCGCTTGCTGCAACAAGTGCTTTTGCCCATGATGACAAAAAAGAAAGCACTACAACTATCAAACGCAATGACGATGTAATTATCATCAAACCTAAAACAGATGTGGATACCAAACTCAGCATTGAAATAAAAGGTGATGATGTAAAAATAAATGGCAAGCCATTATCAGAATATAAAAGTGATGATGTTATTATTTCCAGGCGCAAACAACTGTCAGAAAAAAGAGAAAATGAAGAATGGGAAAATGAACCAGGCGCCGCTTATGCACCCCGTACAAGATTCAGGGGTGGGGTCAATGTGTATGGCTATGGCGGAGCAGATAATATGATAACACTCAATGGCCTGAGCGGCAATAAAGCATTTTTAGGCGTTGGAACTGATAAAAATGATGAAGCTGAAGGTGTAACCATTACCAGTGTATCAAAAGAAAGTGCAGCTGAAAAAGCCGGTTTAAAAAAAGGAGATGCCATTACAAAGATCAACGATACCAAAATAAATTCTCCCGAAGAACTTACCAGGGTTATTGGCAAATTCAAGCCAGATGAAAAAATAACTGTTACCTATAAAAGAGATAAAAAAGAACAGAAAACTACTGCCACATTAACTAAAAGAAAACTTAATGGCGCCCTTGCATTAACTGCACCCGACGCAAGTGAGTTCAAAAAATTCAATTTTGACAATAACATGAACTATAATTTTTCATGGAATGGCAAGGCAAAGCTGGGTATCAAAGCACAGGAAACAGAAGATGGCAAGGGCCTGAAAGTACTGGATGTAGATGATGAATCAGCCGCAGAAAAGGCTGGTATAAAAGAAGGAGACATCATTACTACTTTTGATGGCACCGAAGTAAATAATATCGACAAATTAAGGGAACTATCTAAACCCGCAATAGAAAAAGGTAATTTCAAGGTAAAAATAACCCGCGATGGTAAACCACAGGAAGTGGAAATAAAAATTCCAAAAAACCTTAAGACGACCAGTCTGTAGGAGTACTAAGTAATAAGTAGTAAGACGACCGGTCTGCAGCAAGTACTGAGTAGAGCGTATTTAGTAGTCAGACAACAGGTCCGAAAAGCTTACTTCATACCAGTATTGCAGGAACAAATACCTGCCAGGGGTCTTAATACTTTATACTGAATACTAAATACTTAAAAAGCCATCATGTATTGTGCACGATGGCTTTTTTAATGCCTGCTTGCTATTAACCGGGCGCCCGCCTGTCATTATCCCTGGCTCCATTAGGAGCAACCTGTTTATAGAAAAATGCGTTCCCTCACACAGCTCCATCGGAGCTTCCTGTGCATTACAGGTGGCTCCGATGGAGCCGTAAAAAACATTAATTGGTTGCTAGAAACAGGGCGTCCCTACGGGACAATAATCGGTTAGGTTATCCCGTAATCTTCCCCTGACATAAAACCCTATATGTCGATCAATTACAATCGCTGCGTGTTTTCACCAACTGCAGGAAGAAAGGGCCAAACCGGGTAAAAAAATCTTCCTGCATGGCCGCGGTTGTGTGTTTTCACCAACCGCAAGAAAAAAAGGGCGAACCTCAGAAAAGAATTCGCCACTAAAATTTATTTTTTGTCCTGTCTAACGCCATCCCGGTATTTTCCCCCCCTGTCATAAACCCGACAGGAAAATCAGTTCTGATATGGTATTTTTGCAAACGCTGATAACAGCTTTTCAAACCCGGATAAGAATTGGTTGTATTAACAAAACAGGCGGGGCGACTTACAAACCTTTAATAATGACTGATTACAATAAATATGAAACTGTTATTGGCCTTGAAGTGCATGCGCAATTGCTTACAAAAAGCAAATTGTTCTGTGGAGACAGTGCATCCTTTGGCGCTGAGCCCAATACACATATCAGCGAAATAACCCTGGGTTATCCCGGCACACTGCCTAAATTAAACAAAGCGGCGGTGGACCTGGCTATACGCCTCGGACTTGCCTGTCATTGCGGGATTGAACACAAAAATTACTTCGCCCGTAAAAATTATTTTTACCCGGATTTGTCAAAAGGTTACCAGATATCCCAGCATACTACCCCCATTTGCAAAGGCGGCTATGTAACCATTAAAACAGGCGATGGCGATAAACATGTGCAGCTGAACCGCATTCATTTAGAAGAAGATGCCGGGAAAAGCATACACGATCTGGATGATAACAATACCTGTATTGATTACAACCGCGCCGGTGTGGCATTGGTAGAAATAGTAACCGAACCAGATATACACAATGCAGAAGACGCCACTGCTTATATAACTGAATTGCGCAAGCTGGTCCGCTACCTCAATGTATGCGATGGCAATATGGAAGAAGGCAGTATGCGTTGCGACGCGAATGTTTCTATACGGCTGAAAGGCGTGAAAGAACTGGGTGTAAAAGTGGAAGTAAAAAACCTGAATTCAATCCGCAACGTGCGCAAAGCAATTGAGTATGAAGTGAAGCGTATGATTGACCTGGTTGAAAAAGGCGAAACCATTCAGCAGCAGACAAGAAGTTTTGATGCTACCAATGATACTACTTTTTCGTTGCGCAGCAAAGAGGAAGCAAATGATTACCGCTATTTTCCGGATCCGGATCTGCCACCATTTATTGTAACTGAGGAACAGCTGAACAGCATAAAAAAATCAATGCCCGCATTGCCTGAAGCACTGATAGAAAAATATAAATCTACTTTATTACTCAGTGATTATGATGCAAGGGTAATTTGCGATGACAAAGAAACCATTGCTTATTTTGAAGGACTGATAAAAGAAACCAATCATTATAAAGCCGCTGCCAACTGGTTACTGGGACCTGTAAAATCTTTTCTAAACGAACATTCAGTTCATATTGATAATTTTCCTGTGCAGCCAGCAACACTGGCAACACTGATTGAACTGGTAGAAAACGGTCAACTCAGTTTTTCTGTAGCTTCGTCAAAGTTGCTGCACGCGCTTATTGAAAATAAATCAACCAATCCTTTGCAGGTTGCAACTGCATTGAATTTATTACAGGATTCTGATAGCGGCGCCATTGCCAGTTGGGTAGATGAAGTACTGGCAAGTATGCCGGATAAAGTAGCAGAATACAGAAAAGGCAAAAAAGGATTAATCGGTTTGTTTATGGGTGAAGTAAAAAAAGTATCCAAAGGCAAGGCGGATCCCAAAGTGGCTACGCAATTGCTAACGGAAAAATTGAACAATTAAATATAATTATAGCCGTTGAGGAAACGGCCTGTGTTCTCCTGCGCTGTTGATCTGCCTGGCAGGCAGCAGGTAAGGCAGGCCAGGTAAGTTTATTAAAATCATTTTATGCAAAAAAAATTCCCGGGATTTGTATGTATCATATTGCTGCTCTCAGCTTGTTTCAGCGCCTGCAATCCCAAACCCAAAGGTGGTTTTATAGTTAGTGTTACCTATAAAAACCTGGATAAAATGGTACCGCAAAACTATGACGACAAGTCCCAGGACTCTATAACTATTGCTGGCCCTACACATATTTTGCTGGAAGAAATACCTTATGGTGGTGATTCGCACCCGATATTGCTTGATTCATCTTTGTTAAATGGCAAAGAAGGAAAGATTGATCTTAAAGGCAATGGCAAAGAAGAAGGCATTTACCAGTTGGTAATAGAAAAAGGACCGGTTGTATTAATTATCAATGATGTAGAGAAAATAAATGTAGTGATTGATTTGAGTAAAAAAGATAATTATTATACGGTATCTGGGTCTGAGGCCAGCGATCACCTGAAAAGTTTTATTAACCGTTATGATGAAAAAGCATCTGCCATTAATAATGTATTTGCAGAGATAGATAGCCTGAAACAATTTGGTGGGTCAGACAGTTTGCTGATTTCAGCTACCAACCGTAAAAACAAAGCCATCGCTTCACTGAATGAATATCTGATAAGTTTTATTGATAAAGCAGACAGTCCTGCCGAAAGTATTTTTGCGTTGGGCATGGGTTCCCGCTCTTTTCAGAGTGATGAATTTGGAAAACTGCTGAATAGCGTTGTAAAAAGATTTCCCCGACACAAATCGCTGGAACAGCTAAAAACCACGTATGACATGCAGCGTGCGCAGGCAAGTAAAGGAAGGGAAGCCAGCAATTCATGGACAGGTAAACAGGCTCCGGATCTGGCACTGCCTTCTGTTGATGGAAAAACAATTGCAATTTCTTCTTTTCGTGGTAAATACCTGCTGGTCGATTTTTGGGCAAGCTGGTGCGGGCCCTGCCGGCAGGAAAATCCCAATGTTGTAAATGCCTACAAACAGTTCAAGGATAAAAACTTTACCATACTCGGTGTGTCATTAGACAGAAAAGGTGAAAAAGACAAATGGGTAAAAGCCATTCATGATGATCAGCTTACCTGGACGCATGTAAGTGACCTGCAATACTGGAACAGTAAAGCAGTGGAAACCTATAAATTTGAAGGCATCCCCTATAATGTATTAATAGACCCCCAGGGGAAAGTAATTGCGGAAAGCCTGAGAGGTGCAGAGCTGGAGAATAAATTAAATGAAGTACTGAAGTAAAATTATTATACCGGTTATTACTTAACAAATTAATCCTGCTCATTTTATTTAGTTAACCCTCAGAAGGTAGGATTGGCGAAGCTGAAGTCACAGTAGTACAGAAGCCTAATCAGGGAACTATGTCGAAATCGGGCAAATAGAGACGTTTCCATTTTCCTTCTCCATTGTTGGAGAAGGTGGCCGAAGGCCGGATGAGGTGAATTTCGACTGGCTTTTTTGCGGTACTTTTTTCCATAAAAAAAGTTCCAAAAGGTAAATTAGAAAAGATGATTTTGCAAGATTTCGTAACTATAGTATAAAAGCCAGTTTTTTTTGAATACAATATGGAAGAATAAAAACTGCCAGCAAGGATTTCAGACTTTTTGAGGGACGACTATTTATTTATTAGTGCATGGAATTACAGCAACTATATCACGCAGTTTAATTGCTAATATAATTCAACATTTGCCTTTTACTGCGCAGGCATAAATAAAAACCCCGGCTAACTGAATAGCCGGGGTTTTTATTTATGCTAAAATATTTACAGAATTCTTACTATTAATTATCCCAGAAAATTTTTGCCTGCAAATCTGCCTTTTGTTTAGGCGCATTCGGATTTAAATCTATTTCAGACTGGGGATAGAACAAAGAACGCGGCACTGCTGGTGCTACTCCATTGGAAGGAGGAACCAGTGCAGGATAACCTGTTCTCCTGAAATCTGTCCAAGGCTCCATTGCCACACCATTATTCGCAACATATTTTTCTTCAATAATCTGTTTCAGTTGCTGCGCATTTGTACCGGTTAAAGTGCCATTTACTGCCAGGTAAGCAGTAATATCGGTTGCGCTTACACCCACATCCTGCATAGAAGCAGTAATACCATTGGTAAAAAAAGTTTGTGCAACACCAGGGGCGCCTAATAAAGCAGCCTCAGCCCTTATAAAACAATATTCAGCATAGGTAAGCATGCGTATGGGCGCCGCACCAGTATAAACAATAGACCCTGGAAGAATACCGCCATCAGGTTGTTGAACAGGAGGAGCACCTGACGCAGCACCACGCAGGTAAGTATGTATTCTTGAGTAACCGTTACCTACCGGATCTCCTGGCTTTGCTCCTTTATAAGTAGCGGGGATTGAGGTGAAAGGCACGGGCGTAAAATAAAAAGGAAGTCTTGGATCAGATTTACCCACCATTAATGTAACCATTGAATTGTTTGCAAACAGGTAGTTGGCGCGGCTTGCTTCAAACTGCTGTATAGGGTTTTGCGCTTTTGTTACATCGAAAAATGGCATTTGAAAATTATCTGCATTAGATGCCATAAAGGTTACACCAGCTGTATTTACCAAAGCTGTTATTTGTGCCAGGGTAAAAGCCGGATCCTTTTTGCTGTAGTGCAGGAATATTCGCAGTTTTAGCGTATTAGCCAGCTTAATCCAGTTACCCTTTACTACTGCAAAACTTGAATTGCTGTAAATAACTGAATTGACTCCGGGAGAAAATGCGCTGGTTCCTGCATTCAACTCAGTTACAGCTTCTGTTAATAAAACAGTGATGGCTTTGTAAATATCTTCTGCTTTATCATATTTTGGCTGGGTATTCAAACTAAGTTTCTGCGCTTCTGAATAAGGCACATCGCCCCAGGCATCTACCATTTTCTGGTATTCATATGCTTTTAAAATCTTGGCGATACCGGAATAGTAAGGACTGCCTGTTGCAGTAGCTTTGGTAATAATCAATTCAAGATCACTTAAGGTGGTTGAATTCATGCTTGACCAAACATTGTTTTCATCACTGCCGGTAATATTATACGTGTCAAATAGATAGGTTTGATTACCCAGTGAAGCCTGACCAGACATTTGCTGCGCAATTAATGTGCTGAAGCGGAACAGATCACTTCCACTTTCAAACCCAAGATTTACCTGCGCAGAGGTCAGCAATTGGGCTAAAGGCGCGTCCGAAATACTATCCGGGTCGGTATTAATATTCAGGTATTTTTTACAAGAAGTTGCGGTAATAACCAGTCCTGCAACTATCAGTAATATTAATATATGTCTTCCTTTCATTTTACTTTTTTTTATTGTTATTACAAACCAACTCTAAGTGAAACACCCATTGAACGGGTTTGCGGCAATGCGTTAAATTCCAGACCTACTGCATTGCTGATACCAAGGGCATTTTGTTCCGGATCAAGATGAGGATAATTTGGTGCGTATAAAAACAGGTTTCTGCCGTAAACGCTTATTTCTGCACGGCTGATAGCTACTTTCTGCGAAAGCGATGCAGGAATTTTATAGCTTACAGAAGCTTCCCTGATACGGAACCATGATGCATCAAGAATAAATCCTTCTGCTGCTACATACTTACCAGTATTTCCCCAATAATCCTGCGCAGACACTTTGGTAGTATTAGGTTGTCCGTTAGCCAGCACGCCTTCAAAAAGGTATGGTTTGCTAACTGTGCCATCCGCATTAAACCTCGGAAACTCTGCAGTTTCTATTGCTACACCATTGGTTCTCATATCTTTTACGTTCCTTGAATATTGGTCGCCACCATGCCTGATATCCAAAAGAACAGAAACTGAGAATCCTTTATAACTAAATGTATTGGTAATACCCATTAACCATTTAGGGTTAGGATTACCAATTTTTTGTACGCCTGTCGTAGCCTGTGGAAGACCATTTGGAAGGATTATTAATTGATTGGTTTTGGCATCGCGGAGGTAAGCATTTCCATAAATCTGTCCATACTCATCACCTGCTACCAAACGAATATTGGGCGTAGTAAATCCTCCAAGAAAAATATTTGTAACGCCATTGCTTAACTCATCTACTGTACTCTTAACCTGTGAGTAATTGGCATTGATATCCCATGAGAAAAATTTCGTCCTGATGGGTGTTACGTTTACTGCCAGTTCAAAACCTTTATTAGACAGTTTTCCCGCATTCTGGGTAACTGTACCAATACCTGAGCTGTTAGAAACTGGAACATCAAATATTAGTTTTCTGGAGTTCTGATGGTATAAGGTAGCCTCAATACTAACCCGGTTTTTGAAAAATGCGAGGTTTACACCAATTTCTTTATTAGTAGTAAATTCAGGCCCCAGGTTGGCATTACCAGCTGCATCGTTTAAACTAAATCCCTGTAAGCTATTAAAAGGGAACTGAATCGCTGGTCCAAAACCGTCACTTGCACCAGCCGCTCCGTAATAAGAATCCGTTCTATAAACAAAATCCAAACCTGCTTTACCTACAGTAGCAACGTTGGCATTTATTTTAAAGTTCTCAATTACATTATTTCTCAATGATGGGAATAACTCAGTAAAATTGATTGAGGCAGCTACTGCATTGTACAGGTAAGAATTATTACCCGGTTTAAAAGTAGATGACCAGTCATTACGCAATGTAACATTTAAGCTGGCTATACTTTTATAGGCGGCAGTAAAGTCTCCGTAAAGACCTATGAGGCGCACTGTTGTAGACCCATTCAAAGGTTTGTAAGAAGTAGTATTGCTTAATTGCTCAAAATCGCGTACCACTATTCCATAACCCAAAGTTTGGTCAGAGGCGCTGTATGTTTGAGATATTTCATTACCTACTACACCCGTCAAAGAAAAATTACCAAACCGTTTTTGTGCAGTAAAGTAGCCATTTGAGCTTAAGCTCCTGTACTGGTTTCTTGCTTCCAGTACGCCGCCGGCAAAACCAGCACCACCTGTACCAGTATAAGGATTTGTATTAGGTGCAGTATTGGCTACATTTCCCTGGCCGCGCATGCCAATCTGGTCATATGCATGACGGAAGGTTGAATAAACATCAGCACCTAGTTTATAATCAAACTGTAACCAGTTGGTAAATTTATAATTCACTGCAACGTTGCCAAAAAAACGATTGATTTCATCCTTAAAGCGGTTGTTTTTGATTGTCCAATAAGGATTGTCTTCTCCAAGCGGATATAACTGATCACCTGTTGCACTTTCAAAAGGGAGACCGGTAAGGTCATAACTGCGTGGTGTAAGCCAGCCACGGAATAATGGACTGCTTAACTGGTTACCCTGCTGGGTTCTTTTGGATGAATTATTTGAATAGTTTCCTGATACCGAAACCGTTAAGCGGTTGGTTATTCTTGAAGTAGTATTAAGACCAAAATTGTGTCTTAACAGCTTATTGTTATCCAGTACCCCGGTGTTATCGGTAAAGCCATAAGAAAACCGGAATGCATTCTTTTCAGAACCACCGGTAAAGCTAATATTGGTTTGCAGGTTCTGGCCATTCTTAAACATATCCCTCACATTATTGGGGTATGCATTGTAAGAAATGGGGGAACCACCCACCAACAGGCCATTTTCAGCTGTAGCCGTCGTGCCAAACGCGGGTCCCCAGGAAGTTTGTGAAGCAGGTAAATATTTACCTTTATTAAAGTTAGGATTGGGTGTACTAGCGGGATTTGGTGGAGTTGGAAGAAATTTGCTTAAATCTATTGAACCCTGGCCATATTGATTCTGATAGGTAGGAAACCGGTTTACTGATTCAATACCATAGCTGGTAGATACTTCTACTGTACCTTTCTGATTATATTTTCCTTTCTTGGTAGTAATTAAAATTACACCATTAGAAGCCCTTGAACCATACAAAGCGGCAGCGGAAGGGCCTTTAAGTACAGTAATGTTTTCAATATCTTCCTGGTTAATGTCTATGGCCCTGTTAGAAACAGGAGGGCCTGTTTGCAAGGGAGCTCCGCCACCACTGTTATCAAACGGAATTCCATCAACCACAAAAAGCGGCTGGTTTGAACCGGTAAGGGTGGTAACACCACGTATAATAATGCTGGAGCCAGTAAAGGAACCACCACTACCACTTATTTTAACACCAGGGATTTTACCTGCCAGCGCATTGGTAACATTGGTTGTGTGAGCCTGTGTTAACTCTTCGGCTT